>NZ_JAMOIE010000003.1 GCF_024448935.1 Stutzerimonas stutzeri
ACTTATCTGAAAGGCTGCGTCGGGTGAAACGCTGCACCCACGATGCGAATGGCCCGACTTGTAGGGGCGAACTTGTTCGCCCAAGGCCTCGCAGCGTAAAGAGCCCGCAGGCACCAGGTGACTTGGCTTCCCAGTGCCTGTGAAAGTCATCGGGAGATATGAGGATTTACCTCACGTGGCTGGAGCGTCCGGCAGCGCAGCTTCTGGCGAGACGTCAACACCGCTCGACGCGCGCCGGCGTGCGTTGCATCAGCAGCGAGCCGTTGCGGATCGAGGCTAGGGCGTGGCCCTGGGTGCGGATCATTTCGTAGTCGCTCGGTGCCGAAAGAATCAGCAGATTCGCCGGCCGGCCGGCTTCGATGCCGTAGCCTTCGCCAAGGTTGAGAGTGCGAGCGCTGTTGTCGGTAATCAGATCGAGGCCGCGTTGCAGGTCCTCGTAACCAAGCATGTGACATATGTGCAGCCCGGCTTCGAGGATACGCATGATGTTGCCGTTGCCCAGGGGATACCAGGGGTCGACGATCGAATCCTGGGCGAAGCAGATATTCATCCCGGCGCGATCGATCTCCGCCACACGCGTCAGCCCCCGGCGCTTGGGATAACTGTCGAAGCGCCCTTGCAGGTGGATGCTTTCGGTGGGACAGGAAACGAAGTTGATCTCCGACTGCTTCAGCAGCCGGAACAGCTTGGAGCAATAGGCGTTGTCGTATGAACCCATGGCCGTGGTATGGCTGGCGGTCACGCGTGCGCCCATCCCGCGTACGCGGGCCTCTTCGGCAAGCACCTCGAGGAAGCGCGACTGTGGGTCGTCCGTCTCGTCGCAGTGCACATCAACCAGAAGGCCGCTGCGCTCGGCTAGATCCATGAGGAACTTGATCGAACTGACGCCCTGCTCACGGGTGTTCTCGAAATGGGGAATTCCACCGACCACGTCCGCGCCGATGGCAACGGCTTCCTCCATCAGGGCACGACCGCCAGTGAAGGATTCGATGCCCTCTTGCGGAAAGGCGACGATCTGCAGGTTGATCAGGTGACGGGTTTCGTCACGCACTTCGACCATGGCCTTGAGCGCCGCGAGCCTCGGGTCGGTCACATCGACATGGGTGCGCACATGCTGGATGCCGTGGTCAACCAGCATGTCGATGGTTTTCTTGGCCCGCGTCTTGGTGTCTTCATGGGTGACCGTGGCCTTGCGTTCGGCCCAGCGCTCGATACCTTCGAACAGGGTGCCGCTCATGTTCCAGTTCGGCTCACCAGCGGTGAGGGTGGCATCGAGATGAATGTGCGGCTCGATGAAGGGCGCGGTGACCAGATTGCCAACGGCATCCAGATCGCCAATGCCTGGACTCGGAGGGCTCGGTTGCGGGGCGATCGCCGATATGCGTTTGCCGTCGAGCTCGATGCGAAACAATCCTTTCTTGCCACGCAGGCGGGCGTTGATGATGTTCATGCGGTACTCCTGTTCGGTTGGGAGAGGACGCTTGCAAACTGTGCCCGGTCAGCCTCGGTACGCCAGCACATCAGCTGCGCCTCGCTCAGCAAGCGCAACCGGTTGGTCCCGTCACGTGGATGGTTGATTCCGGTGACGAAGACCGGCTCGCCACCGGTTACCCGATCCGCGATGCCCTCGTTCCCGGCTACGCAGGTCCAGCGAACCGGGTTGTCCAGGCCTGCTGCCCCCGCACGCAGGCGCAGGCTTTCGAGCCCGGGAAGACTGAGCGCCATCGATACCGTAAGGCTCATGGGCGCGTTTGTACCACCGCTACGTTTCGGCCCAGCAGCGCGCGCTGCAGTTCAAAGAGTCCGACATATGCCAGTGCGGCAACCACAATCCCGACGATGGGCGCGACCCAAGGCGACAGGTAGGCGCTGAGGGCACCGATAAAGTAGGCCGCGAGACCAACCCAGTTGAAGGCGGGCAGTCGAGCATCGGCCAGTAGCGGATAGCGGCCGCGATGGGCGTAGAAGTAGTCCGCCATGATCACGCCGCCAATCGGAGGGATGATTGAGCCGAGCACGATCAGGAAGGGAACCAGCATGTCGGACATGCCACCGATCGCCAGTAGCGTGCCAATCGCGGCACCGCCGAAGGTGACCAGTCGACGGCGTCCGGTGCGCAGCAGGTTGCAGCCGGCAGCGGCAAAGTTGTAGATGGTATTGTCCTGGGTGGTCCACAGGTTGAGAAACAGCATCACCACGGCAGCCATGGAAAGGCCCTGCAGGACCAGTACTTCAACCACGTCCGGCTGCTGATAGACAATCGCGCCGTAGGCACCGGCGATGATCATCAACCCGTTACCGATGAAAAACCCGATCAGGCTCGCCAGGACGGCTACCCGGCCGCTGCGCGCGAAGCGCGTCCAGTTGGTGGCTTGTGTAGCTCCGCTAACGAAGGTTCCGAAGACGATGGTGATCGCCATGCTCAGGGTCATGCTCTCGCTGGGCTCGACGGCCATCAATGCGTTCAGGCCGCCGACGTCGCGTGTAGCGATCCACAGAGAGCAGATGAGCAGCGCCAGCATGGCCGGCACCGCGAAACGCGAGAGCAAATCCAGCCCCTTGTAGCCGACGAAAGCCGTGATGCAGAAGCCGAAGCCGAACAGCACCATAAGCGGGACCGTCAGGCTTTCGGGTAATTCTAAAATCTTTAGCAGTACCAGTGCGATGGTTGCAGTGCCCCAAGCGTACCAGCCGACTTGGGTGAACCCGAGGATCACATCGGAAAGCTTGCTACCGATCTCACCAAAGCAGATGCGCCCCATTAGCACCGAGTTGAGACCGCTACGGCATGCAATTAGGCCGAGCACCGCGGCATACAAGCCCAGCAACAGGTTGCCGATAACCGCAGCCCATAGCAGCGTGGTGAAGTCGAATGCCATGCCGATGCGGCCGCCGGCGAACATGGTTGCGGTGAAGAAGGTAAAACCGAACAGCATGATCGAGGTGGAAAACAGTCCTTTGCGGGCTCCTGTTGGCACTTCGCTCAAGGGAAAGTCGTCGTCTTGGTGGGCTTGAGGCATGTCTCTTAACTCCACAGGTGGGTGAGGTCATGCTTCTTGCAGCCGTCGTGCCACTTTGTGATCAGCGCTTGGTCACGGGGGATTCAGTAATTGCTGTGCATGCTTGGCAGCAAGCTGGCATCGCCGACAATCAGGGCCTCGCCTGCGCGGGGTCGGCAGGATGTCACTAAATCCGCCGAGGCTACCAGGCAACAGTCGCTTGATGACAGCCTGATCCTCTGCGTTGGCAAGCCTCATGGATACGAAGTTGCTGCATGGATCAAGCATCGTCTTGTTCAGTTCGGACGGACGCTGGCTTATCAGCACAAGGCTGACACCGTACTTGCGGTCTGGGGTGGCGAGCCCACCTCCTCGGCATAGTGGCAGGCCACCAGCCTGTCGTCCAAAGGGCGGAATGCCGGGACTTCTGAACTGCAGCGTTGGGTGGCGTGAGGGCAGCGGGTGTGGAAAACGCAGCCGGTAGGTGGGTCGAGCGGGTTGGGCAGTTCGCCACTGACCTTGATTTTCGGCTTCGTCGAGTCAGGCCGGATGCTTGGCGTCGCGGCCAGCAGTACCTGAGTGTAGGGGTGTAGGGGGCGGCTGTAGATCAGCTCGGCTGGGCCCATTTCCATCGGGCTGCCGAAATACATCACCAGTACCTTGTCGGCCACGTGACGGACAACAGCCAGGTCATGGGAGATGAAGACGTAGCCGGCGTTGAACCGCTCCTGCAGATCCATGAAGAGGTTCAGCACCTGCGCCTGAATCGACACATCCAGCGCCGAAGTCGGCTCGTCGGCAATCAGCACCTTCGGATTGAGCATCATGGCCCGCGCAAGGGCGATGCGCTGGCGCTGGCCGCCGGAGAACATGTGCGGATAGCGCTGGTAGTGCTCGGGACGCAGCCCGACCTGCTGCATCATCGCCTGCACGCGCTCCCGGCGTTCGCTGCGTGACAGCCCGGTATTGATAACAAGCGGCTCAGCCAACTGGTCGCCGATCTTCTGCCTTGGGTTCAACGAGGCGTAGGGATTCTGGAACACCATCTGCACGTCGCGGCGTAGCTGTTTGCGTTGAGCCTTGTCTGCGCCTGCCACTTCCTGTCCGGCAATCTGCAACGATCCGGACGTCGGCTCCTCGATGAGCGTCAGTGCTCGTGCAAGCGTGGACTTGCCGCAACCGGATTCGCCGACCACGGCCAGTGTTTCGCCGGGCGCCAGTTCGAACGACACACCGTTGAGCGCGCGTACGGTGGCGTGTGGTTTGAACAGCCCCCGTGAGATCTGGTAGTGGCGGGTCAGCTCGCGTGCGGTCAGCACGCTGCCTGTCGACGGCTCAGTAGACATGGTGTTCCCCGGGTGGCTGGCCAGGACGTTGCGACTCCGGCAGCACTTCAGGTGCTTCGCCAGGTGTCGTGTTGCGCGGGTAAAAGCAGCGCACCGCGCCGCGGTCGTAGGGTTCCAGTGCCGGTCGTTCTCCGCAGCGTGGTTGAGCGTAAGGGCAACGTGGCGAGAGCAGGCAGCCTGCCGGGCGGTCGTATCGACCCGGGACGATGCCCGGCAAGGTCGCAAGACGCCGGCTGGTCGAATGTTCCGGGATGGAGGCGAGCAGCGCTTCGGTGTACGGGTGAGCGGGTGCGTCGAACAGCGCTGGTACGCGCCCGGTCTCGACCGCCTGGCCGGCATACATCACACAGACGCGTTGAGCGGTTTCGGCCACCACGGCCAGGTCGTGAGTGATCAGGATGAGTGCCATGTTCCGGTCGCGCTGCAGACTCAGCACCAGGTCCATGATTTGTGCCTGAATGGTGACATCGAGGGCCGTGGTCGGCTCGTCGGCGATCAACAGCTGCGGCTCGCCTGCGATGGCCATGGCGATGGCCACGCGTTGGCTCATGCCGCCGGACAGCTGATGAGGGTAGGCGTCCAGACGACTGGCGGCGGCGGGGATCTCGACCCGCTCGAGCAGCTCGAGTGCGCGCTGCCGAGCGGCTTTGCCCTTGAGGCCCAGATGCTGTCGCAGCACCTCTTCAATCTGGAAACCCACGGTGTAGCTGGGATTGAGCGCGGTCATCGGGTCCTGAAAGACCATGGCCAAGTCCTTGCCGATCACTCGACGGCGCTGGCGCCCCTTGAGCGTCAGCAAGTCCTGGCCGGCGAATTGGAGGCGATCAGCCGCCACTTTGCCCGGCGCATCGACCAGTCCCATCAAGGCCATCATCGTGACTGACTTGCCAGAGCCGGACTCACCGACGATGGCCAGCACTTCACCTTTGTCGACGCTGAGGTCTAGCCCATCCACCACAGGTGGCGCGCCGTCGTCTCCAAAGCGCACCGACAGGTTTTGAATCTCGAGGAGGCTCATGGGCGGTTGTCCCTTGTGTCCGTAAGGTCTGAACGAAGCATCTGTGGATTCATCACGCGGCATTCTTGAGCTTGGGATCAAGCGCATCGCGAAGCCCGTCACCGAGCAGGTTGATCGCCAGCACGCTGAGCAGGATCGCCAGGCCGGGCAGCGACACCACCCACCAGGCACGCTCGATGTAATCGCGTGCCGAGGCCAGCATGGTTCCCCATTCAGGCGTCGGCGGCTGCACGCCAAGGCCGAGAAAGCCCAGTGCAGCGGCATCGAGAATCGCCGAGGAAAAGCTCAGGGTGGCCTGTACGATCAGCGGCGCCATGCAGTTAGGCAGCACGCTGATGAACATCAGCCTAAGGGTTCCGGCGCCAGCGAGTTTCGAGGCCGTCACGTAGTCGCGGTTGAGCTCGGTCATCACCGCCGCCCGGGTCAGGCGCACGTAAGAGGGCAGCGAGACGATGGCGATGGCGAAGATGGTATTGATCAGACCAGGGCCGAGGATCGCCACGATCGCCATCGCCAGCAGCAGCGAGGGCAGGGCCAGCATGATGTCCATCAGGCGCATGATGAACGGCCCCAGCCGAGCAGGGGAAAAGCCTGCGAGCAGGCCGAGCAGGACGCCGGGCAGCAGCGAAAAGACGACCGAAGCGAGGCCGATCAGCAGGGACAGCCGCGCCCCGTGGATCAGCCGCGAAAGCATGTCCCGCCCGAGCTCGTCGGTGCCAAGCATGAACTGCGCCGTCCCGCCTTCCTGCCAGGCCGGCGGGGCGAGCAAAAAATCGCGGAACTGTTCGCTGGGGTTATAGGGTGCCAAAGCCGGTGCGAACAGGGCGCAGGCAACCAGCAGCACCATATAGATCAGGCCGCCGAATGCGCCCTTGTTGCGGCGAAAGGCACTCCAGAACTCCCGAAGGGGTGACGGGTAACAAGCAGTCGGTTCGGCGGCCGGCAGGGTCTCGATGCTGTTCATGCTTTGGCCTCCTTAGCGCTGGTGGCGAATACGGGGGTTGGCCAGGCCGTAGAGGATGTCCACGGTGAAATTGACCAGGATGACGAGGCAGGCGACCAGCAAGATGCCGTTCTGCACGACCGGGTAGTCGCGTGCGCCGATGGATTCGATCAGCCACTTGCCGATGCCCGGCCAGGAGAAGATGGTCTCGGTCAGTACGGCTCCGGCCAGCAGGGTGCCGATCTGCAGGCCGAACACGGTCAGGACGGGGATCAGCGCGTTGCGCAGCCCGTGAACGAACACCACCCGGTTCGGCGATAAACCTTTCGCCCGAGCCGTGCGGACATAGTCTTCGCGTAGCACTTCGAGCATCGCCGAGCGCGTCATTCGTGCGATGACCGCCAGGGGAATCGTCGCCAGCACCACGGCCGGGAGAATCATGTGGTGAAGCGCGTCCAGAAACGCGCCTTGTTCTTCGCTGAGCAGGGTGTCGATGAGCATGAAGCCGGTGACGGGCGGTACGTCGTAAAGCAGATCGATACGCCCCGAAACAGGCGTCCAGCCAAGGCCGACGGAGAAAAACATGATGAGGATCAGCCCCCACCAGAAGATCGGCATCGAGTAACCCACCAGCGAAACGCCCATGACGCCGTGGTCGAACAGCGAGCCGCGTTTAAGTGCGGCGACCACGCCAGCCAGCAGGCCCAGGGTGGCGGCGATGATCAGTGCCGCGAAGGCAAGCTCGAGGGTGGCGGGAAACAGGGTGGTGAACTCTTTCCAGACGCTGGTGCGTGTGCGCAGCGACTCGCCGAGATCGCCTTGCGCCAGATCGCCGATGTAATCGAAATACTGCAGGTAGAGTGGCTTGTTCAGACCCAGCCGCTCCATCGCCTGGGCATGCATCTGTGGATCGACTTTTCGCTCTCCCATCATCACTTCCACCGGATCCCCGGGGATCATGCGAATCAGGGCAAAGGTGAGTAGCGTGATGCCGAAAAAGGTGGGTATCAGCAGGCCCACGCGGCGGGCTATGAAGCTGAACATCGCAGAACTCCTGATAAAGCTATGGCTACGCGACAGCACCGCCTCGATCGCCGTACTCACATTCGCGGCTATCGTTGGGCTGATGACGCTTGGCTGCGCGGACCGGCAGTCCAAAAACATGCAAAGGCGGTCAGCCAGGCAGGCCTGGCTTCGCTACTGTCAACGCTTGTTTTCTACGCCATAGAAGGAGTTGCGCCCGAAGGGGCTGATTTCGAAGCCCTCCACGCTGTTGCGCATCGGTTGGTAGACAGTGGAGTGGGCGATAGGCGTGATGGGCACCTGCTCCTGAATGATCTGCTGCGCCTGTTCGTACAGCTTTGTGCGTTCAGCCTGATCCGTAATGCGCTTGGCATCCTTGACCACTTTGTCGTATGCCGCGTCGCACCATCTGGACCAGTTGTTGCCGTTTACCGCATCGCAGCCATACAGGGTGTTCATCCAGTTGTCCGGGTCACCATTGTCCCCAGTCCAGCCTATCAGCACGGCGTCATGCTCCCCCGCATGGCCGCGCTTGATGTATTCGCCCCACTCGTAGCTCACGATGCGAGCCTTGATCCCGATCTTGGCCCAGTCAGCCTGGATCATTTGCGCCATCAGCTTGGCGTTGGGGTTGTAGGGGCGCTGCACGGGCATTGCCCACAGGGTGATTTCGGTGCCTTCCTTGACGCCTGCCTGTTTAAGCAATTCGCGCGCTTTTTCCGGGTCGTATTCGGTGCCCTTGATGCTCTCGTCGTAGGACCACTGCGTGGGCGGAAGCGCGTTCACAGCCAATTGGCCGGCGCCCTGATAGACGGCCTCGATGATGGATTTCTTGTCGACCGCCATGTCCAACGCCTTGCGCACCTCAAGCTTGCCGAGTGGCTCGTGCTCAACGTTGTAGGCGATGTAACCGAGGTTAAAGCCGGGTTGGCTCGGTACCTCGATGTCGGGATCTTTCTGCAACGCTTCGATGTCCGCCGGGCGAGGGTTGAGCGTGATCTGGCATTCCCCGGCACGAAGCTTCTGCGCACGGACCGAGGCGTCGGTAGTGATGGCGAAAATCAAGTTATCGATCTTCACGTCTTCGGGTTTCCAGTATTCCTTGTTGCCCTTGAAGCGGATCTGGGCGTCTTTCTGGTAGCGGCTGAACACGAACGGCCCGGTGCCAATCGGCTTCTGGTTGATCTGCTCGCTATTGCCTGCGTTGAGCAACTGATCGGCATATTCAGCTGAATGGATCGCGGCGAAGCTCATCGCGAGGTTCTGTATGAAGGCGGCATCTACTGTGTCGAGGGTAAAGCGGACCGTCATGTCGTCGAGCTTCTCGACCTTGAGGATGTTCTTGTCCATGCCCATGTCGACGAAATAGGGGAACTCGCTGGCGTATGCCTTGCGGAACGGGTGCTCCTTGTCGAGCATGCGCTGGAAGGTGAAGAGGACGTCGTCGGCATTGAACTCACGGCTGGGCTTGAAGTAGTCAGTGGTATGAAACTTGACCCCGGGACGCAGATGGAAGGTATAGGTGAGGCCGTCATCGCTGACCTCCCATTTGCTCGCCAGCGCGGGGAGGGCGCGAGTGCCGCCTCGTTCGAACTGCGCGAGACGGTTGAATACGGTTTCCGAGGCGGCGTCGAAGTCAGTACCGGTGGTGTACTGACCGGGATCGAAACCGGCGGGGCTGCCCTCGGAGCAGTACACCAGATTGCTGGCGGCGAAGCTGAGGGGCGAGCCGAGGATCAATCCCGCGGCGAGCAATGCTCGGATGGCGATAGTGTTTCGCATGCAAACCTCATCTTTTCATGTTCATCGAGGGTTGCCTCGAAATTAGGTCCTGCTGAAAACCTGGTCAACAAAAATTAAGCGCTGCTGAATTTCGTTGGCGAGCTTCAGGTATCGAGCTCCAGGCGTCGAGATCAAGCAATAGCGGTGCCAGCTAGCGGGTGGTCAAATCGTCGAACAGGCCCATCGTCGTTACGGTGAGCACTTCGGCCGGTTGATCGCCCACGTTGGCCAGGTGGTGAGGCTTTCCCGCATCGAAATGTATGGAGTCACCGCTGGCCAACGGATAGTCGCGGCCATCGACTCTGTAGCTGATCCGTCCGGAAAGGACGTAGGCGAATTCGGCGCCTACGTGGGCAATGAGTTCGGACTGGTAACCCACTGGCATGCTGACTTTGACGGCGTTCAGCAGATTGCCTGGAAAGCTTGTAGACAGGCGCTCGTACGCCAGCGGCTGGCCTTCGATGGTGTAACGAACTCGTTCGCCCTGGTGGGAATCGGGCTGCGCTTGGCTGGGCTGATCAAACAGCGAATTGAGCGGGACGCCGAGCGATTTTGCGATGTTCGCCAGCGACGAAATCGAGACACCCGTAAGGTTGCGTTCGGCCTGGGACAGGAAGCTCGCCGTCAGCCCCGACTCCTTGGCTACCTGGTTCAGGGTCTTGTTCGCGGCACGCCTGTGACGACGCAATCGCTCGCCGATACGGTCGACTGTCATGAAATTCGCCTTGTGAAAGTCGCCAGTATACGGCCGGCGGGACAAGCCCGCGCCAGCCTTGATTTTGGCTTTTTCACGGCACGGCAGAAAAAAGCTTTGCCAGAAAAATAAGTTGTACTTAAATTCGGCGAACATTTTTTTGGCTGGTTTCGAACAACAGGCATGACCAGCGGTATCGGCGGCAGCACGCAGGAAGAAGTGCTTGGGCGCTTGCGCAACATGCTGGATGGCGTCGAGCCGATAGCGCAAGACGAGTACCGGAACCGTATCGGCAAGGCACAGCGCCGCATGGGGCAGCTTGGCCTCGACGCTGTTTTTCTCAGCGCCGGCGCGAACCTCGAGTTACTTCACCGGCGTGCGCTGGAGCCCGAGCGAGCGCATGGTTGGTGCAATCCTGCCCGCGGATGGTGCGCTGGAGTACCTGGCGCCGGCCTTCGAAGAGGGCACGATTCGCGACTTCAGTTGCGGCTGCGGCAATGGCGGCGTCACCATTGCCGAGCACCTTGGGGTTGCCGTCGGCGGTTGCGGCGCTGGCGATTGCCAGCGTGCCGCTGTTTGCCTTGCTGTTCGGTTTGACCCGGGGGCAGCGAACCACCGGGCTGGAGTGGGGCGGGATCCTGCTGGGGCTGATCGGCATCGGCTTGCTCAATCTCGGGCACAACCTGGTTACGCCTATGTAAATCCGCTGGTGGCGGTGCTGCTGGGTATCCCGTTTGCCGGTGAGCGCATCGGGCCTGAGGATTGGTTGGCGATGACGGTTATCGTCAGCGCGGTAATCCTGATCGGTTTGCCCCAATGGTGCCGGCCGAAGGTCGCAGCTGTGGCGAGCGAGACCTGAATCGAGCGCGCCGTCGGCCTGACAGTGGTTGTAGGATGATTTCCGCTTGGGCAAGATCGGACCAACCCCTTAGCGGTCCTAACCCCGGACGACCTGCGCGCCACCCCGGCGTTCCATAGGCGCCGGGGTCGGTTTGGCCCGCCGTGTCATCTTCCTTCCGCTCATCTCAACAGGCGATCCGATGCCCGCTGCGAAACCTCCTGCCAACGATACCTTCTTCATCCTGTCACTGGTGGTCTTCAACTTCATCTCGTTCATTTCCATCGGCATTCCGTTGGCATCGCTGCCGGGCTACATTCATGAAAATCTCGGCTTCAGCACTGCTATTGCCGGCATCGTGATCGGTGCGCAGTATCTGACTACCTTGCTCTGCCGCCCGCTTGCCGGCCGGTTGGCGGACGAGCGCGGGGCGAAGAAGACCGTGTTGGTCGGCATGGCGTCGGGGTTGCTGAGTGGCCTGTTGCTGCTCGCCTCGGCATTGCTGGAATCCTGGCCGATGGCAAGCATCGCCGTGATGGTCGGCAGCCGATTGATGCTCGGTTTTGCACAAAGCCTGATCGGCATATCGGCGATCACCTGGGGCATCAGCCGACTGGGCGCGGAAAGCACAGCGCGAATGATCTCCTGGAATGGCGTGGCGGCTTTCGGCGGCGTCGGGATCGGCGCACCGCTTGGTGTCTTTCTCACTCAATCCTTGGGCCTGTGGAGCCTGGGTGTCGTGACGATGGCGCTTGCCTCGACGGGCCTCGCATTGGCTTGGCGGCGCGGTGATGCACCGCTGAATCCCGGCAAGCGCTTGCCGTTCGGCAAAGTGCTGTGGAAGGTCGCACCGCCTGGTATCAGTCTGGCGTTGGCCACCATTGGCTACGGCACGCTGACTGCTTTTATCGCGCTGTATTACAACGCCCGCGGTTGGGATGGCGCGGCCTGGTGCCTCACTGCCTTTGCGTTTGCGTTTATCGGGACGCGCTTGTTGGGGCCGAACCTCATCAACCGCGTCGGCGGTTATTCGGTGGCGATGGTGTGCCTGGTGGTGGAGATTTTCGGGCTCTTGTTGCTCTGGCTTGCGGAGGCGCCCAGCTTTGCCCTGGCAGGCTCCGCGCTGACGGGCTGCGGGCTGTCCTTGCTCTATCCCGCGCTGGGGGTTGGCGTAGTGTCACGCGTGGGAACGGCAAACCGCAGCTCGGGCCTCAGCGTGTTCGCCATGTTCTTCGACCTGTCGCTGGGGCTGTCTGGCGCGATCATGGGCGTGCTGGCGGCTTACATTGGCATGCAGAGCATCTTTCTCGGCGCTGCGGTGGTGGCAGTAGGGGCTTTCGGGATCGTCTGGCTTTTGCTCCGTCAGGAGCGTGCCACTCAGTCGTGAGCGATGACCAGACCGCTGCAGAAGCCTTCTGTTCACTTCGGCGGTACAGAGTCAATCAGGGTTCTGGTCGCGTCGTATCTGAACGAGGGAGCGAATAGCTTTCGACCTCAGCCCGTGATCTCGGAGGGCAGGCGTACTGTTAAACCTGCGGGCCTGACGGGCTCAACGCCGAGCCCGGTTCGGCTTGTTGTTTTGCGACGCAAGGGGCGATGTACGGGCATGCCGGCTAGATGATGCCTATCGTCCGGCCGCGCAGAACTCGAGGTCCATTGACGCACGCCTCGCCAGTGCCGCCGCGCTCGGACGATTGTCCGTCTTACAACGCCGCAGCTGCTTCCACAACTCAAGCGGATGATTGGGGTTGAGGTCGGATCGCTTGACCAGGGTTTCCAGCGTTTTGCTACTCATGTGGCCTCCAATGTCGTCTCGGTCGAGTGGTTGGTGGTCCTGAAAATAGTCGCTTCCTTGCGCCAGCCGTCGCGGCTTTCCATGGCTCCGAGAGTGCCCGGATTGGGTTACAGGTTGTTGACAAACCGAGCTCGTTTCGCCGCGCCGATGAACGGCGTTTTCGGGTCGCATGCCTTGATTATTGGCGATCGCTAAGAGTGGAAAAATATATATGGTGGTGTGACTGGCGCGGGTGGGGCATTAGCGTTTCGTTGCCATCCAAATGCAATCATTTATTGTCCATGTGTTGCGCTTGTAACCGGCCGTTCGAACTGGCTGTAGCTCATCAGAGAATTATGTCAGCGGAACAGTGCTTTAAGTGTCGCAGCGGCATCCTGCCGTATCCACAGCCATACTGCGACGAGGAGGACCGCATGACTGAGACCAACAAGCGCGAACACGCACATGATTGTCTTGCACAGGTGATCGACGGCGTGGTCGAGTCAGGTGATAACCAACCTAAGGTATCGGTTGGTGACATTCAGAACAAAATCGGTCAGCGCAGCTTCGGGCCGTTCCTGTTCGTTCCCGCTATCATCGAGATCAGCCCGATCGGCGGTATTCCCGGCGTGCCGAGCATGCTTGCATTGATCGTCGCATTGTTCGCCATCCAGCTGTTGTTTGGTCGGCATCATTTCTGGATGCCCGGATTTCTCGCACATCGCTCGGTCAGCGGCCAGAAGCTTGAGAAAGGCCTGAACAAGATCCGTCCGGTTGTGCGCTGGTTGGACAAGGTGAGCAACAAGCGTTTGGTCTGGGCCACCCGCAGCAGCTTTCTACGGGTGATTGCGGCGCTCTGCGTCGTGCTTGCGACCTCGGTGCCTCCGCTCGAACTGTTGCCCTTCGCCAGCACCGCGCCGTTCTCGGCCATCTGCCTGTTCGGTCTGGGTATCACCACCCGAGACGGAGCAGCCATCGTTCTCGGGCTGATTGTGGCGGTTGGCGCCTTCGTGCTGGCGGGCATGGGGCTGATGGGCTGATTGGCTCGTCCCAACGCGGTTCGCCCGTTTCCGTCCTACTGGCTCAGCCAGACTACTCGTCCAGGTGAGCGCTGCCTCGCGGCGCCGCGCCGGCATGGTGTGCATACAGACGCGACAGCGGGGCCGCGGACACGCCATGCATCATGATCGATGCCACGGTGTAGCCCAGCAGGGAGGAACTGGCTACCAGCTTCTTGTGCTCGGAAAGGGCCAGCAGTTTGGCTGCTGCGAAACCCACGATTGCGCCCATCAGCGCGGCGCCACCGATGCCGATCAGTATCCAGTATCGACTCGATGAGCCGGCGCGACCAGGCCTGAACAGGTGAATGGCTGAGCATGAGAATTGGCAGCATGACGAAGGCGTAGGCCAGGCCGTCGTTGGCTCCGGATTCCGCCGACAGCGGTGTCGCGCAGCCGCAAGGGGAGGTGCTGTTTCGCGAACTTGCCGGTCACGATCGAGCTGGCGACTACCGGGTCGGTGGGCGTGACCACTGCACCCAGCAGCAGGGCTGTCCATAGATAGCGACAGCCCCAGCAGCCAACCGGCCAACAAGGATGACACCAGCCACATACCGAGCATGACGAAGATCAGCAAGAGCATGACGGGCTTGAGCATGGCCTTGAGCGCTGCACGCTGCAGGCGCAGGGCAACACCCATCAGCCCGATTGCCAGCGTCAGCCGCGCCGCTTGCTCGAGAACGCTGAAGGTGTCGCCCCAGCGCGCGAGATCGAGCCAACTCAAGCCATATGGACCGACCGCAAGCCCGACCAGCACGGCGAGCGCCGGCTCGGATACAGGGCTACGCTTGATCAGCGCCGACAGCAAGGCAATACAGACAGCAACGCCGCCCATGATGGCAAGTGCAATGTTCAGCTGGGACATGACGGCTCCGAGTTCGCAGTACCTCTACTGCGAGGGGTGCCGGTAACAAATGTTCCCGCTAGCGGCCTGCACGTTTCATGCACGCCAGATGGCGATCGTTGACCCGATTGGCAAACCAGGCGGTCGTCAGGTTGCGTGTGATCTTCGGACTTTCCAGGCGAATGCCCGGCAGCACCGCGCGGGGCAGGGGCTTTCCGGCGCGCTTTTCAGCCAAAGCGAACACGCGCTCATACAAGCTGGTTTTCTCGAATCCGTGCGTATCGCCGCGCTCCAGGGCGTTGCGAATCGCTGTCTCGCTCATGTCGAGCTTGGCCGCCAGCGAGCGCACCGCACGCTCGGTCTGGCCGGCTTTGCGGCTGCCATGGATGATCAGGTCGCCATCGAGGGTCAGCTTGATTCCGCTCGCACGGCTGACCGCGGCCTGAAACGCGGCGTTGCGGCTGGCATACCAGCCGGCATTGAAATCTGCGAAGCGGTACAGCGGCTGGGTGTAACTGGCGGGGTAGTCCAGCAGATGCGCGATGCCGAAGTACATACCGCCGCGGCGAGTGAACACCTCATCCCGGATGGAGCCTTCACGGCGGTAGGGATAGTCGCGTGCGCGGTCTTCGGCGAAGGCGATACTGACTTGCATGGGGCCACCGGTCTTGACTGGGTTGAGCGTGCCGAACAGCTGTTTGCCGAGCGGCATGATGCCGAGGAAGTCGTCGAAGATTGCGCTCAGCTGTTCTTCCGTGCGCACCGCCGCGAGGCGCTGGCTGTAAGTCTTGCCGTTGGGTGATTGAACGTCCAGGGCCGCATCTACGATGAAGCGTGGGACATGCAGTCGGGACGCGCGCCGGTAGATCTCATCGCGGGCGATTTTCGCCAGGTCTGGGACCGGTGGGGTCGCCTGGAAAGTGGATTCCTGCACCGTGACGGCCAGGACGGCGCAGAGGTTCTCGTTAGTCGGCGGGATCGCCAGCGCATCGAAGGCGGCGTAGATGTCGGTGGCCCAGCCCTGTCGATTCGGGATGTTGCTGGGGATCAGCCGGACGATCTTGGCGCGTACTTCGTCCGGCCGGGGCGCAGGCACCTCCGGTTTTTGCGTGCCGCAGCCGGCCAGGCCAAGCAGCAAGGCGCTGGTGAACGTAACGGCGAGTCGGCGCGCAGCCCGGCTGGAGGGAGTCGGCGTTGGCGCGTGCGAGTCGACAGTCGAATCCTGTCGATTTGAGAGCTGAAAGATCATGCGGTCCCATCTGGATACGTGCTTCAGGTCCGACAGTAAAACAGACGCAGCCGTTCTGCAGCCGCTGAGGTGCTGATGACTGCCGGTGAACTTGCGAGGTTGCCGCTGTCCGAAACCTGACGAGCCACCGGGCGTGCCGGTGGCGCCAAACAGCGACGAGCACCTGACCTCATGAGCGAATCGCACTTCGACGTTCGGCGACTCGAACGCTACGACAGCACCACCCGTGAATACTTGCTGGCGATCATCACAGATGAAGACCACGCGTCCCAGGTTGAACTGGACAGCGGCCAAATCGCCTGGCAATCGACCCTGCGGCATGATCGACTGCACCGTGACGTCGACCTGCAAACGGGCAAGCCAAACTACCGTTTCGAGGACATCCCTGAGCATGAGGGCGGCGAGTTCAGCTGGTCAGCCTGATCGCCGAGGGCGGGCGCGGCGCTGAATTCTCCGAGCTGGCCATGTTCGGCAAGCGCTTGGTGACCTTCGATGACCGCACTGGATTGGTCTGTGAAATCCGCGACCAGAACCAGCTGGTGCCTCGAAACATTCTCATGACCGGCAGCGGCGACGAAGCCTTCAAGGGTTTCAAAGCGGAGTGGGCAACGCTCTACAACGACCAATTGGTCGTCGGCAGCCACGGCAAGAAGGCCTCTGAGGAGTGGGTGAAGTTGCTCGACCGCCACTACGCCGTACAGAGCGTGGACTGGTCGGAGCGCTATCAACGCATCCGCGACGCGCTGGGCGTCGGGCCGGACGGCTATGTGATCCACGAGGCGGCCGAGTGGCACCCGTATCGCCGGGAATGGCTTTTCTTTCCGCGCAAGATCTCGACCGAGCCATTCGACGAGGCGATCGATGAGCGGGAGCGTGGCGCCAACACCTTGATTATGGCCAGCGAAGACTTCAGCCAGATCCGGACCCTTGAGGTCGGTCAGCGTGTTCCTGAGCGGGGCATTTCATCGTTCAAGATCCTGCCGGGCCATCCCAACGAGTGCGTTGGCCTGAAAAGCGTCGAGATCGGTGATCGAACCGAGAGCTACCTGTTCTGCTTCAACCTCGACGGCGAGGTGCTGCAGGACGATATCTTCATCGGTAATTACAAGTGCGAGGGTCTGGAAATTCTCTGATGGCCGTTCCCGTTGCCCCGAAGGCCATCGCTCGCCTTGCCGAAACACAGCAGGTTGCCAATCAATCGCCCCGTTTTCGGCTACGCTGAGGTTCCCAACTGCCGTTACAGATTCGACCATGCATCAGCAAATCTTCGCCCAGTCTCGTTCAGCTTCTGGCTCCAGCTTCTGGCGCGACGAGGCGCTGCCGTTCATCGAGTCGCGCACTGTGGAAGATGGCCGCCGCGTCTGTTATGCGCGGCACAGCCACGAAACCTTCTCCATCGGGTTGATCGACAGCGGCGCCAGTACTTACATCAACGGTGAACATCAGTGCCGCGTCGAAGCCGGCACCCTGGTGCTAATGAACCCCGGCGACGTACATGCCTGCAATCCGATCCAGAACCAGCCTTGGGCGTATCGCATGCTTTATGTCGATGTTGGCTGGTTGAGTCAGCTGCAAGACCACTTAGGCATGGGTGGAGCAGGCTTTCGCTGCTTCGCCCCAATAATGACCCTCGATCCGCTGCTACAGTCGGCCTTTAGCCGCTTTCATACAGTGCTCATCGACGACAACGCCGATTTGCTGCAAAAGGAAACCGCCGCCCTATCTTTCTTCTCTCTGTCGCACGAGCGACTGGGGCTCGAAGTCGGCGTCCCGGAGAGTGACCTGAAACTGCAGCGTGCCGCCGAGTTCATCGCCGACAATTATCAGCGCTCCCTCAAACTGGGCGAGATCAGCCTCATGGCAGGCGTCTCGCCGTCGAGCCTCATCCGCGCCTTCAAAAAACGGTTCGGGATGACCCCACATGCCTATCTGACCAATCGGCGCGTGCAGTTTGCGCGAGCCGAGCTGCGGCGTGGCCGGCCTATTGCAGATGTGGCGCTGGATGCGGGGTTTGCTGACCAGGCGCACCTGCAGCGCGCCTTCAAGCAACTGCTGGCTGCCACGCCCGGGCACTATCGAACAGGAAGCCGAAACGTGCGCCACGACACCCGTCAGGTCAGCAGCAGGTAAGCCGCGCTGGCGACCAGCAGCGATGCCATCAATCGATTGAACAGCCGTACCCGTGCGGGCTTGTCGAGATGTTGCCGCAGGAAGGTGCCCGCATACGCCCAACACGCCAGTGAGGCATAGCAGATCACGAAGTAGATCGCTGCGAAGCGCCAGACTGAGGAAGCGTCGCCTGCGGCAGCGAACAAGCCCATGCCCGCTACCGAGGCCAGCCAGGCCTTGGGGTTGAGCCACTGCATCGCTGCGCCATACAGCAGCGTCGGCCGCATCGCAGGCTTGTCTGCATTCAGGCGACCGTTGTCTGCGGCCAGCCGAAACGCCATGTACAGCAGAAATGCCACGCCAGCCAGCTTGATCGATTCGGTCAGCCAGGGCCAATGATCGAGTAGTTCGTTCAGGCCCAGCCCGATCAACAACAGTAGCAGCGTGAAACCAATGGTTGCGCCGCTGACGTGGCGCATGGCTGGCCGCAAACCGAACTGCGCGCCAGCGCTGAGCGCGACGATGTTGACCGGGCCGGGCGATATGGAAGAAGCCAGCGCGAAGGCGGCCATGGACAGCAAAAGACTCATCGAAAGCTCCTGAAAGTACGCATGAACATCAGCGCGACGATAGGAGCGGGAACTGCCGCGGTATTGAAGAAAATGCGCGTTGTGCTCGGTTCGATTAGTAAGCGGCTAACAAAACTTGGTGTCCGCAGCGCAGTCCAACCGCTGTCTCCAGCCAAGAGTCGCCGCGCGCAACTGCGCATCAACCTTCAGGAGAGCCGATGGCCTCTATCGACCTGCTGATCAGTGACTGCGACGGTGTGATCGTCGACAGTGAAGTCATCAGCCACCGCGTCCTGTTCGAGGCCCTGAGCCTGCATGTGCCCGCCGAGCAGCTGCATGCCGCGCTGCAAGGGACCTTCGGCCTGACCGTCCCGAGCATTATCGATCTGATCGAAAAACGCTTCGACCTGACCATGCCGGAGACTTTCGACGCCGATCTACGCCGGCAGGGCGAGAGGATCGTGGCGGAACAAGTCCAGGCGATCCCAGGCGTGCGCGAAGCGCTACTGGCCATCAAGCTGCCGCTGGCGGTGGCATCCAACAGCCGTTTGCACAACGTTCAAGCATCGCTGCAGCGTGCCGGCCTGACCGAACGGGTGGCCGGCGATATCTTCTGCGCCGAAATGGTCCGTTCACCGAAACCGGCGCCCGACGTCTACTTGCTGGCTGCCGAGCGCATGGGCGTCGCGCCTGGCCATTGTCTGGTCGTCGAAGACAGCCCGACCGGCGTGCTGGCGGCGCGCACCGCGGGCATGCAGGTGATCGGCTTTACCGGCGCCAGCCACATTCCAGCTGGGCATGACCAAGCGTTGCGTGAGCTGGGCGTGGCCGCCGTGATCAATGACATGCGTGACCTGCCCGCAACGGTCGAGGCGCTGGCCCGCTAAGCGTTGGCGTCATTGGGTCGACTCGGCGACGCGGCGGTTGCTCTTGCAGCGAACCGACATGCCGCGATGGCACTCAGACGTGCAGAGGCGGCGCTGACAATGCCGGACGACTATCAGCGGGTGTGTCAGGCTGCAGACGCCGCCGGACTGTTGGACACCTCAAACCAGCAGGGAAAATAGAGCTTTGGGACGTTGAATGCGAGGGCGCTGCGGTTGAAACCTTACTTTTCCTTTACGCCCGCTACACACCCAGCTGACTGTCTTCGGCGTAAAGTCTGGTTCAGGCTGACGGAACAGCCAGCTCCCTTGGGTGGGTTTGCCGCAAACCGGCTGTCAGCTTAGAGTTAGCCATTGTGCATGCGGCAACCCGCTGTTTTTTTTTGACCAGGAATCGGCTGTGGCGCGAGACCGGTCGTGTTTAACCCATTTTTTCATCGTGGAGAGACCAGTCCCTATGATTCTTCGTAGAAACTTCCTGGCTGCCGTGGCCGGTGTAGCGCTGTTTGGACAGACGCTCATTGCCCACGCCGACCTGCCGGACTTCACGCCTCTGGTGGAGGATGCTTCGCCCGCAGTGGTGAACATCAGCACCAAGCAGAAGCAGCCGGTGCGAGGCCAAGCGCAGGCACAAATACCCGATCTTGAGGGCATTCCGCCCATGTTCCGCGAGTTTTTCGAGCGCGGGATACCTCAGTTACCCGAGCGTCGACGCGAAGCTCAGTCGCTCGGTTCGGGTTTCATCATTTCCGAGGACGGCTACATCCTGACCAATAACCACGTCGTGGCCGACGCTGATGAGATCATGGTGCGCTTGCCGGATCGTAGCGAGATGCAGGCCAAGCTCGTAGGGGCCGATCCGCGCAGCGACGTGGCCTTGCTGAAAATCGAAGGGGACGGCCTGCCGACCGTGAAGATTGGCAGCTCCGAAGAGTTGAAAGCAGGGGAGTGGGTGGTCGCGATCGGTTCTCCGTTCGGTTTCGATCACACGGTGACAGCAGGCGTGGTCAGCGCCAAAGGTCGCAGCTTGCCGAACGAAAGCTATGTTCCGTTCATTCAGACCGACGTGGCGATCAATCCGGGTAATTCGGGAGGCCCGCTGTTCAATCTCGACGGCGAGGTGGTAGGCATCAACTCGCAGATCTTCACCCGTTCCGGCGGGTTCATGGGCCTGTCGTTCGCGATCCCGATCGACGTCGCCATGGACGTGGCCAACCAGCTGCGTGAAGACGGCAAGGTCAGCCGCGGTTGGCTTGGTGTCGTCATTCAGGAAGTGAACAAGGACCTCGCCGAATCCTTCGGCCTGGAGCGTCCTGCTGGTGCGCTCGTCGCCCAGGTGATGGATGGCGGTCCGGCTGCCAAGGGCGGCCTGAAAGTTGGCGACGTGATCTTGAGCGTTAATGATAAATCGATCGATATGTCCGGTGATTTGCCGCATCTGGTTGGCGCGATGAAGCCAGGCAGCAAGGCTAAGCTGGAAGTGGTGCGAGATGGCCAGCGCAAGACCCTGAACATTGACATCGGTGCGCTGCCCGAGGATGGCGACGTGCTGGCCTCTGCAGAGGGTTCGAGCATCAACAGCCAGAGCGATAACCGCCTGGGTGTATCGGTGACCGAACTCTCCGACGCGCAACGTAAGGCGCTGGAGATTTCCGGTGGCGTAGTGATCAACGACATCAGGCCGGGCCCGGCAGCGATGATCGGCCTGCGTCCGGGTGATGTCATCACGCACCTGAACAACGAAGCGATAGATTCCGTCAAGAAGTTCAGCCAGGTGGTCAAGGACCTGCCGAAGAATCGTTCAGTATCGATGCGGGTACTGCGCGACGGCCGCGCCAGCTTCATCACCTTCAAGCTGCCGAAGTAAGCAGTCGCCAGCAAGACCGGGAGGCCCGCCATGTGCGGGCCTTCTTGCGCTATAGAGTGTGCGGCTCGAGCGGTTTTCAACCCGCCGGATCGCAGCCCAGCGGCTTGTATACGCGTTGATCCGTGGGCGGGTGGGTGGCGAGTTTGGCGACGGGGCGGCGCGGCCGGGCAACCAGTTCCCCTCCGCAGTTGGGGCAGATGAAGGCCAGCTTCGAAGCGGCGCAGTTCACGCAAAAGGTGCATTCGAAAGAGCAAATAAGCGCCTGCCGCGATCCGGGCGGTAGATCAGCGTCGCAACATTCACAGCTCGGGCGAAGTTCAAGCATTGGGCTGGTTCCTGCGTGATCTTAGTATTGATGCATTCCTGCTCGGGTATGGCACGGCACCGCCCAAGGTGCAAATGGAACCGGTTTGCCACCCGGGTTTCCAAGTACAATGTAGCCGTCAAATGATCGCTTGATTTCCGGTTCTGCGGCGGCAAGCGATGCGCAAAAACTCCGCAGTCAGCAAATCATCGAGCGGCACGGCAGGTGCGGCATATGGCGCTGCTGCTCGACGATCTGTTCGACATCTCCCACATCTCGCTTGGCAAGCGGGTTCTGCGCAAGGAGCAGGTGGATCTGCGAACCGTCATCGAGGCGGCCAGCCTTGGCTGCAGGCTTCGATATTCATATGACCAAGCCGGTCGACCTGAGCCAGCTGATTGAGGTGGTCGGCGGCTGAGGCCAAGCAGCGATGGGGCGGGGCTATCTTCTGTCCCGAAACTGCGGTAGAAACGCGCATGTAGCTGCAACGCGCGCTGATTGTTGCACCGTAGCTGTGCAATTTCAGATCCGGTAGAGTGGCTGCAGTCAGCCGCGGCGAGCGAGTGTCGCTTGGCGCGCACTGTGCAACAGCTGTAAGGGAAGAACTGCCGTGAGCAGCCGCTCATGGCAAAGAAGTGATATCGGGAGAGACTGCAGCGGCTTGGTCGTGTGCAGCGCCGAAGGAGCAACCGCCCCGGAAACTCTCAGGCAAAAGGACCGTTATCACAGGTGAACTCTGAAGAGCCGCCGGGCCCGTCGTCGCCCGTCGCACCGAAGGAGCAAGCGAGCGGCGCTCGTGAAACTCTCAGGTCCAGAACAGAGGGGGCGCCTGATCCGCATGTCGCGGACGGGCTCTGACCCTTGACGTTCTGGAGCTGCACGCATGAAAAAGATAGCTGTCATTGGTGGCGGTATCACCGGCATCACCACTGCCTACGCGCTGGCCAAGCGTGGTTTCGCTGTCACTCTTTTGGAGAAGCATCGCTATGCAGCGATGGAAACCTCGTTTGCCAATGGCGGTCAGTTGTCCGCCTCCAACGCCGAAGTTTGGAATCACTGGTCGACCATCCTCAAGGGCATCAAGTGGATGCTCAAAAGCGATGCACCGCTGCTGGTCAATCCCAAGCCCAGCTGGCACAAGCTGTCCTGGTTCGCCGAGTTCATCGGCTCCATCCCGCAGTACCGCCAAAACACCATCGAAACGGCCCGCATGGCTATTGCCGCTCGGGAGCACCTGTTCGCCTGGGCCGAGGAAGAGGGCATCGATTTCGACCTGAAAAAGGCCGGCATCTTGCACATCTACCGCGACAAGGCCGGTTTCGAGCATGCCGGCAAAGTCTCGACATTGCTGGCACAGGGTGGCTTGCCCCGGCGTAGCGTGACCCCCGATGAGATGCGCGTGATAGAACCAACCCTGGCCGGGCAGTATTACGGCGGCTACTACACCGAATGCGATTCCACCGGTGACATTCACAAGTTCACCCACGGGCTGGCCGAGGCGGCCATTCGCCTTGGCGTCGATTGCCGCTACGGACAGGATGTTGGTCGGGTTGCGACTGACGGCAAGGGCGCGAGTGTGACGATCGCAGCGCCTGGCGGAGAACAAAATCTGCAGTTCGACGGGATCGTCGTATGCGCCGGAACCGCCAGCCGCGCGTTGGCCGCCCAACTGGGCGATCGGGTGAACATCTATCCGGTGAAGGGCTATTCGATCACGGTCAACCTCAACGACGAGACCAGTCGCGCAGCAGCGCCTACCGTCAGCTTGCTGGACGATGAAACCAAGCTGGTCACCAGCCGGCTGGGTGACAGCCGCCTTCGGGTAGCCGGCACCGCCGAGTTCAACGGCTATAACCGCGACATCCGCGCCGATCGGATCCGTCCGCTGGTGGACTGGGTGGCCGAATGTTTCCCCGGCGTCAGTACTCAGAGCGTGGTGCCTTGGGCTGGCCTGCGGCCGATGATGCCGAACATGATGCCCAAGGTCGGACGCGGCAGCTCACCCTGTGTGTTCTACAACACCGGCCACGGCCATCTCGGCTGGACGCTCTGCGCCATTACTGCCGACATGCTGGGTGACGTGGTGAGCGAGTCCATGGGCAGCGCCCGGTCGTCGACTACTGCCGCGAGCGGTCAACCGGCCCACGCCTGACCTGCTTGACGGCTGCCGCTCGGGCTGCAGCCGTCATCGGTATGAATCGCGCCTGTTGGGAGCGGCCGCGGGATTGGCTGCTCTCTCAATTCAATCCCGCAAGCGGGCGGATGCCGCGTTTGGTATGCCTGCTCAGACATCACTCTCATGTTCAGTCGTCACGGGTCAGCACTTCCAACAGCTCGATCTCGAACAGCAGGTTCGAGTTCGGTGCGATGTGCTGACCTACCTGCCGGTCGCCATAGGCGAGGTGGGCGGGGACGAAAAGCTTGCGCTTGCCGCCAACCTTCATGCCCATGAGCCCCAGGTCCCAACCCTGGATAACGCGACCGGTGCCGATCACGCACTGAAACCGCTTGCCGCGATCAGAGGACGAGTCGAAGGTACGGCCGTCTTCGAGTTGGCCACGGTATTGCGTGCTGATCAGGGCGCCTTTGGCCACGGCCTTGCCGTCGCCGAGCCGGATGTCTTCGATCCGCAGTTCGTTTTTCATCGTGTCTCTCGTGATGTCGTTCGGACTACGCCTTTAAACCAGCAATTGACGGGTGCTGGCGATGAGTTGGTGCACCTGCTTTTCCACCCCGGGTGTCGTGGGGATTTCCGGACCGCGGCCGCGCGGGCAGGGCAGGCTGGCCGTGGTGCCGAACAGCCGACAGATCAACGGGCGCTGTTCGTAAGCCTCGCAGCCGTTCGGGCCGAGGTGTACGCAGTTCCAGTGCGCCATCGCCGCGTCATGCTCGGCAACGCTCCTGTGCGGCAAGCGGGCCATTTCTTCCGAGGAGGCGGTGACCGGGCCACAGCAATCGTGGCAGCCGGGTTCGCAGGCGAAACCCGGTATTTGCCGGCGAAGGTGATCGATCTTGCGGTTGGTACAGGTCATGCGAAGCGCTTCGGTTCGGGGCCGGCATGGTACTCGCCTGAGCGGTAAATGCTTGCCCGTCCGCGTGGATTTATTGCGCGGCGATGATGTCGTCCCAAGCGTGATGCCTCTTCACATAGGCCGCAACGAATTCACACATCGGCACGATGCGCTTGCCGCGACGACGGGCGTCGTCGAGTGCTTCGCGAACCAGTTGGCTGCCCATGCCCTGGCCTTCCAGGCTCGCATCGACCTCCGTGTGGGTGAAGACCTGACGGTCACTCTCGTCCTGATAACGGGCGACGCCCAGTTCCTTGCCGTCGACTACAAGGACATAGCGCTGCTGGGACTCGTCGTGTCGCACCACCGCGTTGTTGTCGTTCATGGAATGGATTCTCCCGTTGGCTGGTTGGTCTGGCCGCATGCTGCGGCCTACTGTTCAGAGGTTTGGCGGACGCCGGTCAGAGCCCGTCGACCAGCCGCTTGCCCAGCGCCGTGCCCTGCGCCAGAGCTTCGTCATAGCTGCGGTAATGCTGCGTCTGATCGACGCTCACCGGGACGACGATTTCCGATTCCTTGACCACCTCGGCACCCACGGCCCAGAGGGTCTCGCCAAAGGTCTCGTACTCATAGCCGGTGAGGTGGACGATCACCTCGTGGTCGCGGTAGACCAGCCGGTGGCTGTGCGGAATCTGGTGATCGCTACCGTCAGGAATATGGGCAGGGGCGTCGAAGTAGGGTTGTTCGGCGTCCGGTTTGACTGCCTTGGTCATCGCTGGGCCTCCGTTTGGGTTGTCTAGCTTGGGCCCGCTGACGGCGTGCATCGTTCCGTGCCCAAGGCGTTGGGCGACGGGCGCATATCGAACCGGGTGAAAACGATCGTTCACGGCTGACGATCAGAATCTAAGACTGAAGTACTGGGGTTCCAGTCAGCAAGTCGCATGGCAGGGGCGCGAGCGGTGGGTAGCATGGCTGTATAACAACAGCCAAGAGGCATCCATGACTCGCCGCGCCAGCCTTCTTTTCCGCATGCTTGTACTGCTGAGCGTGCTGGTCAGCCCGACGCTGTTCGCACAGGAGCTGGACGGGCAGATCCAGCAGCTTTTTCCTAAATCCACGCGCATCGAGCCGAAGCAGGACAATCCGCCGGTGTACAGCGTCTATCAGCTGGACGAATTGCTCGGCTATGCCTTCGAGTCCACCGATTACTCAAACCTGCAGGGCTTTTCCGGCAAACCGATCCGTCTGCTGATCGGCATGGACACCCAGGGTGTGCTGGCCGGGGTGAAGGTTCTGGAGCATCACGAGCCGGTTTTCCTGCACGGGCTTGGGGAACAGCCGCTGTTCGACTTCGTCGACCAGTACCAACAGAAATCGATTGGCATACCCATTGTGGTGGGCGGTGGGGCGAGCGAAAGTGAGTCGATTGCCCGCATCGATGGAGTGAGCAAGGCCACGGTGTCGGTAGTGATCCTCAATGAAACCGTTTTGCTGTCGGCCCTGAGCGTGGCCCGCAAGCTGCTCGAAGGATATGCCAGCGGACCCTTGGCCACGGCCAAGCCCGACCTCTATGAACCGCTCGACTGGTCACAGCTGCTGCAGCGTGGCTATCTCCAGCACTGGACGATCAGCCGCGAGGAGGTCGAACGTGCCTTGGGCCATTCCATTGAGGGATACCTGGGTATCGAGCCGGAGAGCGATACGCAGCCCTTCACCGACCTCTACTTTGCCTACCTGAACGCGCCGAGCATTGGCCGCAATCTGTTGGGCGACGCCGGCTTCGCCAAGCTCAACGAGGAATTGAAAGCCGGCGAGCAAGCGGTGCTGGTGCTCTCCTCGGGTATGTATCGCCATGTGCCGGACGACTTCGTGCCAGCCACATCGCCCAGCCGGTTGGTACTGATGCAGAACGACCACACCATTGACCTGTATGACATGAATTTCAACAACGGCGCGGTGACGGACCTGCTCGACACGCCGCTCGAAGAGGTCGAGGTGCAGATCTTCCGCATCAAGACGCACAGTGCGTTCAACCCTGCCGAGCCTGCTGGATTGCGATTGAACGTGAACCTGCAGCGCAACCATCTGATGCAAAGCAGCACGCAGTTCACCCGTGACTTTCAGCTCGACCAGCAGCTATTCAACATTGAAGAGGCACAGGTTGCTGCCGAGCCGGCGCCCATCTGGCTGCGCATGTGGCAGGAGCGCAGGTGGCCGATCGGCGTGCTTGCCGTATCGCTGATCCTGCTGAGCGCAGTATTCATCTGGCAACATCGCATCAGCCGGCACAGCCGTGGTTTCCATCTGTTCCGTGCCGGTTTTTTGTTGTTCACGCTGGTGTTCATCGGCCTGTATGCCCAGGGCCAACTCTCGGTAGTGAACATCTTCACCCTGTTATTGGCGCTGGGGGAGAACTTCGATATCCGGGTATTCCTGATGGACCCGGTGATATTCATCCTCTGGAGCTTCACCTTTGTCAGCCTGTTCATCTGGGGTCGTGGCGTGTTCTGTGGCTGGCTCTGTCCGTTTGGTGCGCTGCAGGAAATGCTCGGCTGGCTGGCCAAGCGCCTGCGCATCCGCCAGTGG
The DNA here is from genome assembly GCF_024448935.1 of Stutzerimonas stutzeri. GTDB lineage: Bacteria > Pseudomonadota > Gammaproteobacteria > Pseudomonadales > Pseudomonadaceae > Stutzerimonas > Stutzerimonas stutzeri_AO. Next base: position 26,899 of record NZ_JAMOIE010000003.1, read on the forward strand.
AAAATCTCTGATCGGCGCCATCAGCGCTTGCAGTGGTTGAAGTACCTGATTCTCATCGGTCTGGTCCCGACCGCCTTCTATTCGCTGACGCTGGCCGAGCGGCTCGCCGAAGTGGAGCCGTTCAAGACCAGCATCACCCTGTTCTTCGTGCGCTCCTGGCCGTTCGTGCTCTATGCCGTGGTTCTGCTCGGGCTGGGTCTGTTCGTGCACAAGTTCTATTGCCGCTATGTCTGCCCGCTGGGCGCGGGGTTGGCGATGCTCGGCAAGTTCCACCTGTTCTCCTGGCTCAAGCGCATCGATGCGTGCGGCCAACCCTGCCAGCACTGCAAGAATCACTGCGAGATCGGCGCGATCAAGCGTGACGGGCGCATCGATTATGACGAGTGTATTCAGTGTCTGGAGTGCATCGTCATTCTCAACAATGATGACCAGTGCGTGGCCACCATCAGTGCGCGCAAACGGGCAGATAAGGCCGGGCGCCACGCCCATGGCGAGCTGATCGCCTCCGACGCCATGGCCCCGCAACCGCATCCGGCGCCATAAGGCGGGTCACCCAGCCACGCCATGGTCGCCTGACTTTTCAGGTTGGCGACGCGGGCTGACCGCCCGGTTCTGCAATGCTGCACAGCGGTTCTGCGCCGATGGCTATTGTTGCGTAGCCGGACTTCGCTAGGGTCGGGCGATTCCCTGCGCCGGTTCCTGGCGGCGCGCCTGATTCCCTGCTTCGAAGAGGTCCCCATGGCTGAACGTGAAATCGTCGTTGTCGGTGCCGTGCGCACCCCGGTCGGCTCCTTTGGCGGTGCGCTGAAAGATGTCGACCTGATCGCCCTCGCCACTACCGCCTGCCGCGGCGTGCTGGAACGCTCCGGTACGCCCGCTGACGCTGTGGGCCACGTGGTGATGGGCAACGTGATCCCCACCGAACCGCGCGATGGTTACCTGGCGCGCGTGGCAACGGTGGATGCCCTTCGCCGCCCAGGCCTGCGCGGTGATGCAGGAGCTGGGCATGGACCCGGCGCGGGTCAATCCCAACGGTTCGGGTATCTCCCTCGGTCATCCGGTGGGCGCGACCGGCGCAATCATTGCGGTCAAGGCGATCCATGAACTGCAGCGCATTCAGGGCCGCTACGCGTTGGTGACCATGTGCATCGGCGGCGGGCAGGGTATCGCGGCGGTGTTCGAGCGCTGTTGAATCAAGGGGAGCGGTGGCAATTCGTCGGGCCTGCGGCGATTCCACTGAAGATTTGCGCGCGGCAGCCGACAAGGCTGTAGCGAGGTTACATCTCGGCACGAGACCGGCTTTCCACAGGACCCTTCATGAACAACGCATCCGCTAGCGACGCCTTATCGCTTTTGCTGTTCACGCTGCGCAGCGGCAAGCAAATGGCGATCAACCTGTTGAAGGTCAGCGAAATCATTCCGACGCCGTCGCTGACCCGGCTGCCCGAATCGCATCCCCATGTACGGGGCGTCGCCACGCTGCGGGGCCAGCCGTTGTCGGTGATCGACCTCAGCCTGGCTATCGGCATGGCGCCGTTGCAGGACCCCAAAGGCGGCTGCCTGATCGTCACCGAGATCAGCCGTTCCAAACAGGGCTTGCACGTCCAGGCAGTGGTCAAGATCGTGCATGTCCAGACGTCGAAGGTCCTGCCGCCGCCTTACGGCGCGCGCGCCAGCTCGTTCATTACCGGGACGGCGGAAGTGGATGGCGAACTGATCCAGATCCTCGACGTGGAAAAGGTCATTCACAACATCGCCCCGGTCCCGGGCGAGGCCGACATTTCTCAGCTGGATGACCAGGACGCGCAGTTGCTCACCGAAACCCGCGCGCTGATCGTCGATGACAGCCAGGTGGCCATTCACATGTCGGTATCGGCGCTGACCACGATGGGCATCACTTGCCATGCGGTGCGCAGCGCCCGCGAAGCCTTCGAGAAACTCGACAGCCTCAAGGATGGCTACGAGGCGATCAACTGCGTGGTTTCGGATATCGAGATGCCAGAAATGGACGGCTATTCCTTCACCCAGGCACTGCGCAAGCATCCCGACTATGCCTCGATTTACGTGCTGCTGCACACCTCGCTGGACAGCACCATCAGCACCGACAAGGCCAAGGCCGCCGGTGCCAATGACATTCTGACCAAGTTTTCACCGCCCGAAATGACCAAGTGCATGCTGCGCGCGGCGCGAGTGATCCATTTGGGCGAGGATGCGTCGGGCGCCTGAGCGAGTAGAACGTACGGGCCGCACGCCAGCCGGTAAGAGCGAGCTCGGTAGAAAGGAACGGCGCTCAGCTACCTCACTTGCCGAAGCTCGGTCGCGCGTATTGACGTAGAGCGCAGCACACGGCGACCGATGTCCCTGGTGGTTGAGCGTTCGCACGCCAGCAGCCAGAGAGCAAACGAGCCCGTGTTCTCATCCCAGCGGATTTACCAGAAAAGACATCCTATGAGTTGTCCCGTCGCGCTGCCGCCCTCGAGGCGCTGATGCCACGTAGAATGGGCGGCTTCGAATGGGTGAGGTACGCGAACGGTGGATCTGCAGCAGGGTTTCGTGCTGACCCGGCATTGGCGAGATACGGCGGCCGGCACCGAAGTGGAGTTCTGGCTGGCGACTGATACCGGCCCACGCCGCTTGCGCGTGCCATACCAGCCTTCGGTTGCCTTCATTCCGGCGACGCAGCAGCGCAAGGTCGAATTGCTGCTCAAAGGCGAGCGCGACGTCGAACTGCGGCCGCTGAACCTGATCGATTTCCGCCATCGCCCGGTGGTCGGCCTGTATTGCAAGCAGCACCGTCAGTTGATGAATCTCGAGAAGCGCCTGCGCGATGCAGGACTGGATGTGTACGAGGGCGACATCCGCCCGCCGGAGCGCTACCTGATGGAGCGCTTCATCACCGCACCGGTGAGCTTTACCGGCCAGCCGGATGCCGACGGTGTGCTGCTGGAGGCGCAGATCAAACCGGCACCGGGCTATCGTCCGCAGCTCCGGCTCGTCTCGCTGGATATCGAAACCACCATGCGCGGCGAGCTGTATTCCATTGCGTTGGAGGGCTGCGGCCAGCGGCAGGTCTACATGCTCGGCCCGGCCAACGGCGATGGCTCCGGCGTGGATTTCGAACTGGAATATTGCGACAGCCGCAAACAGCTGATCGAACGATTGAACGGCTGGATGGCACGGCATGACCCAGACGGCATCATCGGCTGGAACCTGGTGCAGTTCGATCTGCGGGTGCTGCGTGATCAGGCTCAGCGCTATCAGGTGCCGCTACGCCTGGGCCGTGGCGGGGAAGAAATGGCCTGGCGTGAGCACGGTAGCCGAGGCAACCATTTCTTCGCCGCGGCGGCGGGCCGGCTGATCATCGATGGCATCGAGGCCCTGCGTTCGGCCACCTGGAGCTTCCCCTCGTTCAGCCTGGAAAATGTCGCCCAGACCTTGCTCGGTGAGGGCAAGGCGATCGACACGCCGTATCAGCGCATGGACGAAATCAATCGCATGTTCGCCGAGGACAAGCCGGCCTTGGCGCGCTACAACCTCAAGGACTGCGAACTGGTCACGCGCATCTTCGCCAAGACCGAACTGCTGACGTTTTTGCTCGAACGAGCCACCGTCACCGGGTTGCCAGCCGACCGTAGCGGCGGGTCGGTGGCTGCTTTCGAGCACCTCTACATCCCGCTGATGCACCGCCAGGGCTTCGTCGCGCCGAACCTCGGCGAGCGGCCGCCCGAGGCCAGCCCTGGCGGCTTCGTCATGAATTCTCAACCGGGTCTGTACGAATCGGTGCTGGTGTTGGACTACAAGAGCCTCTACCCCTCGATCATCCGTACCTTTCTCATCGATCCGGTGGGGCTGGTCGAAGGCATGCGCCAACCGCAAGACGGCGACTCGGTGCCGGGCTTCCGTGGTGCGCGCTTCTCGCGTACGCGGCATTGCCTGCCGGCCATCGTCGAGCGCGTCTGGGAAGGCCGCGAGTCGGCCAAGCGCGAAGGCAACAAGCCGCTGTCCCAGGCGCTGAAAATCATCATGAACGCCTTCTACGGCGTGCTCGGTTCCAGCGGCTGCCGATTCTTCGATCCGCGGCTGGCCTCGTCGATTACCCTGCGCGGCCACGAGATCATGCGGCGCACCCGCGAGCTGATCGAAGCCGAGGGCTACAGCGTAATCTACGGCGATACCGATTCCACCTTCGTCTGGCTAAAGCGCGCCCACAGCGACGAGGACGCGGCGCGCATCGGCAAGGGGTTGGTGCAGCAGATCAACCGGTGGTGGCGCGAGCAGCTGCAGCGCGAGTTCGGTCTGCATAGCGCCCTGGAGTTGCAGTTGGAGAGCCACTTCAAGCGCTTTCTGATGCCGACCATTCGCGGCGCGGAGGAGGGCAGCAAGAAGCGCTATGCCGGGCTGGTCACCCGCGCCGATGGCAGTGATGGCCTGGTCTTCAAAGGGCTGGAAACGGTGCGCACCGACTGGTCGCCATTGGCCCAGCAGTTTCAGCAGGAACTGTATCGACTGATCTTCAATCGCCAGCCCTACCAGGACTACGTGCGCAGCTACGTCCAGCGCACGCTGGCCGGCGAGCTGGACGAGCTGCTGATCTTCCGCAAGCGCCTGCGTCGGCGCCTGGACGACTATGAGCGCAACATCCCGCCGCATGTGCGCGCCGCCCGTATCGCCGATGAATACAACCTGCGGCAGGGTCGCCAGCGGCAGTACCAGAATGGCGGCTGGATCAGCTACGTGATCACCGTGGCCGGCCCCGAACCACTGGAAGTGCGGCGCGCACCGATCGACTATGACCATTACGTCAGCCGCCAGCTGCACCCCATCGCCGATGCCATCCTGCCGTTCGTCAACGACAGTTTCAGCGCGTTGGTCGACGAACAACTCGGGTTGTTTTGACCGCGCTCAGCCGAGCTGGCTTTTGCCGAGCACCATGGCCACGCCGGCGAAACACAAGCCGATCAAGGTGACGCTTTCGAAGCCGATCTTGCCCAGCCCGTGCTTCTCTCGGCGAACCGTCGCGATAGGCGATATTCGAGGCAGCAACGAGCCTGAAGTCGTGGCAAAAACGGGCCCTTTGGTGCGGCCGCTTGATTGCGGCAATGACTAAGCAGAGCGGCTCGATTGGCCTGGGTTCAGCTCGCGACGTGCGAAGAAGGGCAACTCGGATGGCCAAGGGATGCGCTTGGGCGCGCAGCCAAGCCGCTACGAACTGGTCGGGAATGGCCGATCTTGAGCCTGGTCAAGTTCAGCCAGCGGAGGCCTGTTTAGCCTGAGGGCTTCCTTCAAGCGAATCCCGAGGCCTGCATGGCCAAGAAATTCCCACTCAACCCGCCGCATCCCGAGCGCATCTGCTGGGGTTGCGATCGCTATTGCCCCGCCGACTCGCTGGCCTGCGGCAATGGTGCCGGTAGGACTCAGCATCCGGCTGAAATGATGGGCGACGACTGGTATGAGTTCGGCGACTGGGGAGACCTGATCGCGGCTGACAAGGCTGGCAAGAACCAGAAATAGCGGCGCTGGTGCTTCAGCCCGATGAGCCAGCAGCGAGCGTTGCTGACTGATCGAGCAGCTGTCGCACTTTGCCGAGCAGCTCGCCGATCTGGAATGGCTTGACCACCATGTCCATTCCGGCAGCGAGAAAGCGATCTCGGCGCACCGCGTTCTCGGCGTAACCCGTCATGAACAGTACCGGTAGAGCCGGGCGATGAGTTCGCGCTGCATCAGCCAGGTCCCGTCCGGAAAGCTGTGGAAGGCCCACGTCCGTCAAAAGCAGATCGACGCTGGTGTCGTCCTGCAGCACCGACAACGCAGTGGCGGCATCGGCGGCTTGGCTGCACCGATAGCCAGCCTCGCTCAGCATCTCGGCTACCAACATGCGGACTGCCGGCATGTCCTCGACGATCAGTACGTGCTCGCCGTTGCCCAGCGGCGTCTCGCTGACCGAGGCGGCGGTCGGTTGGGTGGCAGTGGCGGCGGGTAGCACCAGCGAGACTTCCGTGCCTTCGCCGACAACACTGCTAAGCCTGGCTTCGCCACCGGACTGTCGGGCGAACCCGTAGATCGAAGACAATCCCAGGCCTGTGCCCTGGCCAAGCGGCTTGGTGGTGAAGAAGGGGTCAAACACCTTGCCAAGCACTTCCGGTGCGATACCGGTGCCGTCATCCTCCACTGTCAGCACGACATAGTTTCCATCAGCCAGGTCCGCATCGCCCTCTGACCGCACGCTCGCGGTGCGGATGCTGATGTTGCCGCCACGGGGCAAGGCATCGCGTGCGTTGATAACCAGATTGAGGATGGCGCTTTCGAGCTGGTTGGCATCAACCTGTGCCACCGCGCCTTGCTCGGACAGCTCCAGATTCAGCGATATATGCTCGCCGATGGTTCGCTGCAACAGCTCTTCGAGCGAGCGGATCTGGTCGTTGAGGTCGGCTGGCCGCGCATCCAGGGGTTGCTGGCGGGCAAAGGCCAACAGACGATTGGTCATCGAGGCGGCGCTGCGTGCCGAATTCAGCGCGGTGTCGGCAAAGCGCAGGACCGCATCGGTGCGGCCTTCGTGCAAGCGTTTCTTCAGCAGCTCGATGCCGGTGATGATCCCGGTCAGCAGATTATTGAAATCATGCGCGATGCCGCCGGTCAGCTTGCCCAGCGCTTCCATTTTCTGCGCCTGCATCAGCTGCCCTTCGGTGCGGACGCGCTCGGCAACTTCCCGGGCAAGCTCGTTGGTGGCGTTGTCGAGTTGCTGCCGTTGCGAACGCTCGCGTTGACGCTGCTCGGTAATGTCTTCGATAACGACCAACCCGAGTTCAGAGGCCCGGTATGGCGAAACCTGCCATTCGGTCTCGCGACGCTCCCCAGCCACCTGAATGAACAAGGTGTCATGCCAGCGAGCCCCCCTCGCGAGGCTCGCCCGCAGTGTCAGCAGCTTGGTTTGCTGCCCCTCGGCAAGGCTTGCCGTAAGCGCAGAGGGTTCCGGCTGATTGCCCAGCAGCAGGGCCAGCGCACGGTTGCTTTCGTGGATTTGCAGTTGCGGGTCGATCACCGCGATGGGCGCCGCGACCTGGGAAAAGATTTCACGAAAGCGTGCCTCGCTTTCACGCAGCGCATGCTCGGTGTCCCGCACCCGCAACAGTGTGCGCAGCGTAGCCAGGAGCACGTCGGGATCGACGGGGTGAATGAGGTAGGCGTCGGCCCCCGCATCCAGGCCGGTGATGATATCGCCGGTCTGGATCGAGGCTGCGGAAACGTGAATGACCGGCAGCAGCCGCGTGCGGTCATCGGTTCGCAGCTGCCGTACGATGTCGAAGCCGCTCATGTCCGGCAGATTCACATCGAGGATCAGCGCGTCGATCGCTTCGGTGGCGATCAGGCCCAGTCCTTCGGTGCCCGTTCCGGCTTCGAGCACGGCATAACCGTGGCGCTCGAGCACCCGGCGTATTGCGTAGCGTGTGGCCGCGTTGTCGTCGACGATCAGCAGCCGGCTCTTATGCTCCATCAGCGCGCTCCGTGGAGATCGCCACGGGAATGATTATGTAGAACGTCGATCCCACCCCCGGCTGGCTGTCGACGCCAACGCGGCCACCCAGCAGTTCGGCGAAGCGTTTGCACAGCGACAGTCCCAGGCCGGTGCCGCGCAGACGCTTCTGCAACGGCGTGTCGATCTGCACGAAGTCTTCGAACAGATTGCCGTGCAAGTCTTCCGGGATGCCGATGCCGGTGTCCGTCACGGCGAAGCGAACCTCGCCTTCACCCTCGGCACAGGCAGAAATGCGCACCTCGCCATTCTGGGTGAACTTGAGCGCATTGGAGATGAAGTTGCGAAGAATCTGGGCGAGCTTCTTGTCATCCGTGTAGAGCCGCGGCATGTCGTGTGGCTCCTCGAAAATCAGGTCCACCGCGCTGGCATCGACGATCGGGCGAAACATCCCGCGCAAGGCGGCGAACAGATCCAGCATGTCGAACCAGGCGGGCGATATGGTGATGCGGCCGGCTTCGATCTTGGCGAGATCGAGCAGGTCGTCGACCATGTCGCTGAGCTCGCCAGCAGCGCCATTGATGAACGACACCTGCGTGTGCTGTTCCGGGCTGAGCGGGCCGTCCAGCTCATCGCTGAGCAGACGGGTAATGCTGCGAATGGAACCCAAGGGTGTACGGAACTCGTGGCTCATGTAGGACAGAAAGCGGCTTTTCAGGTCCGACGCCTGTCTGAGCTGCTCGGCCTGGGTGTCGAGTTCGGCATAGAGCGCGAGGACGCCCTGGTTGGTTTCCTCCAGTTCGGCGCGTAGCAGATCGTTCTCGCTGCGCAGCTGTTCGATGAGGTCGTTCCTGTTCGAGTCAGTCACCGAGCTCCTCCAGCGCAATCACCATGACCGTCACGTCATCTCGACCACGGCAGAAGTCGCGGTGCAACAGCGCTGCAATAATCGCCGGGTGGCGGTGCACCAGGCCGGGGTAGTCGCGCAGGTCCCAACGCGACTGCAAGCCGTCGCTGTAGATGATCAATAATTGTTGAGCGTCGACCGGATAATCGAACGCTACAGCCTTGCGGAACTGCGAGCCGACGATACCGGGGTGCGAGGCCAGGCCGCGGCTTTTTTCAGGGGTCAGCAGACACGCCCCGATGTTCCCGATTCCGGCGAAACACACCTTGCCCAGGTCATACAGGGCGATAGCCGCTGCGCCGCCCCGCGAGCCGGTCATCGCCCGGTGCATGTCGAGCATGCTGATCGTGGGGTCGGCAAACGGGTCCTCGGCGAACGCGGCGGCCCCGGCCAGACCGGCTTCCTCAGCGTCTTCGCCATGCCCGATGCCGTCGATGACCAGCGCACTGAGGCGTGGGCCATCCACAGCCAGGTGCCAGACGTCGCCGCAGGCCGGATCGTTCTTCAGGGAATGCTGACTGACCCCGAATCGAAGGGGCAGGGCCGAAACGTGGCGGCGGTACAACTGCGCCAGTACCACCGAGCCTCTGCTGTCGGAATGGATATCGAACAGCTGTGCCTGACGCATCAACGCACCGAGCCCGGTCCCCTGAGTGCCGCCGGTGGAAAAACCATCGGCCAGGCATTGGTTGGGGTTGAAGCCGGGCCCACGGTCGACCGCGATCAGCTCAATGCCCTGTCCGCTCTGCGCCGGGATTCTGCGCAGGTGCAAAGCTCCATGCTGTGCATGTTTGAGCAAGTTGGTTGCCAGCTCCGTAGCCACCAGAGCGACGCGTCCGGCATCGGTCTCATCGAATGCACACCCAACGGCCAGCGATTGCGCGACGCGTCGCGCATGGCCGACCTGGCTTTCGTCTTCGATCGGCAGGACGGTGGTCATTGACCCCTGAATGTTCATGACCATTTAGTGATGCTGATGCGGGTGCCGACGCCGGGCGTGCTGTCGAGCTCGAAGTCGTCCACCAGGCGCTTGGCACCGGTCAGCCCAAGCCCCAGGCCGCCGCCAGAGGTCCAGCCATCGGTCAAGGCCAGTTTGATGTCAGCTATGCCTGGACCCTGGTCACGAAAGGTCAGCCGGATGCCGGTTCGTGGGCCTTCGTCCAGGACTTCCCAGTCCATATCGCCGCCGCCGCCGTAAACGACGGTGTTACGGGCCAACTCGCTGACCGCGGTGACCAGCTTGGTCTGATCGATCAGGCGCATGCCGCAATCCTGAGCCAGCTTGCGGACCGCCTGCCGTGCCAGTACCACGTCCTGTTCGATCCGTACCGGAGTGCTGCCGCTGCGGCGCACGGTCATTTATCGGCCATCCGCTTATGCAGCAACTGCATGCCTCTCTCGACATTGAGCGCCGTGCTGACGCCCTGCAATGTCAGGCCCAGTTCGACCAGGGTAATCGCAACGGCGGGTTGCATGCCGACGACGACTGTCTCCGCGTCCATGATGCTCGACAGACCGGAGATCGAACTGATCATGCGGCCAATGAACGAGTCGACCATGTCCAGCGCGGAGATGTCGATCAGCACCGCTTTGGCGGATGTTGCGCTGATGCGTTCGGCCAGGTCGTCCTGCAAGGTCATTGCCAGTTGATCGTGCATGTCGACCTGAATGGTGACGAGCAGGAACTCGCCCATGCGGAGTATCGGGATGCGCTCCATTACACCGCCTTGGTTACGGTCAGCCCGGAGCGACGCAGCGCCAGCGCCAGCGCGTCGGCAAGAGAAGCCTTGGTGACGATGCCCTGAAGGTCGAGGCCCAGGTGCACGATAGTCTGCGCGATCTGCGGACGTACTCCGCTGATGATGCAGTCAGCGCCCATCAGGCGGATCGCAGTAACGGTTTTCAGGAGGTGCTGCGCCACCAGTGTGTCCACGGTTGGCACGCCGGTGATGTCGATGATGGCAATTTCGGAACCGGTATCGACGATGCGCTGCAGCAGCGACTCCATCACCACCTGGGTGCGTTGCGAGTCGAGGGTGCCGATCATTGGCAGCGCAAGGACGCCATCCCACAGCTTGACCACAGGCGTGGACAGCTCGAGCAGCTCTTCCTGCTGGCGCTTGATGACCGCTTCCCGGGATTTCTGGAAGGTGCGCACCGTGTGCAGGCCGAGTTGGTCGATCAGCTCGGACAGCGCCCAAAGTTGCTCGGCCAGCATCCCTGGCTCATCGGCGTATTCGGTCTGCAACAGCGGCAGCAACGGACGCTTGAAGGAGAAGATGAAGCCAGCGGTTTGCTGCGAATCGAACCCCAGCAGGACGCGGCTGTGGGACAGCTGCTCGAGGAACAGGCGCATCTCTTGCCAGTTTCCCGCCCGCAGATCAGTGGATTCAGCCTGGCCAGCGCCTTCGATCAGCAAACGGATGAAGTCGGCAGTCTGCTGGCGAAACTCTTCGATCTTGACGTTGCGGTACAGGCCGCTGCCTTCGAGTTCGCGGGTCCAGCTGTCGAGCAGCTCGTGCTCTTTCCTGGCGATTACGTTGAATGTGCGTTGTAGCAATGAGGCCATGGGCGGGTCCTTGAGGGAGGTGCAGCGATTGTCGAGTTGGATCCGAATTGCTGACGGGCGTTCCGGTAGGGAACTACTTCTATCCGATACGCAGCCAGACAGCACGAATTCTTTAGCAAGCTGCAGAACGGAACGAGTCGAGTAACCAACCACACCCAACTTGGCAGTGAAGCGCGGCGGGGACCTGCCGCATTGCGCGTGGCCGCCCCGCAGTGCTGGTCATTCCGACGGGCAAGTGGGTGCCGAACGAAGCGTGCCGGTAGCGCGCGTATGGCCCAGCAGGCTTCAGTCACTGGGCCGGTCTGAGTCTGAGCGGGTTACGGAACCGAGCTGAGCCCGGATCATAGCATCAGAACCAGCGATCGTTGCGCTTGCGGCCACGGGTCATGGCTGGAAGGATCAGCCCGACCAGCAGCCCTGCGCCGGCGATACTGCCGCCGTAGACCATGTAGCGCATCAACACCTGATTGTTTTCGTCGCCTAACCGCGCCTGGGCGTCACGCAATTCCGATTCGGTAGCGGTGAGGGCTTCATCCAGGGCCAGGCGGCGTGCTTCCAGTTCATCGATCAGCGCCTTGCGTGAATCCAGGGTCTCTTGCATGCCCTGCACGCGCGTCTTCCAGGAGTCATCGATGGTTTTCAGTTCTTCGCTGAGCTCGGTAACCCGTTGCTCGAGTTGCGGCAGGCGCTCGGCCTGGCCAGGGACTTCCTGCAGGTCGCTGCTGCGGATCCAGACACGATCGCCGTTCTCACCGCGAACCTGGCTGTAGTCTCCGCTGGTATCCAGCAGCTCGACCTTCTGACCGGAGGTGAGGCTGCCAACGATGCGATAGCCGTCGGTGGGCCCGCTGCGGACATAGGTGCTCAAGGTGTCGCTGACCCAGCGGTCGTTGCCCGCCTCTTGAGCGTGGGCTGGCGTGATGACCGCCAGCAGCGTACCCACCAGGCCGGCGCTAAAGGCGCGGCGTTGAGTAGCGGACCAGCAAATACGGGATAAAAGTGCAACGAGATGACGTGATAGGGGCATGAGTAATGTTCGCGCTGGCAAAAATGGAGGCCCTGATGAACGGGCCGAACATAAGCGGAGTTCCGGGCTGGCGAGGTGCGCCAGCAGCGCGTTTCGACAAGTCGAACAGTAGGCGCCGGATGTGCCGATCGTAAGCGGGAGGATGCTTTCTCCCTGGGTTGGGCCAGTGACCCCGTAGTCCTGCAGACTGCACTGACTGCGCGCAGCCATCAGGGTTCATTAAATTTTCATGATTCTGTGGCAGGGCTGGGTGGTGTGGAACGAGGATCGAATCCGAGCTCCCGCTGCGAAGGTAGCTGCGGACGGGCCGCCGTGCTTCTCACTGAGCGGATCATAAAAGAAAGGAGCGCCGCTCTACAGCAGTACAATCACTGCTGTTGGCGAGGTTTTTTCCGTGGGCAACGCTGCAGCGATCGCGCGTCGGCTGATCGGCGGGGCGAATTTGCGAACGCGCCCGGACTCCAAGCAATACAAGCATTAGCTGGAGGTGACCCGACAATGGAATCGTCCAACCCCTCGGTGACCGCGCTGCAGCAAGCGCAGGACATCACGTCGCGCTGGGCCGACGGCGAGCTGGGCGCCGACGAAGCGCAGCATGCGCTCAAATCGGTCTTCGATCACTGGCAGCCCGCTGATGCCACGACCGAGATCGAGCAGATTGCGCAAGCCTCGCTGGCGGCGGCGCGTATCGCCTTTCAGGACTGGCAACAGCGTGGCGAGAATTGCGAGGAGCTGGTGACCCAACTGCGCTGGATTCTCGATCCGTCGAAGGACGGCGTCACCGATCCCGCGCTTAACGTGTACGCGCCACATCGCTCCGAGTGAGGCGGTTGCTTAACGAACCAGCAGCACGATCAGGGTAATGGCCAGCGCCAAAGACACGCCTTTCCAGAACAGCACCGGGTTGCGCTCCAGAAGGGGCGGGCGCGCCTTGTTCAGAAAAGCCTGGTTCGGCTGGCGCAGCTCGAAGACGAACTCCGACAGGTCTTCATAGCGTTTGTAAGGGTCCGGATGCAGCGCCTTGCGCAGTACGTCATCAATCCACGCCGGCACGCCGCGATCGCGTTCGCGGATCGGTTGATAGCTGAGCTTGTTCTGCGCCGCACGGGTGCGGCAACTGGCAACTTGAGTACCGTAGGGCAGGGCACCGGTCAGCATCTGGTAAGTGATCACCGCCAGCGAAAACAGGTCGGATCGGGTGCTGCCACCTTCGCCCAAAAAGTATTCCGGCGCCGTGTACTGGGCAGTGCCCAACAGCTCGTTGCGCTCGATCGGCGAAGCCACTTCCATGATGCCGGCAACGCGAGTGGAGCCGAAGTCGATGATTTTCACCGTGCCGGTGGCGTCGATCATGATGTTGGCCGGGCGCAGATCCTGATGCAGCATTTCCAGCCGGTGAAAGGCGCGAACGCCCTTGGCGATTTGCTCGACGATGCCCCGCACGGTTTCCAGATCCGGGCGGGGATTGTCGATCATCCATTGCGCCAGCGTCTGGCCTTCGATGTATTCGCTGACGCTGTACAGGTAGTTGCGCTTGCGGGTCTGCAAGCAGGGCTTGGCCACATGCGCGCTGTTGATGCGTCGCGCCACCCAGTCTTCCGTGAGAAACCGCTCCAGGTACTGCACGTCTCGTTGCAGGTCCATCGACGGCGTCTTGATGATCACCGGCGCTTGGGTTTCATCATCAGTGGCGAGATACACATGGCTGCGGCTGCTGGCGTGTACCTCGCGCACGATGGTGTAGCCGTCGAATGCCGCGCGTGCCTCGAGCATGGGCGGCAAGGGCAGCTCGGTCAGCTGCTGGTAAAGCTCGTCGGCCTCCTGCAATGGAAGCGCGTCGATGCGCAGGATCTGTACCGTGAGGTTGTCGTCGCTGCCCTGTTCCAGGGCCTGTTCGATGATGGCTCGTGCGGCGGAGTCCAGGTCGTCAGGATGGTGCGCGATGGCGCCGAGCATCGACGCCGCGCTGATGTACTCGTAGACGCCATCGGTGGCGAGAATGAAGATATCGCCGACATCGACAGGCTCGGCGCGGTAGTCCATATCCAGCTGCGGGTGGATGCCCAGCGCCCGGCTCAGGTAGCTCTTGTCTTCCGAGATCCATAGGCGGTGGTCCTTGGTCAGTTGCTCAAGCGCAGTGCCCTGGACGCGGTAGATGCGCGAATCGCCCGCATGAAAGAGGTGCGCCGTGGTCGATTTGATGACCATCGCGCTGAAGGTGCAGACGTAGCCACGATCCGGGTCGAAGCGATAGGGGCTCTGCTGGCCTTGCGCATGCAGCCAGGAATTGGTTGCCATCAGCACCCGCTGCGCCGAGGTCTTCACCGACCAGGCATCGGAGGTGCAATAGTAGTCGGCGAAGAAACCGGTAACCGCGGATTCGCTGGCGATATGGCTGACGGCGCTGCTGCTGATGCCATCCGCCAGGGCAATGGCGATGCCCTTGCTGCTCAGTTGCGGCTCCTTGGGAATGTAGACGCCGTGGAAATCCTGGTTGGTTTTCTTTACGCCCTTGTCGGTGTGTTGGCCCACCGAGACCTTCAGATGGCTGGTCATTTGCTCATGAGATCGGTAGCGCCTGAAGAGTTCCGTTTGCGGCGAGGCGCGAAGGGTCGTTGTGTTTTTGCTGGCGTTGCTTAACCCGTTCCGCATAGCCCCTGATCGCCAGCAAGCTGGCTCCTACAATTTGTCACAGCAACGCCTCGCGCTCCCGACTGCACCAAGCAGCGGGTATCCAGCGCACTCGCTCCGGCCCTCGTCTCTGTTCCGGGTTGCGTTACCGCTGGCTAGCTCTCGCAGGAGCGTAGGAGCCAGCTTGCTGGCGATGCTGTTGGATGTCGCTCGATTGTCGTCTCAGCGTACCAACGCGCGCTTCGGTGCGGTCCGGACGTGGGTGGTGTAGAGCGTCAGGCCGGTGAAGGCCAGGCCACCGACCAGGTTGCCCAGCGCCGTGGGGATTTCGTTCCAGATCATGTAATCCAGGATCGAAAAGTCGCCGCCCATGATCATCGCCGAGGGGAACAGAAACATGTTCACCACCGAGTGCTCGAAGCCCATGAAGAAGAACAGCATGATCGGCATCCACATGGCGATGGCCTTGCCGCTGACCGTTGTGGAGATCATCGCGCCGACCACGCCCATCGAGACCATCCAGTTGCACAGCATGCCGCGCAGGAAGATGGTGGCCCAGCCGGCCGCACCGAACTCGGCATAACCCAGGGTGCGTGCTTCACCAATGCTGGAGATCTTGACACCGACCGGGCCCGGATCGGTGGAGAAGCCCATGGTGAAAACGAAGGCCATCATGAAGGCGACCAGCAGCGCGCCGCCGAAATTACCTAGAAATACCAGCCCCCAGTTGCGCAACACGCCGCCCGTGGTCACGCCCGGCCGCTTGTCCAGCAGCGCCAACGGGGTCAGGACAAAGACGCCGGTAAGCAGGTCGAACCCCATCAAATAGAGCATGATAAAGCCGACCGGAAACAGCATGGCGCCCACCAGCGGCGAGCCCGTCTGCACGGTGACGGTGACGGCAAAGACGGCGGCCAGGGCCAGGATCGCACCGGCCATGAAGGCGCGGATCAATGTGTCGCGAGTGGACATGAAAACCTTGGACTCACCCGAGTCGACCATCTTGGTGACGAATTCCGAAGGAACGAGATAGGACATTTTTCGATTCTCAGTGTGTGTTGGCCGATGATTTCGGCCTTACAGATCCGAATGAGCGCTTGCGCAGGGCCGGTCTTGTTCGGCCGTCTGCCGCGCTGTTGGTCGAATGAATTCGGCCCTACAAATTCATGCCCCGCCGGTTGGCGCGATTTCCACCGCGTCGCCCTTGAGGCGCACGGGCCAGACCTGCAATTGCTGTTCCGGGTATTCCAGGCAGCTGCCGTCAGCCAGGCGGAAGTGCTGCTTGTACAGCGGTGAGGCGATCACCAGGTCGCCCTTGAACTGCCCCAGGATGCCGCGGCCGATGACGTTGGCGCCGGATTTAGGGTCCTTGTTGGCGATGGCGAAGACCTGCTCGCCGGTCTCGGTTTCCTGCAGGTGAAACAGTGCGACCTGCTCACCCTCGAACCAGGCGACCACGCCTGAGTTGGCCACCAGATCGCGACGGCTGCACAGCGCCCGCCAGCTGACGGTCTCACTGGGTTGCACGCGTACGGCGTTGGGCTGGCTCATCAGAGCACCTCCTCGGTGACGGGAATCAGGTGAAGTTCGTGTGCATGTGCTGGACGGCGCTGGCCGCGTTCCCTGACGAAGTGAATGTCCGGGTCGCCGCGCTGGTCGTTGACGAAGGTGCGGAAGCGCTTGAGTTTTTCCGGGTCCTTGATGGCGTTGGCCCACTCGCATTGGTAGCGATCGACCACCAGCTGCATCTGCGCTTCCAGCTCGGCGGCGAGGTTCAGGCTGTCGTCGATGATCACTTCCTTGAGGTAGTCGAGGCCGCCTTCGAGGGATTCGCGCCACACCGAGGTGCGTTGCAGCTTGTCCGCGGTGCGGATGTAGAACATCAGGAAGCGGTCGATGGTGCGGATCAGCGTTTCGTCATCGAGGTCGGTGGCGAACAGCTCGGCGTGACGTGGGCGCATGCCGCCGTTGCCGGCGACATAGAGGTTCCAGCCGTTCTCGGTGGCGATCACGCCGATGTCCTTGCTTTGCGCCTCAGCGCATTCGCGGGTACAGCCGGAGACGCCGAACTTGATCTTGTGTGGCGAGCGCAGGCCCTTGTAGCGATCCTCCAGGCGCAGCGCCATGCCGACACTGTCCTGCACGCCGTAGCGGCACCAGGTGCTGCCGACACAGGATTTCACCGTGCGCAGGGATTTGCCGTAAGCATGTCCGGTTTCGAAACCGGCCTCGATCAGCTCGCCCCAGATGTCTGGCAGCTCGTGCAGCTGGGCACCGAACAGGTCGATGCGCTGGCCGCCGGTGATCTTGGTGTAGAGGTCATATTTCTTCGCGACGGCACCCAGGGCGATCAGCTTGTCCGGGGTGATCTCACCGCCGGCGATGCGCGGCACCACCGAATAGGTGCCGTTCTTCTGCATGTTCGCCATGAAGGTGTCGTTGGTGTCCTGCAGCGGGATCAGCCCCGGATCAGTGATCGCCTGGTTCCAGCAGGAGGCGAGGATCGAGCCCACCGCCGGCTTGCAGATGTCGCAACCGGTGTGCCCGCGGCCGTGCTTGGCCAGCAGCTCGTTGAAACTGATGATGCCCTCGACGCGGACGATGCCGTAGAGCTCCTGGCGGGTGTGAGCGAAGTGTTCGCACAGGCTCTTGTCGACTGCCACGCCACGGGCGGTCAGCTCGTGCTCGAACACCTGCTTGAGCAGCGCGCTGCACCCGCCGCAGCCGGTCCCGGCCTTGGTTGCGGCCTTGAGTTCACCGAGGTCGGTGATGCCGGCATCGATCTGGCAGCACACTGCGCCCTTGGTGACGTTGTGGCAGGAGCAAATGGTCGCGGTGTCAGGCAGTGCATCGGCGCCCAGCGTCGGTGTGCCATCGGCCAGCGGCAGGATCAGAGAGGACGGGTCGGCCGGCAGCTTGATGCCGTTCTGCGCGTATTGCAGCAGGGTGTCGTAATAGCTGTTATCGCCGATCAGCACCGCGCCGATGACGCGCTTGCCATCTTCGGACAGCACCAGGCGGCGGTAACTGGCGTTGGCTTCGTCGATGAAGCGATAACTCTTGGCGCCGGGTGTGGCGGCGTGGGCATCGCCGATGGAGCCGACGTCGACGCCGAGCAGCTTGAGCTTGGTCGACATGTCAGCGCCGCTGAAGGGCTGGTGCGGCTCGCCGCAGAGCAGGGCGGCCAGGTTGCGCGCCATGCTGTAGCCGGGCGCGACCAGGCCGAAAACCATGCCGTTCCAGGAGGCGCACTCGCCGATGGCGAAGATTGCCGGGTCGCTGGTGCGGTAGTCGGCATCGATCACGATGCCCCCGCGCGGTGCGATGTTCAGTTCGGCGCTGCGGGCCAGCGCATCCTGCGGGCGGATACCGGCAGAAAATACGATCAGATCGGTTTCCAGATGGTCGCCATCGTTGAAGTTCATCCGGTAGGCGTATTCCTCACCGATGACGATTTCCTGCGTGGCGCGGGACAGATGCACGCCGACGCCCAGCGCTTCGATGCGGGCCTTGAGCGCCTTGCCGCCTTCCTCGTCCAACTGCACCGGCATCAGGCGTGGGGCGAACTCGACCACATGGGCTTCGAGGCCGAGCGATTTGAGTGCATTGGCCGCTTCCAGGCCGAGCAGTCCGCCACCGACCACCACGCCGCGCTTGGCGTTACTGGCGGCGGCGCGGATGGCATCGAGATCATCCAGGGTGCGGTAGACCAGGCGTGAGTTGCCTTCGGCGCCGGGAATCGGCGGTACGAAGGGGTAGGAACCGGTGGCCAGGATCAGCTTGTCGTACGCCTGACGGCCCTCGCGGGTAACCACTTCCTTGCGTTCACGGTCGATTTGCAACACCTGCACGCCAAGGTGCATGTGCACGCCGTGGGCGGCGTAATAGTCGGCATCGCAGATGGCCAGTGAGTCGGCATCACGGCCGCCGAAGTATTCGGACAGGTGTACGCGGTCATAGGCGCGCTGAGGCTCTTCGCCGTACACGTGCAACTGGTAATGGCCCAGTGCGCCGCGCTCGATCAGCTGCTCGACGCAGTGATGCCCCACCATCCCATTGCCAACGACGATCAGCGTTTCGCTCTTGAGCGGGGTAACGATTGCGTTCATGCCTGGTCCTCCGTCGAAGCCGTTTGCGGCGTCGTCGTACAAAAAAACAAAAAAGGCGCCTGGAGCTGGCGGGCAGCTCCAGGCGCCTTTGCCTGGTATCAGGATCTGTGGGGGTGCTGTGCGAGCGACGTTGCCCGATGCATCCGTCCCGTGCCATGCGTGGCTGATGGTCTTCGTTGACCGCGGGAGACGCTGCCGAATCGGACGGCAGGCTTTGCATAGGCCATAGCAGGTTGCGTGCCAGCGACCTTAAAGCAGGGCGTGAGGGCGGAGCTGCACGGGGTTGGTGGGCTGAAGCCCACCCTACGGGACAAGGCTTTTGTAGGGTGGGCTTCAGCCCACAGTCAAAGCTGAACCACAAGGGTGCGATATTCGCCGCCGGCTCCCTTTTTTGGGGCGATTCGCCAAACGTTGCGATCAGGGAGCCGAACCTTGCGTCCTGGGACCGGTCAGTACACGACCTTCCGGTCGCGGCATCGTTATTCTTGCGGCTGGCCTCACCCGCTGACGAATCTGGAGATCACTTGAACAAGGTCGTCGAACAACCTCTTTTGTTGGGCATGATGCGCCTGATGCACTATCCCGAACTGGCGCAGCCGCAGGCGCTGCTGGGCTTCCTCGAACGCTGTGTGGAGCGCGGCCTGAGCGGTTTCGATCACGCCGATATCTATGGTGCTGGTGAGTGCGAGGCGCATTTTGGCGCAGCACTGCGACTGCGCCCGGCGTTGCGCCAGCAGGTCCAGCTGATCGGCAAGGCCGACATCGTGCCCGCCGCGCAGGACGGCTCGCGCTGGCAGGTCAAGCACTACGACACCCGGGCGGACTACCTCACCCAGGCGGTGGAGGGCTCGTTGAGGCGGTTGGGCGTGGAGCGCCTCGACGGCTTTCTGCTGCACCGCCCCGATCCCTTGCTGCGGGTCGATGAAGTCGCGCGGGCGCTGGATGATCTGGTCGGCAGCGGCAAGATCGGCTGGCTCGGGGTTTCCAATGCGGAGTTGCTGCACTGCCAGACGCTGGCGCGGGAGCTGCCGCTGCGTTGCAACCAGATCGAGCTATCACTGCAGGCGCAGGACGCCGCGTGGGATGGTCGGTTGCACGCCATGGAGAGCGAAGGACTGCATGTGCTGGCGTGGTCGCCGATGGGCGGTGGACGTTTCGGCCCTGAATTGCAGCGTGCGCTCGATGAAGTTGGCACGGCGTTGAATGCCACAGCCAATCAGGTCGCCCTGGCCTGGCTGCGCAAGCTGCCCGGCAAGCCGGTCCCGATCCTCGGTAGCCTGCGCTGGGAGCGAATCGAGGAAGCGCTGCTGGGCGTCGAGCTGCAGCTTGATACCCAGACCTGGTTCTATCTCGCCCAGGCGGCGCGAGGGCAGGAGGTCGCCTGACACGCTTTTCGGCCTAGCCGTACGGTGCTTTTTGCCGAATGGTACCGGCGTAATCGCGAGCACGCTCGCTCCGAAATACATACGGTTTCGCTGATGCAGCTGTCGGCGCGAGGGGAACGCCGAGTCCCTGCTCGCGAAAATGAGGCGGCGGCTGTCCACGGATAGTTGGGCGCCGCCGACCCCTGTTTCGGCCGTTGAGCGGGGCGGGCGACGTTCCGCTTCAATCCACCAAACGAGCCGTGCTGACCCGTGCCGAACGGCTAGAGCGGTTCAGGCCTCGCCAACCTGAACGACCAACTTGCCAAAATTCTTGCCTTCGAACAGGCCGATAAAGGCCTCGGGCGTATTTTCCAGACCCTCGACGATCTGCTCGCGATACTTGATCTTGCCCTCGGCGTACCACGCGCTCATGTCACGGGCGAATTCGTCGTAGCGGTGCCCGTAGTCGTTGAAGATGATGAAGCCCTGCATGCGCATGCGCTTCTTGAGAATGGTATCGAGCAGCAATGGCAAACGGTCCGGGCCGTCTGGCAGGTCGGTGCTGTTGTACTGCGCGACGACGCCACAGACCGGCACCCGTGCGCTGGTATTGAGGAGTGGCAGCACGGCATCGAATACCTTGCCGCCGACGTTCTCGAAATACACATCGATCCCGTCTGGGCAGTTGTCCGCCAATTGCTGCGCAAAATCTTCGGCGCGATGATCGATACAGGCGTCGAACCCAAGCGTTTCGACGGCATGCCGGCATTTATCAGCACCACCGGCGACGCCGACAACCCGGCAGCCTTTCAGCTTACCGATCTGCCCGACAGTCGCGCCAACGGGGCCGGTGGCTGCGGCCACCACCAGCGTTTCGCCGGCCTTGGGCTGGCCGATATCGAGCAAACCCATGTAGGCGGTGAAACCGGGCATGCCCAGCACACCGAGGGCATGGGAAGGGTGCTGCATATCCTGGCTAAGCTTGAGCAGGCCGGTTCCATCGGAAACAGCATAATCCTGCCAACCGTTGCCACTGAGCACCCAGTCGCCTTCCTTGTAGTCGGCATGACGGGACTCTACGACCCGGCAAACCGTACCGCCCACCATCACATCGCCCACTTCCAAGGGTGGCGCATAGGACGGCCCGGCACTCATGCGGCCGCGCATGTAGGGGTCCAGCGAGAGATAAACGGTACGCAGCAACAACTGTCCGTCGTTGGGGCTCGGCACCGGACCGGTTTCCAACCGAAAGTTATCTGCGGTGGGTGCACCGTGCGGGCGCGAGGCGAGATGGATGCTGCGGTTGTGTTGCGATTGTTGTGTCATTGCGGTCTCCCATGGCTCGATCAGGACAGATCAAGGTGAGAGCACGGAGAGCGCCGAGCGTTCCGTCACATGGCGGCCTCACTGCCCAAAGCACTTGCACCGCGACGTTAAACGCCGAGCCGGCCTTCATGGATATTCCAGGTGATAGGAAATCGTGCACCAGCGGCCATTCGGCTTTTTCACCAGGCTCGGCGTCGGTGCGACCTGGTCCGCCACATTTGGTTGCAATTCACTGAACCCCGTTGATCTTCCTCGGTCTGAGCTGAGCGTCATGGCTCACGCCTATGACGCACCGCAGCGCATCCTGCCGCCAGGTAAGTCAGGTCGACCGTCGGGTTGGAATTCACCACCTTCTTCAGATGCCGAGCGCGCCAATGGATCAGATATACGCTGTCGTACTGTCTTATAAACGCAAGGATTTGCTTAAACGTTGTCTGGAAGGGATCAGTGCCCAGAGCCGCCCCTGTGACGCCATCATCGTGGTCGACAATGCCAGCAACGATGGGACCGAGGAGGTGTTGCTCGACTCGGAAGTCGCCAATCTCAAGGTGTACGTGCTGTCCCGAAATACCGGCGCCTCGGGTGGTTTCAGTGCCGGGTTTCGTATGGGCTATCAGCAGGGCGCTGACTTTGTCTGGATGATGGACGACGATGTCATCCCGGAACCGGATGCCCTGGAAAAACTGCTCGAAGCGGATCAGCGGCTCGCCGAGAACAACCAGCCACGCTCATTCTTGCTGTCGAGGGCCTTTACCGAGACGGGTTTGCTCACCAACGTGCCGCGAATCGATGAGCGCACCAACGCCATCGACTACGAAAACTGGCCCGCGTTGCTGCACCTCGGTATAGTGCCGGTGCGACCGGCCACCTACGTATCGATCCTGGTACCACGAGAAACATTGACCCGGTACGGCGTGCCGTTGGCCCCGATGTTCATGTGGGGAGACGACACCGAGTTCACGTTGCGTATCAGCCAGGACACGCCGGGTTACCTCGTGGTTGCTAGCAAGGTCCTGCACCTGCGGCGTGTCAGCGGAGTCATCGACATTCTGCGCGAGCCTGACCCCAGTCGGATCGCGCTGCATCGGCACCTGGTACGCAACGAACTTTTCGTGGCGCGCCGGTATTTCCGCAAGCGACGGGTGTTAGGCCTGTTCACATCACGGCTGGGCCTGGTTGCTGCGATGCTGATGCGAGGTCAGTTTGCCAAGGCACGCATCATCCTCACCGGTCTGATGGAGAGCTTCAGCTTCGCACCGGTACCGGAGGCCGCCGACGCGCCAGTTGAGGCGCTGGGTGTGAGCGTGCGTGAGCTAGTCCCAAAGCGGTCAGGCGAGACAGCTGAGCAGCCCACCCAACAGCAGCCGGATACCGCCCCGGTAACGGTTACCCGCACCGATGCGTTGGCCGATACGCCTATCCGTACGGGGCACACCAACAGGCGGGTTCTCGTCTGTGGCGCCGAAGGGCAGGTCGGCTATTGCCTGACCAATCAGGCTGCCAGCTTCGGGTTGGATGCCATCGGCTTGTCTCGCCAGGCATTGGACATTACCCGCGCGGAGCACATTCGCGAGGCCCTCGAGCTTCATAAGCCTGCCCTTATCATCAATGCTGCGGCGTACACCAACCTGGATCACGCCGAAGCGGAAGTGGCGCAGGCTCAGGCGGTCAACCGCGACGGCGCTGCCAACCTGGCTGCAGCCGCCCGACAGTTCGGTATTCCCTTGTTCCACCTGTCGAGCGAATACGTATTTGCCGGTGACGCTGACGAACCCTACCGTGAAACCGACCAGGCGATGCCCAACAGCGTGTACGGCTCCACTCGTCTCGCGGGCGAGCAGGTCATCAGCCAGACGCTTGACCGCTACCTCATTCTGCGGACCGGCTGGATCTACGGTGAGCGCGGAAACAACTTCGTCAAAACGATGCTCAACCTGGGCAACAAGACGGAAGAAATCTCCGTCGTCAGCGATCAGATCGGTTGTCCGACCCGAGCCCGCAGCGTTGCACGCGTACTGATCGAACTGGCCCTGCGCTATTGCCGTGACGGCGATCTGCAGTGGGGGCTGTATCACTACAGCGGCGCGTCACCATGCAGCTGGGCCGAGTTTGCCACCCAGGTGTTTGAGGAAGCCGAATCGGCAGGGTTGATCGATACAGCCCCCCGTGTGCTGCCGGTGCCTAGCTCGAGCCTGCCTCGGGCTGCGTTGCGGCCAGCCTGGTCCGTGCTCGATTGTTCGCTCATCGAGGAGACATTCGGTATCCGTCCCAAGCATTGGCGAGATGAATTGCGGCATGTGATTCGGCGAATCAGCGACATGCCGGTCGTGCCGTTCGGGCCTTCGCCCAGCCGCGTCCCGTTCAAGGCGTATCCGTTTTGTGTCCAAGAGCCGCCCGCGCAGCTGTCGGCGTCCGGCCGGTCCGCTACAGGCGAATAAACCACTCGGCCAAATCAAAAACTTTTTCTGAATATTACGGTCCGAGGCTCAGGACCTTCCCGCAGGGATTTCACCATGACAGATGCAACGATCAAGAGAGTAGGTGTTTCGGGTACAGGGATGATCTCGCACTGTTTCGTTCGTCTGATCATGCAGCACTATCAGGATCTGAGAATCAGCCGGGTCTTGACCCGTAGAAGCATCGCAACGCTGAGCAGCTTCCCGCTGGCCGACACGCTGACCAATTCCATTGACGATCTCATTGCCAACTCGGATGTGATCGTCGAGTGCACAGGTGATGTCTTTTTCGGTACCGAAGTGATCGAGCGCGCCTTCGAAGCCGGGGTGCCGGTGGTCACCATCAATGCCGAACTTCAGGTCACCACTGGATCCTACCTTTCCGGCAAGGGGTTCCTGACCGAAGCCGAAGGGGATCAGCCCGGATCGCTCGCCGCACTGCGCGAAGAAGCCGTGCAGATGGGCTTTCGGCCGCTGGTCTACGGCAACATGAAGGGCTATCTGAACCACAACCCCAGCAGAGAAGACATGGCTTACTGGTCCAAGCGCCAGGGCATCAGCATCGAGCAGACCACATCCTTCACCGATGGCACCAAGGTGCAGATCGAGCAGGTCGTGGTAGGCAACGGGTTTGGCGCGACTATCACCAGGCGCGGTCTGGAAGGACTGGCGTCGACCGATCTCAACGTCAGCGGCAACGTTCTCGGGCTGATCGCAGACGGCGTCGGACAGCCAATCGTCGACTACGTGTTGCCCAACGGTTATTCGGCAGGCGGCGTGTTTCTGGTGTGCCGACACGATGAAATGCAGGCGCGGGCAATCGAATACTTCAAGCTCGGGCCTGGTCCATATTACGTGCTGACACGACCCTTTCACCTCTGCTCGCTCGAAGTCGGCAAGACCGTACGGCGGGTACTTGCCGGTGGCGGCGTGCTGCTGAACAATTCTGTTTCGCCCACCTTGGGTGTCGCAGCGATCGCCAAACGTGAAATGCAGGCTGGAGAGATGATCGGCCGTGGCATAGGTGGGTTCGACGTTCGCGGTGAAGCGGTCAAACTTGCCGACCAGCTCGATCACGTACCCATCGGGCTGCTGCGCAACACGATTCTCAAGAGGGCTGTCGAGCCAGGGCAGCTGATCACGTTCGACGACATCGAGGTTCAGCCCAGCCGCGTGCTGGATATCGTCTTTCAGCAACAACAAAAAATGCTGCAGCGGATCGAAACAGACGCGCAGCCGACGCTGTTGCGCCAGGCTCTGCAATGAAAGCCCAGGACGAGGTGGAGGTCTGGGCCGACGGATACGGTTTCGTGGAATTTCAGCGGACCGGGATCGGCCTCGTCCCATATCACCAGGAATCTCATACTGTGCAAGAGACGCTGCCAATCGCAGCGCCCATGCTTTCGACCGAAGAAGGTTCAGCGGGTGACGGCACTGCCTTCACCCTGCTGGCATGATCGACTTGCCGGTTCACGCGAGCTGAGACTGGTCCCCGGTCATGCTGCCTTCAGCGGCCATATCAAGAGTGTTCCAGAGGCTGCAAGCAAGGCGCACCACGGCGCCACCGAAGCCGCTGGCTTCTGTTTGAGCATCCAACTCGTTGTCAAAAACCGCCAGCACGCTACCGTAGGAATAAACGACGCCCCAGCGATCCGGATTTCCGTTATCTGCCTTGATGATATCCACGAACGCCTCCCGAAATGTCACGGGGTGTGACAAAAATACGGCGCATAGATACCACGTCGTCATAAAGTCGACAATTGCCGTTCGGCGGGACTCCATTCACTCTCGCCTAAAGGGCCGGCCGTGCTGTTTTCTATGCGTTACAGCCCCATCGCCCAGGTGCATCGGAACAGCACAACTGATCGGGGGCGTTCGGCCGTCGCGGCATTCCCCTAGGTACCACGGCGCTCCCCCGGGTGCGTTTCATGTCCCATTGGCGTGGCGTCAGGCAGGTTCACGTCTGGCTCGGCGAAGTCGGGGCTGTGTACTTCAGAGTCCAATGGCATGTGACTGTAGCGCTGTTTGTCGGCGCGCACGTGGCGTGGCTGCGGCTCGGTAGCGGTCAGGATGCGCTTGGCCTCGCACCGCCCGCTGATGCCTCGAGCTAGCGCCATGCCACCCATGGCCAACTGCAACAGGCCGCTCAGCCCGCCGCGACGCAAACCTCTGCCCAGCAAAACCAGCCCGCCGGCAACGGAGGCGCTGCGTTCCCAGCCATGCACGTTTTGCGGGGCGCTCTTGTCGAAAAGTCGGTTCATGGTCGTTCCTTTTGTTCAGCCGTTGAATAAGCCCGCTCAAGGGCGTAGCGGGCAGGACAGGTGATGCTCGTTGAACAAACGCAGGGGTCTGGCCACAGCAGATGCTGTTTGGCTCGTTTTGTTCAGCCCTATATTCGGCAGCGTCGCAGCGGTATTCGTTCGAGGCGGGAGATAAGCGGCACACGACATGCTTGACAGGTGGACATGCGTCCCGCAGATTGCGCTAAACGTAACTGGATTACGCAAAAGAATAACAGAGCGCCGCGCAGACGCGGCGCGCCTTCAGTGCAGCCAGGCAGCGAATATGGCTTCATCCGCTTTTTTCCAGTCCATCGCGTCCGCTCGACTTCGGAACGTCCAGGTGGCCGCCAGGTCGTTGAGCTTGACCGGTCCGGTGAAACCGTTGCGCACTGGCGCGGCCAGTCTGTGCCGCAGGCTGAAGCGCAGCCTGGAAGGCAGGTCAATGGCCGGGCCTGAACGTGCCGATGAGTTGCTGAAATGAAGATCCTGGGCTTTCGATTGACCCTGGGCGACCATCTGGGCCGCAGCGTCCGTGGGATTTCCTGTGCGCCGCCGAGTTGACCTGCATAACGTCAATTTCGCTAACGTACCGTTATTCCAAGGAGCCAATCATGGCCGACCTGTTTGAAAATCCCATGGGCCTTATGGGCTTCGAGTTCATCGAATTTGCCTCGCCCACCGCGAACGTCATCGAGCCGGTACTGGAAAGCATGGGCTTTACCCATGTCGCCAACCACCGATCCAAAGATGTGGCGCTGTACCGCCAGGGTGAGATCAACGCCATCGTCAATCGCGAGGCGAAAGGCCTGCCAGCTTATTTCGCGGCTGAGCATGGGCCTTCAGTCTGTGGCATGGCGTTCCGTGTAAAGGACGCGCAGAGGGCCTATACCCGCGCGCTGGAGCTGGGTGCTCAGGCTGTCGAGCTGCCTACCGGTCCGATGGAGCTGCGCCTGCCGGCAATCAAGGGTATCGGCGGAGCGCCGTTGTATCTGATCGACCGTTTCGGTGAGGGCAACTCGATTTATGACATCGATTTCGTCTTCCTGGAGGGCGTCGAGCGCCATCCGGTCGGCGCTGGCCTGAAGCTCATCGACCATCTGACCCACAACGTGTACCGCGGCCGCATGGCTTATTGGGCGGACTTCTACGAGAAGCTGTTCAACTTCCGTGAGATCCGTTACTTCGACATCAAGGGTGAGTACACCGGCCTGACCTCCAAGGCCATGACCGCGCCGGACGGCATGATCCGCATCCCGCTCAACGAAGAGTCGTCGAAGGGCGCCGGACAGATCGAGGAATTCCTCATGCAGTTCAACGGCGAGGGTATCCAGCACGTCGCCTTCCTCACCGACAACCTGATCGAGACCTGGGACAAGCTGAAGGCCAGCGGCACCGTCTTCATGACCGCGCCGCCGGAAACCTACTACGAAATGCTCGAGGGGCGACTGCCCAACCATGGCGAGCCGGTAGAAGAACTGAAATCCCGGGGCATTCTGCTGGACGGTGCGGTTGAAGATGGCGAGCAGCGCCTGCTGTTGCAGATCTTCTCCGGCACGCTGCTGGGCCCGGTGTTCTTTGAGTTCATCCAGCGCAAGGGTGACAGTGGCTTCGGCGAAGGCAACTTCAAAGCGCTGTTCGAATCCATCGAGCGCGATCAGATTCAGCGTGGCGTGTTAAGCACCGCTGAGTAACGCCACCGAGACGGCAAGCGACTGCGGTTGCCGTTCCAATCGATCCAGTTGTTTCACCGCGCTTTCAAGCGCACCAGTGCGGCGGCACAAGGCCGCTGCCGGTGCGGCTTCGCCATGTGGGCTCGATTAGCGAAACGATCAGGCCAGATGAGCCTGTCCGCGGTCCGGCCGAAGCGAGCGAAGACGCCAAGGCCGCCACCTGATCGCCGAACGGGGCTGTGATGAATAGCCGTCGCGGTCAATGCCTGCGTCTACAAGAACAGGGCGCAAGTGACAACGCAGCTTGCGGCGCGACCAATTGTCTTATTGATTGCTTCTGTGTTGCCGCTTAGGCTTGGCCCATGACCGTCAACATGCGTTCCTTCCTTATCCTGCTGCTGGTACTTACGCTCCCGATCAATGGGATGGCGCAACTGCTCATGCCGGCAACGTCGTCGGTGCATCACCCGATGGCTGATATGGAAGGCATGAGCGGCATCAACGGCATGGACGACGCTGATCAAGATTGTCGTGAAGGACAGGATCAAGGCCCAACGACCGTCTGCAAGAGCGGGCAGGAGTGCAAAACCTCCAGCCTCGTTCAGATTGCGGCGGCGAAGGCGGACGTGATTCCTGCAGCCAATCCCGTGACTACGCTCTATAACGACCAGATCCCTTCCCGTCTTCTGGATGCCGTCTGGCGCCCACCCCGCGTCTGATTCCGATCGAATTCTAGAACCGCCCGAATGTGAGCATTCGGGTCGGTTACCGCGCGCCCTTTGGCCCGCATGGAAGATCAGGAATCCTTTTAAATGAAACCCCTTATTCGCTGGGTGCCCCATCACGTGGCCGCCTTGATCATGGGCGCGCTCTCGTTTCCCGGGCTCGTGTCAGCGCTGACGTTGGAACAGGCCTTGAGCCTGGCCGAGCAGCAGGCACCTTCGTTGGCCGCGCAAACTGCCAACCTCCACGCTGCTCGTAGTGCTGCGATTCCGGCAGGCGAGCTCCCCGATCCGAAGCTCAGGCTTGGGCTGCAAAGCGTGCCCATCGAAGGCGACACACGCTGGCGGCTCGATGAAGAGGCCATGACCATGCAAATGGTCGGCGTCATGCAAGAGGTACCGAATCGGGCGAAACGGCGCGCCCGGATCGAGGCTGCGCAGGCAGGTGTCGCGCTTGCAGGCGTGCAACAGTCCATGGAACGTCTCAGCCTTCGTCAAGCGACCGCCGAGGCCTGGATCGCCAGCTTTGCGGTCGAGCAGAAGCTGAGTCTTTTCAAACAGTTCTACGGCGAGAACAAGCTGTTTTTCCAGGCTGTTCAGGCGCGCATTGCCGGCGGGCGCGGCCAGACCGCCGACAGCGTGCTTCCCAGGCAGGAGGCCGCCTTGCTGGCAGACCAGGAAGATGAGCTGGTGCGCAACCAGGCGGTTGCACGGGCCGAATTACGCCGCTGGATAGGCGAGCCGGCTGACCAGCCGCTGACAGGCGTCTGGCCGCAGTGGCCTGCCGACGCTGTTCACTATCAGCACAACCTCGACCGCCACCCGGCACTGCTGGCATTCGGTCCGATGACGCGCGAGGCCGAGGCAAACGTCAGCCAGGCCATCGCCGAAAAAACACCGGACTGGAGTTGGGGGGTCGATTACCTGCGTCGGGGCCGGGAGTACGGCGACATGGTGAACCTCAGCGTCAGCTTCGACCTGCCGTTGTTCACCGGCTCGCGGCAGGACCCGAAAATCGCAGCCGAGCGGGCACGGCTCGCGCAGATCGAGGCTCAGCGCCAGGCGACGTTACGTATGCATGACCAGGAGCTGACCGCCAACCTGGCCGAATATCAGCGCTTGTCTCGGGTCCTGACGCGCCTCGAACAAACCCTGCTGCCGCTCGCAGAACAGAAGCTCGACCTGGCCATGGCCGACTACCGCGCCGGGAAAGGCGAATTGATCGCTGTGATCGATGCGCGCCGTCAGCTCGTCGAAACCCGTCTGCGTCGCATCGACACGTCTCGTGATCTTTCGCTGAGCAACGCCCGCCTGCATTTCGCCTTTGGAGATACCCAACCATGAGCTTTCACCCACAACAGCTGGCGCTCGTACTCAGCGTGATGATCGCTGCGACCGCAGCGGCCATGCCCACCGCAGCCTTGGCACAAGCAACTGAAGACGAGGGCAGGACAGTGCTCTATTGGTACGACCCGATGGTCCCGCAGCAGAAATTCGACAAACCGGGCAAGTCACCCTTCATGGACATGGAACTCGTCCCGCGTTATGCCGATGAAGGCAGCGACGGGGCATCGATGCAGATCGACCCGAGCGTGACTCAGAATCTCGGCATCCGTCTGGCGACGGCTGTGCGTGAGTCGATCAGTCAGTCGCTTGAAGCCACCGGAGCATTGATGTTTGACGAGCGCGACGTGGCGCTGGTGCAGGCGCGCGCTGGAGGCTTCGTCGAGCGCGTTTACGATCGTGCGCCCGAGGACGTGATCGATGAGGGGGCGCCGCTGGCCGATCTGCTCATACCGGAATGGGCCGCGGCACAGGAAGAGTACCTGGCGCTCCGGGACGTCGGTGAACCCCAGCTGTTGGCCGCGGCGCGGCAGCGGTTACGTCTCGCCGGCATGCCGGCAGACGTCATAGCGCAACTGCAACGGAGCGGCAAGCCACGCACGGTCTGGACCGTCACCAGCCCGATCGGTGGGGTGTTGAACAGTCTCGATGTTCGCGAGGGCATGACAGTACCTGCCGGCGCATCGCTTGCACGCATCAATGGACTGAGCAAGGTTTGGCTGGAGGTGGCGGTGCCTGAGGCCCAGGTCGGTCATCTGGCACAAGGGCAGAAGGTAACCGCGCGCTTGCCGGCCTTTGCCGGCGAATCCCTGGACGGGACGATTCAGGCCGTGCTGCCGCAGGCCAACCTGGATAGCCGTACGGTGCGTGTCCGGGTCGAGCTACCTAACCCACAACAGCGACTGCGCCCCGGCATGACGGCGCAAGTGACCTTGAATCGCGACGTCGAGCAGGCTTTGGTCATTCCTTCCGAAGCGGTCATTCGGACCGGCCGCCGGGCATTGGTCATGCTGGCAGAGGATGAAGGCCGTTACCGTCCCGTCGAGGTGCGTATCGGTCGGGAATTCGATGACAGGACCGAGATACTTGAAGGGCTCGAAGCCGGCCAGAAGGTCGTCGCGTCCGGGCAGTTCCTGCTCGATTCCGAGGCGAGTCTGCGCGGACTGACCGCGCACAGCCTGGAACAGCCTAAGTCCTCCTTCGAGTCTGCTTTGCACGAGGCGGAAGGCACGATTGTGGGGCTGGAAGACGGCATGGTTGGGATGTCGCATGGGCCGTTCAAGACCTTGAACATGCCTGGGATGACCATGGCCTTTCCGGTTGCCGATCCATCGCTTGCCTCAGGCTTGCAGTCGGGCGACCGTGTCCGCGTTGGCGTGCGTGAAACTGACGAGGGCCTGATCATCGAGCGCATCGTGAAGCTCGGGGGCCAGCCATGATCGCAGCCATGATTCGCTGGTCGGTCGGCAACCGATTTTTGGTTCTGCTGGCCACTGTTTTCGCGGTGGCCTGGGGCGTCTGGTCGGTCAAGAACACAGCGGTCGATGCCTTGCCTGACCTTTCCGATGTCCAGGTCATCATCCGCACCCCATACCCGGGCCAGGCGCCTCAGATCGTCGAAAACCAGGTCACCTATCCACTGACCACAACGATGTTGTCGGTGCCAGGCGCGAAGACGGTGCGCGGCTACTCGTTCTTTGGCGACAGCTACGTGTACGTCCTGTTCGAGGACGGCACGGATCTCTACTGGGCCCGCTCGCGGGTACTGGAATACCTGAGTCAGGTGCAAAGCCGGCTGCCTGCCGCGGCCAAGCCCGCCCTGGGCCCAGATGCCACGGGTGTCGGCTGGATCTACCAATATGCGCTGGTGGATCGCACGGGCAGGCATGACCTCTCGCAGCTGCGCTCGCTGCAGGACTGGTTCCTGCGCTATGAGCTCAAGACACTGCCCAACGTGGCGGAAGTCGCATCCATCGGCGGGATGGTCAAGCAGTACCAGGTGGTACTCGACCCGGTACGCATGGCCAGCCGGGGCGTGACACAGCAGCAGGTCGCAACGGCCATCGACGAGGCGAACCGTGAAACCGGCGGGAGTGTCCTGGAGCTGGCAGAAACCGAGTTCATGGTTCGTGCGACCGGCTATTTGCAAACGCTGAGCGATTTTCGAGCCATTCCGCTGCGTCTCGATGGTGGCGTGCCGGTGACACTCGGAGACGTTGCGCACGTTCAGCTCGGCCCGGAAATGCGCCGCGGCATTGCCGAGCTTGATGGCGAGGGGGAAGTGGCCGGTGGCGTGGTCATTCTGCGCAGCGGCAAAAACGCTCGGGAAACCATCGCCGCAGTCCAGACCAAGCTCGACGAACTCAAAGCGAGCTTGCCTCAGGGTGTTGAAATCGTCACGACCTACGACCGCAGCAAACTGATCGACAGCGCTGTTGAAAACCTCACCCACAAGCTCATCGAGGAATTCATCGTCGTTGCACTGGTTTGCGCATTGTTCCTATGGCATTTGCGCTCGTCTTTGGTGGCAATCGTTTCGTTGCCGATCGGCATCCTGATCGCCTTCGTGATCATGCAGCGGCAGGGTATCAACGCCAACATCATGTCCCTGGGCGGCATCGCCATTGCCATCGGAGCGATGGTCGACGCAGCTATCGTCATGATCGAAAACGCTCACAAGCACATCGAGGCGTGGCACAAGCGTTACCCAGACTCCACCCTTAAAGGCCAGGAGCACTGGAAGGTGATCACCGAGGCGGCCGTCGAGGTCGGACCGGCCCTGTTCTTCAGCCTGCTGATCATCACCCTGTCGTTCATTCCAGTGTTCACCCTTGAGGCGCAGGAAGGCCGGCTGTTCGGTCCGCTGGCGTTCACCAAAACCTACGCAATGGCGGCCGCCGCCGGGTTGTCCGTCACGCTGATTCCGGTCCTCATGGGCTACTGGATACGGGGCAAAATCCCGGATGAACACCGCAACCCACTCAACCGGGGCCTCATCCGGATCTACAAGCCTGCCTTGGACGCGGTGCTGCGTTGGCCCAAGACAACCTTGCTGGTGGCGGTTCTGGTGTTTCTGACGGGCTTGTGGCCTGCCAGTCGACTCGGTGGTGAGTTCTTGCCACCGCTGGACGAAGGTGACCTGCTCTATATGCCCACTGCACTACCGGGCCTCTCGGCGCAGAAGGCGTCCGGGCTGTTACAGCAGACCGACCGGCTGATCAAAACGGTTCCAGAGGTTGCCCGCGTGTTTGGCAAGGCCGGCCGAGCCGATACCGCGACGGATCCGGCACCGCTGACGATGTTCGAGACCACCATCCAGTTCAAGCCAAAGGATCAATGGCGCCCAGGAATGACACCCGAAAAACTGGTGGAGGAGCTGGACCGCACGGTGCAAGTGCCTGGATTGGCCAACCTCTGGATCCCACCCATTCGCAACCGCATCGACATGCTGGCGACCGGTATCAAAAGCCCGATCGGGGTGAAGGTGTATGGCACCGAGTTGGCGCAGATCGACAACGCCACCCTGGCCATCGAGAAAATCGCCAAGACCGTGCCCGGTGTCAGCTCGGCGTTGGCCGAGCGACTGACAGGCGGGCGCTATATCGATGTGGACATCGACCGTGTCGCGGCGGCACGTTACGGCTTGAACATAGCGGATGTGCAATCGATCGTGGCCGGTGCCATCGGAGGCCAGACCATCGGTGAGACCGTCGAAGGGCTTGCGCGGTATCCGATCAACCTCCGTTACGGTCGAGAATGGCGCGACTCGCTGACGGATCTGCGCGACCTGCCTATCTACACGCCGCAGGGCAGCCAGATCACCCTGGGCACGGTCGCCGAGATCAAGGTGACCGACGGCCCACCGATGCTCAAAAGCGAAAACGCCAGGCTGTCGGGTTGGGTCTACGTCGACGTTCGTGGCCGGGACATGGCCGCTGTGGTGAGCGATCTGAGGCAAAGGGTCAGCGAAGGTGTTCAGCTCGAGTCCGGCATGAGCATCAGCTACTCCGGTCAATTCGAGTTCATGGAGCGCGCCAACGCCAAGTTGAAACTGGTGGTGCCGGCCACCTTGCTGATCATCTTTGTTCTGCTCTACCTCACGTTTTCCCGCTTCGGCGAGGCGCTCTTGATCATGGCCACGCTGCCATTTGCCCTGACCGGAGGTGTCTGGTTTCTGTATCTACTGGGCTACAACCTCTCCGTCGCGACCGGTATTGGGTTCATCGCGCTCGCCGGGGTTTCCGCTGAGTTCGGCGTCATCATGTTGCTGTACCTGACGAATGCCTGGCGAGACCGCCTCAACGCCGGTGCGCGAGATGAAGCCGACCTGCTCGGCGCGATTCGCGAGGGCGCCGTACAGCGCGTGCGCCCCAAGGCCATGACAGTGGCAGTCATCATCGCCGGTCTGTTGCCCATCCTTTTGGGGGGCGGAACCGGCAGCGAAATCATGAGCCGCATCGCCGCGCCCATGGTCGGCGGGATGATTACCGCGCCCTTGCTTTCCCTGTTCGTGCTGCCGGCGGCGTACTTGCTGATGCGCCGCCGACAATTGCCGACCATCCCGCACCAATCCATCAACTCCGCTGGAGCACATCCATGAACATCAAGCACATCTGTCTTGCGACATTCTTCCTGATACCTGCTGCCCATGCCGCCAACAAGCACCCCATGGACGGCATGTCGATGGATCACAAAGGCACGAACATGCAAACGGACCAGCAGGCGGCCGGACAGGCCGCTACGGCCACCGGCGTGGTCAAGAAGGTGAACCTGGAAAAGGGCTCGGTCATCATCGCTCACGGCCCGATCGAAGCACTCGGCTGGCCATCCATGACGATGGGCTTCAAGGCAACGCCGGATCAACTCCGGACCTTGCAACAGGGGGACCAGGTGGAGTTCGACTTTGTTTCGAAAGGGATGAACGCCATCGTCACCCGAATCGACAAACGCTAACAGGCGGGGTCATACCCCTCGGCACCGTGGAGCATCGAGGAAGCCCAGATGCACTTCGATTTCGTCTGCTGTGCGTGCGAAACCGGACGAGCCACAGCGGGGCATAAACATCGCCCGGCATAGTCCTGCGCTTCGCCGGTGATCGTCACGGCATCCTGCGCAAACACTGCGGCGGCGTAGAAGAGGGCACCGTGATGCGTTCGACAGTCGAGGCAATGACAAAGACCAACCCGCTTCGGGCGGCCCGTCGCCACGATCCGCAGGTTGCCGCACAGGCAACCACCGGCGAATCGCTCCATGCTGGCTTGCTCTGCTCAATGGTCGGATCGAACCTGTCCCGACAGCCATAGCTGAAAACAGATGACCGGCTCGTACCAAGGCTGTTTTCCGTTCGCCGAGCTGGCCGCTGTTCATGCTACTGGGCGTGCTTGGCGCGGGGTTGTCCTTCACGCTGTATATCATCGGCCTGCACCATACCGCGCCAGCTGTCGCTTCGGTGGTGGCAATGGTTGAGCCGGTGAGTGCGACGCTGTTCGGCGTCGCAGTTCTCGACGAAAGCCTGGCCGGGCTTCAGATCGTCGGTATGGCGCTGATCCTGATCACGGCTACCGCGCTGGCCTTCTATTCAAGCGCGTCAAGCGCGCGGTGAACGGTTGATCGATTGCATCCCTCCTTCCCCTTGCTCCTGGAGAAAGCGGGCAGCCGAGTCGAGCACTGCCTCAGGTCGCTCACGATGGGGAACGTGCTGGCAGGCGTCGAGCGGAAGCTTCTGCACGCTGCCGCTCCCCAGCGCAGCGACACGGTGAAGATGATCCAGCGAGCCGTATTCGTCTTCCCGACCATGAATGGCCAGTAACGGGCAGGCGAAGCCCGGGGCGCTTTCCTCGATCGTCCAGTGGGCATAACTGTCCGACAGCCAGGTGTCGATCCAGGCCCAGAGAATCCACTCGGCCTTTGCGCCGTGGTATTTGCGCAGGCGTTCGACCTGGCCCGGTTCGGCGAATACCGCTTGAGCGGCACGGATGCCTTGCAAGGTTCGATCTTCGACAAAGGCAAGGGCGGCGATGGTGATCAGGGCGCGGCAGTGGTCAGGGTGATGGGTGGCGAGGCTGGCGGCCATGATGCCGCCTACGCTGTGGCCGAGCGCGATGAAATGCTCGATGTCCAGCGCGTGCCGCACCGGTGGAAAGTACCGCTCGGCTTCGTCGCGAATGAAGCTGTTCGACCAGCCCCCCGGATGCGCTGTGGAGCGACCAAAGCCGAGCCGGTCGTAGGCAATGACGTCGCGCTCGGTGGCTGCAGCTAGGCGCTCGGGAAAGTCGCGCCACAGCTCGACGCAGCCGAGGGAATCGTGCATCAGGACGATGGGTGTTCTGCGCGAATGACGGCTGCGCCAGCGCCGCGTGAATACGTCGCCGTGCTCGGTGGGCAGAACGCGGTCTTCGGTCGAAAGGGTCATGAGAATCCTTGTATCGCCGGCTCGGGTTGGTATCCCTCGGCGCGACAGCCGTCATGCCGGCTGCCAAAAAGAAGCGGCCACGCCGGGCCGCCGAAGGCTTACGCCACGCCGACAGCATTGACTGGCGGCAGCCTGACCAGGTTGCAAGGTGCCGACTGTCTGGGTTCAGCTCGCCGCTGCTGTTGTGGGTTGCTGCGCTGTCTTTTCCCGGTCGCGCAGCAGGAATCGCTGAATTTTTCCGCTCGGGGTCTTCGGCAGTTCGCAGACGGACTCGATTTCGCGCGGGTAGGCGTGGGCGGAAAGGCGCTGACGCACGTGTTGTTGCAGCTCGTCGGCCAATGCCTGGTCGGCCTTGTGGCTCGCATGCAGCACAACGAAAGCCTTCACCAGTTCGGTGCGCTCCGGATCAGGCTTGCCGATCACGGCTGCCTCGATCACGGCCGGGTGTTCCACCAGGGCGCTTTCCACGTCGAAAGGGCCGACCCGGTAGCCGGATGTGGTGATCACGTCATCGGCGCGACCAACGAAGCTGATGCTGCCGTCGTCATTGAGCTCGACGGTGTCGCCGCTCAGGTAGTAATGCCCCACGAAGGCTTTGGTGCGGGTGCCCGCATAACCGTTGAACCAGAGCAGGGGAGACTGGTTGCGGTCCAGCGCGAGCATTCCCGGTTTGCCGGGCTCCAGCTCGCGTTGTTGATCATCGATCACCACGACGCGGTGCCCGGGCATCGCGTAGCCCGCCGTGCCGATGCGCACGGTATGGCTCAGCGCGTGGTGGTTGCACAGGACCATGCCGAGTTCGGTCTGTCCGTAATGGTCGTGGATCGTGCAGCCAAGGCCGCTGCTGAACCAGCGGA
Source organism: Stutzerimonas stutzeri (assembly GCF_024448935.1). Classification (GTDB taxonomy): domain Bacteria; phylum Pseudomonadota; class Gammaproteobacteria; order Pseudomonadales; family Pseudomonadaceae; genus Stutzerimonas; species Stutzerimonas stutzeri_AO. The sequence goes on from NZ_JAMOIE010000003.1 coordinate 64,046, forward strand.
TCACCTCGGGGGTAAGCGGCTCGCCTGCGCTGCTCACGGCGCGCAGGCGCCCCTTGATCTGGCCCTCGACCTCGTCCCTGGCCGCCAACAGCAGGCGGAACGCGGTGGGTGAGCCGGCCATGTTGGTGATCTTGTATTCACTGACGATGCGACAGGTGCTGTCGACGGTGAAGCCGCCTTCGTAGAACAAGGTCGAATGGCCCATGGCGAGTGGCCCGGTGACGGTGTAATACAGGCCGTACGCCCAGCCCGGGTCAGCGATATTCCAGAAATTGTCCTCGGGTCGCAGGTCGACTGCATCGCGCATATAGGTGACGAACGCAACAATGGCCTTGAGCGGCACGTGCAGCTGCTTTGCCGGCCCGGTGGTACCGGAGGTGAACATGGCGAGAAAGGGTGCATCACCCGCCAGCAGGACCGGCTCGAATGCGCTCGATTGCCGATTGACCTGGGTCCAGAAGTCGTCGGCGCCATCGCCCACGACCAGGCGGCGCGGGGCGCTTTCGACAGCGTCCAGCTTCTCGCTGTTGGCGGCATCGGTGACGACCAGCCTGGCGCCGGATTCCTTGACCCGATGCTCGACCGCTTTCGGGCCGAAGGCGGTAAACAGGGGCTGATAGATAGCGCCGGCGCGCCATATGCCAAGAATCGTAATCAGCAACTCGGGGGTGCGCGGCAACAGACCGGCAACGGTATCGCCCGGCTTGATGCCATAGCTGTCCAGCAGGTTGGCGAAGCGCGCCGCGGCTTCCTTGAGCTGGGCGAAGGTCCAGCTGGCACGCTGGCCATCGCGGCCTTCCCAGATAAGCGCGACCTTGTCCGAATCGGCGTGACGGTCACAACACTCGACGCAGGCATTCATGGCGGAGAGATCACCGCTGAGGATGGCCGAGACCGTCTGCTGGAAGTCGAATTCGCTGGCCGCAGTGGCATGGTCGCGCATGGCTGGCTCCTGGAGCTTGTTGTTATTGAGGTGTCCGGATAGTGGCGCTGCAAGGAGCCCGCAACAATGGCAAATGCCACCAAACTGGATGAGCGGTTTGGACAACTATCGCTGCTCGGCTCGCTGCGCGGATCGGCGCCATGCCCTGCCAGCTGTACGCGCAAACCACGGAGCCGCTGGAGCTGAGCGGTAGCGAGGTGACTGTTCTCCACGTACAAGGCGGCAGTTGCAGAGCGCCTAGCACTGGTAGCAGGCGAGCGTCGGGCTGAGCTGCCACCACAACGATGTCGAGCGGGACGGTGAGGGGCTCAATCTCTACGAGCACAACGGGTTGGGCACGACCCAGGGTGACACCTGGATCGGTTTTGCCGAATCCCGCGCGACTGACAGGCAGAGCTACGGCTGGCAGGGGCCGCTCCGTCACGGCTGTCGATTCGCTGCGGACCGGTGTGGGCACCCTCGACCCGGTTACGGCGTGCACGACCCTTATGCCCAGTGGTCGGCGTTGAGCGATGGCCGCCTCGTATTCAACCTGACACTGAAGAACCTGTTCGACAAGCAGTACCTGGATCACGCCAGCAACGAAGATTTCGAAAACATTCCCGGCTATGTCGGCATTCGCGGCAGTTACGAGCCTGGCCGCGAACCTGCGATTGGGTGTCGCGCTGCGTATCTGAGGTTGGTTCCGGCGGGCGTTAGCCACGGGAAGGCAGGGCTGCTGGCATTGCTACAGGCAACCCTGCCTGATGCGATCAGCCAGCTCGGTTGTGGAGTTGAAGGTCGGTGGCGACGTCGGGGAGTTGATGGGGCGCCGATAGGCGCGACTCGAGGAGCTGAACGAAAGCTCGGGCCTCGGACTCGCTGCGAAACGTGACCTTGTTTCGGTCCAAGCGAACCTCCCAGCTGCTGCCTTCGAATGACGTAAGCGGTCGGATTTGAATATCCATGATGCCTCCGGGTCTGGAAAAGACAGACGAACGCTAGACCTTTGCCAGCCACCGGTCAATTTGCGCCATTGACGCAGGAGCATCCGCTGCTGCCGTTCGTCCTGTTTGCCGTTAGGCACCCATCCGGGCGCTGATCGTGCGCGCAACCGCCAGTAGTCGCTCCGCCGCCGCGCCATCCGCTTCGGCCATGAAGCCGGGCTCGCCACCGACGATGGTGATCACAGCCGCCAACCGCTGGTCGCCACTGAACAGTGGCGCGGAGAGGGCGTTGACGCCGGCCATCAACAGGCCATGCACGGGCTGAATGTGGGTGCGTTGCAGTTCGCTCATGGCGGCGAGCAGGGCGGCAGGGGTGGGCGCCGAGGGAAGCCGCAGTTCCGCTTCGCGCAACTGGGCGGTTTCGGCATTGGGCATGAAGGCGTTGAACACCAGCCCGGTGGATGAGCCCAGCAAAGGCAGCACCGAGCCCACTTGCGTTACCAGCGTGACGGCGCGCACGGCTTGCTCGACATGCACGACAGCCGGACCTCGGTTGCCCCATACCGCAAGAAAGCAGGTTTCGTTGAGTTCATCGCGCAGCTGCGCCAGATGCGGTGTTGCCAGTTTGACCACATCCAATCGGCCCAACGCGGCCAACCCCACGAACAGCGCGGCGCGGCCCAGCCCGTAATGGTTCGTCAACGGGTCCTGCTCAGCGAAGCCGCTGGCCATCAGGGCCTGCAAATAGCGATGGACCTTGCTGGCAGGCATCCCGACATGTTCGGCCAGGCGTGATAGGGAGGTCGCCGGGGCCAGTTCGGCCAGGGCCGTAAGGATGTCAGTGCCTACCTCTGCGGCCTGTACTTTCTGCCGCCGTGGCACCGTGTCCGCGTTGCTGTCTGCCATGAATTCAAATGCCTGTCGTGCGGGCTCGCTTATCGAGGCGCTGTTTATAACTTGACGCCCTGGTGAGTTCAAATTACTTTTTGCGTAAACGCATTACGCGAACTGAGAGATGGCTATGCATCCACAACAACAAACGGGCGAAACCTCTCGATACCTGTCCGGCTTCGGCAACCAATTCAGCAGCGAGGCTCTGCCCGGTGCGTTGCCGGTCGGGCAGAACTCGCCGCAAAAGGTCCCCTATGGCCTCTACACCGAATTGCTCTCCGGCACCGCGTTTACGGTCGCGCGCAGCGAAGCACGGCGAAGCTGGCTGTACCGTATTCGACCATCGGCCCACCACGGGCAATACCAGCGCCTGGAGCGGCAACTCAGCGCGGAGCTGGGCCCAATCACGCCCAATCGGCTGCGCTGGAATCCGCAGCCCTTTCCCGAGGTCGCGACTGATTTCCTCGATGGCCTGACGTGCATCGTGGCCAATGCCGAACCCAACCAGCCTGACGGGGCGAGCATCTATCGGTACGCGGCGAATCAGTCGATGGAACGGGTGTTCTTCAATGCCGATGGCGAGCTGTTGATCGTGCCGCAGCAGGGTGTGCTGAAGCTGGTCACGGAGTTGGGTGTGCTTGAGGTCGCGCCACTGGAGATTGCAGTGATTCCGCGTGGTATGCGCTTTCGGGTCGAGCTGCTGGATTCGACGGCGCGCGGCTATGTCTGCGAGAACCATGGCTGTGCGCTGCGCCTGCCCGACCTGGGGCCGATCGGCAGCAATGGTCTGGCTAACCCGCGCGATTTCCTGACGCCGGTTGCGCATTACGAGGAGCGCGACGAGCCGGTGCAGCTGGTGCAGAAGTTTCTCGGTGAGCTCTGGGTAACCGAACTGGATCACTCCCCGCTGGACGTGGTCGCCTGGCATGGCAACCACGTACCGTACAAATACGACCTGCGCCGTTTCAACACCATCGGCACCGTCAGTTTCGATCATCCCGATCCGTCGATCTTCACCGTGCTCACGTCACCCAGTGCCATTCATGGGATGGCCAATATCGACTTCGTGATCTTCCCGCCGCGCTGGATGGTGGCGGAGAACACCTTTCGCCCGCCATGGTTCCACCGCAACCTGATGAACGAGTTCATGGGGCTGATCGATGGTGCCTACGACGCCAAGGCCGATGGCTTCTCGCCGGGCGGTGCCTCGCTGCACAACTGCATGAGCGCCCACGGCCCGGATCATGTGTCCACTGAACAGGCGATCAAGGCCGAACTCAAACCGCACAAGATCGAGAACACCATGGCCTTTATGTTCGAGACCGGCCAGGTGCTCCGTGCCACACGTCAGGCGTTGGAAAGCCCGCAGCTGCAGAGCGATTACGACAGCTGCTGGGCCGGCCTGACCAAGACATTCGATAAAAACGGGAAATGACATGACCGCACAACAAGAGCAACGCAGCTGGGTCGCGTCGGCCAATGGCCATTCGGATTTCCCCCTCGCCAATCTGCCTCTGGGCGTATTCAGCCGTGACGGCGACCAGCCACGCGGTGGCGTCGCCATCGGTGATTACATTCTCGACTTACGCGCCGCCTGCGAGGCCAGCTTGTTCGACGGCCAGGCCCTAGAAGCGGCCAAAGCGGCTGGTGACAGCAGCCTCAACGCCTTCTTTGCGCTCGGAGCGCCTGCCCGCAAAGCGCTGCGAGGTGAACTGCTGGATCTGCTCGGCGAGGGCAGCGCGCAGCGTGACCGGCTGCAGGGCATGGGCGAGTCGTTGCTGCAGCCCATGGACCGCTGTCAGATGCATCTGCCGGCCAAGGTGGGCGACTACACCGACTTCTATGTCGGCATCCATCACGCCAACAACGTCGGCAAGCTGTTCCGGCCCGACCACCCCTTGCTGCCCAACTACAAGTACGTACCCATCGGCTATCACGGGCGTGCCTCGACGGTCGACGTGTCCGGCGTAACCGTCAGGCGTCCCAACGGCCAGACCCTGCCGCCGGGAGCCAGCGAGCCGAGCTTCGGCCCGAGCAAGCGGCTTGACCATGAGCTGGAGCTGGGCATCTGGATCGGTGCAGGCAATGCCCGTGGCGAATCGATCCCGATCGGCGAAGCCAGCAGTCACGTCGCCGGGTTCTGCCTGCTCAATGATTGGTCGGCGCGCGATCTGCAGGCTTGGGAATATCAGCCGCTTGGCCCGTTCCTCTCGAAGAGCTTCGCCACCAGGGTGTCGCCATGGGTGATAACGCCGGAAGCACTCGAGCCGTTCCGTTGTGCGCAACCGGCGCGGCCCGAAGGCGATCCGCGGCCGCTGCCGTACCTGTTTGATGAGCAGGACCAGCAGCAGGGCGCGCTGGATATCGAACTCGAAGTATTGCTGCTGACCGAGGCCATGCGCGACAAGGGCCAGCCTGCACAGCGCATCGCACTGAGTAGCACGACGAATATGTACTGGACCGTGGCGCAGATGGTCGCGCACCACAGCGTCAACGGCTGCAGCCTGCAACCCGGCGACCTGTTCGGTTCCGGCACCTTGTCCGGTAGCAGTCCTGAAAGCCTTGGCAGCCTGTTGGAGATCACCCGGGGCGGCAAGCAGCCGTTGCAACTGCCCGGCGGCGAAACTCGCACCTTTCTGGAAGATGGTGACGAGATCATCCTCAAGGCACGCTGCCGTCGGGACGGACAGGCATCCATCGGCTTTGGCGAGTGCCGCGGGCGGGTGATGCCGGCGTAGCAGCGATCGTGGTGAGCAAATAGCCCGGGCATGTGCAGACAGCCCGGGCTTTTCCATTCGTGTACCGCCAATCAGGGCAGTTTGGCGGTTTCCAGAGCCGCTGATGGCGCAGGTGCAATGGCGGCGTCACGCATCTGTTCGGCCAGGGCTGCGGTGAATTCCTGGACCACCGACCAGCGCATGTGTACCGCGTCGACAAAGGAGGTGACCGGCGTGCTCCAGTCTTTGTCGGCGTTCCAGTAGGTGCCACCGGTGGCTTTGAGGATGTCCATGATTCGCTTGTCGAAGTCGGCCAGGAACGTACCGTCTGGATCGTACTTTTCCTTCCACTGCGGGTGCAGCGGCGTGGAGACGACCATCAGCTCCCGGCCTTCCTGCGCCAGGCGCGCGCTCATTCCGCGCAATGCCGCGAAGCAGCTGGCATCCAACGGGTCCGGGCGACCGTACAGCAGCTCACGGGTATTGCTCGTGTCCAGCGGGCCATCACCGAAGCGATTGAACACGAGCGGGTCCCACTCGATTTCTCCGGCGCGCTGAGCCTTGACCGTCAACGCGTTGCGCGCCAGCGACTTCGGTGAGAAGTAACGCATGTAGTGGCCCCAGGGCGAGGCGTTTTCATAGACGTAAGGGTCGACGTGCTCACGGTTGAACACGGCGGTGGGCACACGCCAGCAACCGGCGAAATCCTGCGGATCGGCGATCATCACTACGCTCTGAATGCTCGGCTGTCGGTCGAGCAACCAGTGCCCTACGTACGTCGACTGGTTGGCGAACAACCCGCAGAACGCGCCGTTCATGGGGCGCACCCCGGGCAATGCCTCGGTCAGCACCTGGCCGTCCACGTGGCGCCAGGCCACGGAAGAACCGATGATCAGCAGATTCGGCGACTGGATCGGGTTGTCGCGCAGGAAGCTCAGTTTTTCATCGACACAGGAAATATTGGAGAACGCCGGGGGTGGCAGGTTGCCGGTCCGGTTCAGCGCGAACAGCGTCAGGCAAAATATCGCCAGTGCGCCGAACAGCCCGGCAAACAACGACAGCAGATACCGCGAACGTACCCGGCCCGGCACGCTGGCCGCGCGGGTTGCTCCCTGTTCGGCATTGCTCCCGTCCCTGGGCACATCTGCTGTCTGGATCATGAATTATTTCCCCTCCAGCTTGGCGCTGATGACCTGGGCGAAATGGCCGACGTTGCGCAGCGACTCGAGCTCCGCCGTCCGAAACTTGATGCCGAAGCGTTGTTCGGCGGCGACCGTGAGCATCACGTGGGTCTGGCTGTCCCAGCCCTCGATGTCGTTGGCGGTCATTTCTGGCGACAGCACAATGCTGTCGTCATCGAACACATCATGGAAAACCGGGGTGAGTTGCTTGAGTACTTCTGCTTCGGTCATGCCGATACCTCGATGAAATGGCAGGGTGTGCGAGGGGAGGTGAATTCGTAACGCCAGAAGGTGGCGTCGCGGCTGCTGTCAGCGAGCGCGGGATGCTGGACGAAGCCCAGCCGCGGGTAATGCTCGGCGACCATGCCGTTACGTTCGGTCGGCCGGTACTCACCGATCAGCGCGCGATAGCCGGCGGCGTTGGCGGCGTTGATCAGCACCTCGAGCACCGCGTCTTCGACCTGTCGACCGAGCACGCGGCAACTCATCAGCCAGCTGTCGATAAGCAGTTCATCTGCGGCGATAGCCTCGTCCGGGCGCGCCAGTACCACACTGATCAACCCGTTGTCGCCAAACTTGTCGGCCAGTCGGATGGCGAGCGCCACGCAGCGCGGGTCGCTGGCGATGCGCTCGACTTCCGCCTCGCTGTAGCGACTGGTAGTGAGGTTGAACTGGTTGGTCTTGTTGATCAGCTGGGTGCTGCGGGCCAGCTCCGCAGCGCCGATCGGGGTGGCGGTCAGTACCATTTCCAGGCCGCGCAAATAGCCTTCCATGTCGGTGGCCTGGCTCATCGCGGCTTTGCGCTCAGCGTTCAAGGCATAGTTGCGCCCGCGTGTGGCATCGTCCGAGGTGAAGGAGACGGCCTCGAAGTACCCGGCGGCGGCGACGCGTGCCGGGTAGTCGGCCACGTCATCCGGCAGTTCCGGCACCGCGACTTCCGGCAGCTCGCGACGCACGATGTCGCGCTCGGCGGGGTTGTCGTCGACGAACACCAGGCTGTCGAGCCCAATGTCGAGCATCGAGGCGATGCGGCGCAGGTTGCCAGCCTTGTCTTCCCAGTTGGCGACGAAGGCCGCGATGTCGCTGCGCTTGAGCGCCATCTCGGGATGATTGAACGCCGCTTCGGCCACGCTCAGATCATTCTTGCTGCACACCGCGAGAATGATGCCGCGGCGCGCCAGCTGTGCTGCGTAGCGCTGGAAGGCGAGGAAGGCTTCGCCACTGGGCGAGCCCTGGCCGAGGTGGATGCCGTCTACGCCATCGTCGCCGACCACGCCACCCCACAGGGTGTTGTCCAGGTCCAGCACCAGGCATTTGCGCGACAGACCGATGCTGGCGGCGGCGATGCGAGCCAGTTGGTCGCCATACAGCGGCGCCAGGTTCGGGCTGACCAATTGCTTGGCCTGATGCCAGCGCACCGGTTCAGCCAGGCCGTCGCCATAACTGCCACGGGCGGCTTCCCAGGCAAGGTCCATCAGTAGTACGCCATCTTCTCGGGCTGCAGCACGGATGGCCGCATTGAGGCGATCGATGAGTGCGTAGGGTGAGGCCGGAACCAGCGCTTCGAATGAACCAAAAATCGGAGGGTCGGCGGGCACGATGGTTTGCTGGACGACCTGGGCGGCATAGCGCTCGCGTGCCCGGCGCCAGAGCAGGCGCAATTCGTCGACCCGTTCGGCGACCGCGGCGTCGACGTCTGCCTGCGAGGCTTCGAGCGGCAACTGCAGTGGCGCGTCTCGCGCATCCAGCGCCAGGACGATCAGTTGCGGGGCAAAGTTGGCGAGCTCGGCGTCGTCCATCAGCAGCGCCTGACGGTACATGCCATAGGGCGCGACGTGCACCGAGAGCGCCAGGCGACGCTGCAGGCCCGCGACACGAATCGCCGGCACCAGATGATCGACGGTATGCGATGAAAGCAGGGCGATGCGCAATGGTCGCAGCCCGTTGTTGGTCGTTTCGCCGTTCGCCAGCGCGCGCAAGCCTTCGCTTGCGAGCCGGTCCAGCCGGGTGGTGAGCGTGAAATCGCGGCGGTAGCCGGCCAGCTTCGCGGCCAGATCCAGGCGCGTGAAGGGGTCGGCTTCGCGTTTGGCCTCGCCAATGGCGCTGCCAAGATCAGGGTGTTGCGCTAACCAGAGAAGCTGATCCATTAGCGTGTCACTCCTTACGTGTAGACGGTTTCAGAATTGGAAATAGAGGAATTCGGTAGGGGCCACGGAAAACGCCACGGCCAGGGCGAAGAAGCTCAGCACGCCCACGGCCAAGCCGATGGCTGGCGTCGGGCTCCATACCGCGATCGGCAACCAGCGCAGCAGCCAGTTCTCGCGCGGTTGGGCGTCCAGGGCAGTGCGGAAGCCGGCCATCCACTGCTGCACGTTGGGCATGAACCAGACAAAGGCGAGCAGTACGGCGACGGTGAGGTAGTCGGACTTGTCGAACCTGGTGCTCAGCTCGCTCAAGCCAGCCATGCCCGAGAGCATCGCCATCGCCGCGGTCACGCTGCTGGCCCGGAAGAACACCATCGCCACGACCACGCAGAGGAAGGTCAACAGGACTGCGCCGGCGTGGTGCCAGAGCTTGTCGCTGTCCAGCGGCAAACCACGGCGCGCCTTGTAGGCGCGGAAGCCGTGGACGACGACCAGGTAGAACCCGTGCAACAGACCGAACACCACGAACTGCCAGCCCGCACCGTGCCAGACGCCCGAGATGAACATGGTCAATACCGTGGGGTAGGCGATCAGCACGACAAAGGTCCCGAGGCTCATCTTGCCTCGCCGCGGCAACGGCTTACCGGCGGCCATCCGTGCGCGGGTGATGCGCATCACGATGGGGTTATAAATGTAGGCCGTGAGGAAGCGCGTCAGCGTCATGTGCCAGCGCGACCAGTAATCGATAACGTTGTGCGCTTTGAAGGGACTGTTGAAGTTCACCGGCAAGCGCAGGCCGAACAGCAATCCCAGGCCGATCGCCATGTCGCTGTAGCCGGAGAAGTCGAAGTAGATCTGCAAGGTATAGCTGAGCGCGCCGTACCAGGCGTCGTAGAGCGCCGGCACCGTGCCGTCGGCGGCGACCGCGAAGATTGGCGAGGCATTGGCGCCCAGCGGGTCGGCGATGATCACCTTCTTGAACAGGCCGAGCAGGAATACGGTCAGCCCCAGCGAGATATTGTCGAGCCGCGGGCGGAAGGTGCTGCTGTCGTTGAACTGCTTGAGCATCTCGCCGTGATGGGTGATGGGGCCGGCGATGAGCTGCGGGAAGAAGCTGATGAACAGGCAGTAATTGACGAAGTCATGCTCGACGACCTCGCCATCGTGCGCGTCGACCAGATAGGCAATCTGCTGGAAGGTGAAGAACGAGATCGCCAGCGGCAGGATGATGTCGCCCACGGACCATCCGAGGTCGAAGGCGTTGTCGAGCGTGCCAAAGAGAAAGCCGGTGTACTTGTAGTAGCCCAGCAACGCGACATTGGCCGCCACACCGAGAACCAGCAGGCTCCGCGAGGGCCGTCGCATCAGGTAACCACCGATCAGGTAGTTGGCCACCATGCTGCCCACCAGCAGCGGCACGTAAGCGGGGTTCCACCAGCCATAGAACACCAGTGATGCCAGTGTCAGCCAGATCGCGGCGTAACGTTGTCTACCGGAGCCTGCGAGGAGAATGAAGCCCAAAAGCACCACCGGAAGAAACCCGGCGATGAACACCATCGAATTGAAGAGCATCGTTCTTTTTCCCTATCCCTGAACAATTGACAGTCGTCCTTCGAACGGTAAATGTTGCGGCGAGCCGCCGCCTACCGAACACTTGCCGTTGGCGCGTTCTCGGACGTCACGCACCAGCCTGAACGCGGCTCTGTTGCGGAGTTGCGAACAGTTTTCAGCGCGCACTCCCAGTGCCTGGGTCTGTTAATCAAAGACTCAAGGTTGTTCGAAAAGTTTCGCCATTTGTCCGTTCCAACAACCCATCCGGACGGGTGGAAAAGCCCATGAAGATCAAGCGAAACGGCCGTTGTAGAGCCTTTGCTGAGATATTGGAAAACGGTCGAGAAATAGACGCGTCAGGTTGCCGCACGCACGAAAATTGCGCACTGAGGGAGGCACTCGGCATCGGCTGTCCGCGGCTCCAGGAAAGTCAGGGCTGAGAAGGGAAGCGTTGGCGAAGGCTATTTTCCGGAAAGTGTGCTGTTCGTCGCTTGAACGACCAGAGACGTTCAATCGGCGTCAAGTTCCCGCCCGGTCAGCCGATGACTCATCAGTACTCACCCCTCTTGGATGCCACTTCATGCGTCTCACGCTGAAAATCAAAATCCTGCTTCTCGCACTGGTGCCTGTCACGCTGTTCGCGTTGGTTTTAAGCGGTGCGGCAGCCCGGATCCTCAATTCCTCGGCCGAAGAAGAGGTCGATACCGCCCGCGAGCGGATGATCGACGATGCCCGGACACGACTCGAGGATTACATGCGGATTGGTGTGAGCAGCGTGGCTCACCTCTACGAGCCGGCCGCGCAAGGGGATCTGGCCAGTCGTGCCGAGGCCATCGCCATCCTCAAGAAGATCAAGTTCGGCAAAGACGGTTACTTCTTCGGCCATGACTCCAATGTGGTTCGGCTGTTCCGCGGCGAGAGTCCGGTGGATGTGGGCTCCAACCTGAGCGACCGTCGCGACTCCTACGGCGTCTACATCAACCGTGAACTGGTGGCCGTAGCGAAAAACAACACCTACTTCGTGAATTACTCATCGCCGTTGCCCGGTAACGACAAGGTATCGGTGCCGAAACTTGCCTACAGCTACTACCTGCCCAAGTGGGACCTGGCGCTGGGTACGGCGATCAACCTGGACAATATCGAATCGGCCTTGAGCGAGGTGAGGGCGGAAATCGATGGCCGGGTCAACTCGATCCTTACCAGCATTCTGGTCATCGCTGGCGTGATGCTGGCGGCGCTGTGTATCGCTGGCGTGGTGATCAGCAACTCCATCGTCAAGCCGATCCAGGTCATTCGCGCCCAGCTCGATGACATCGCTGCTGGTGATGGTGACCTGACTCACCGCCTGCCGGAAGATCGCCGTGACGAACTGGGCCAGCTGGCCGGCTCGTTCAACCGCTTCGTCGGCAAGATCCACAGCATGGTCAGCCAGGTCGCGGAATTGACCGGCCAACTGACCGGCATGGTTGCCGAGGTCGCTTCCCAGGCACAGCGCTCCGAGAAAGCCATGGAGACCCAGCGCCAGGAAACCGATCAGGTCGCCACGGCAATCAACGAGATGTCGGCCGCGGCGCAGGAAGTCGCCCATAGCGCCCAAGGCGCCGCTGAAGCTGCACAACAAACTGATCAGGAAGGCCAACAGGCGAAAGCCGTGGTGGATTCCAGCATTCGCCAGATTCACTCGCTGGTCGAAGAGATCCGCAGCAGCGGCACTTCGCTGGATGCGCTACAGCAGGACGTGCATGCCATCGTGGGTGTGCTCGATGTGATCCGCTCGATCGCCGAGCAGACCAACCTGTTGGCGCTCAACGCTGCCATCGAGGCGGCGCGCGCCGGTGAGGCGGGGCGTGGCTTTGCGGTCGTAGCCGACGAGGTTCGTGCGCTGGCCAGCCGCACCCAGCAGAGCACCCAGGAAATCCAGGGCATGATCGATCGCCTGCAGACCGGCGCCAAACAGGCCGTCGCCGCCATGAGCCGTTCCAGTGAAGCGGGTGATGCCAGCAGTGCCCAGGCCAACCAGGCAGGCGCTTCGCTGGATGCCATCGCCCACCTGATCGCCACCATCAACGGCATGAACGCGCAAATCGCCAGCGCGGCGGAAGAGCAGACCGCAGTGGCTGAAGAGATCAACCGCAGCGTCCATCAAATCGCCACAGCCGTTGAGAACGTTGCGGAAGAGACCCAGCAGGGCGCCCAGACCGCACGCAACCTGGCCAATGTCGGTGAGCGTCTGGGTGGATTGGTGCGTCAATTCCGCATCTGAGTGCAGCCTGCGTTTCTGGGCTTTCCAGGCAACGGTCCTGGCCTCCTCGGGCGCATCAGCCGCCTTGCGCTTCAAATGCATCGTCTGGCGCGCCGGGAAGCGATAGCTCCACGCTGATTCCACCCGTATCTAAATGTCAAGCGTACGACATCGGTTGAACTGCGAGGCATATTCAACGGAACCTGCAGCGCGGCATCGTTTCTGTTTGAATGATCTACCTAACTTTCCGACAGGAGATGCATCAGCACAATGGAACGCAGTCGCTGGAGTCACAGGTTGCTGTCTGGCGGAAAGGAGCCCGATCCGCGCTTTACCCTGGCCAACGAACGGACCTTTCTCGCCTGGATACGAACGTCCCTGGCGGTATTGGCGGGTGGTGTCGCGGTCGAGGCATTCGCCAGCGAAATATTTCCGCTGGAGATACGCAAGGTCCTGTCGATTTCGCTTTTGCTGCTGGCGATGTTCATCAGCTCGACGGCTTGCTTTCGCTGGCTGACCATCGAGCGCGCAATGCGTCACCAGGGACCGTTGCCGTTTCCACTGTTGATCCCGATCCTGTCCATTGGCGGAACACTGGTGACGCTGGTACTGATCGCCTTCATCGCGTTACGCAACTGATCGAACACCGATGCATATTTCCTTCGGCCGTCGTTTGGAGCCCAAACCAGCGCCGCCATCGCTGCATGAAGATCACGGTCTGCAACCCGAACGTACATCGCTGGCCTGGGGCCGGACCCTGCTGACGATGATTACAGTAAGTGCGCTGTTTCTGCGCTGGATGCCTTACCACGGCACCTTCGTCGCGGTGTTGGTCGCGCTAGCCCTAGCCACTGCACTGGGCATCTGGACGACCCAACAGCGACGCTACACCCGCAGCGCCAACGGGGTGAAAAGCGGGCGAATGCAAGCTGATGCACTGTCGGTTTTGTGGATTGGCGCATCGGTCTTTGCGCTTGGCGTGCTTGGGCTCTACACCGTAATTTTCCTGCCAATCAGCCCGGATGTTCCATAAAAACGGCAGCCTGCTCAAACTTGCAGAAACTCGATCAGCAATGGCAAGGACGATGGACAGGCGCGAGTACAACTATTGATCCGGCCAGATTTATCCGCGACTGCGCCTGTACCGAGGCCGGCGTCGATCCCGCGGCCCTGCTCAAGTTGCGGTTGGTTCGGGTCGAGCTGGCGAGCGGCGAAAGCGAAGTGCTGGTGATCTCCCTGCTGGATCGGCAGACCTTCCCTGTGGCGGTGTTCGCGGATCTCTACCACCGCCGCTGGGGCATCGAGACGGACTACCGCCGCCTCAAGCAGACCCTGTGCCTGGACAACTTCAGCGGCCGCAGCGTGGTGGCCGTGAAGCAGGACTTTCACGCCAAGCAACTGCTGAAGAACCTGGCGCTGGTGATGCACCACCTCCTGCTGCAGCCGGTTATCGAGCAGCGCCACAAAGACCGCAGGCTGCGCTGGAAGGTCAACCTTACCCAAGGGCTGTCACGCCTCAAGAACACGTTCTTTTGCAACAGCACTTATCACAACCCCACGGGGGGCAATCTCAGCCCTCGTAACGCCTTTAGCGTCCTGCGTCTGGCCGTGGAGCACGGTTTCTTGATCATTGAGGATGATGTGTATGGCGATTTCAGCCCGGCCAACAGGCAGACCTTTGCCGAGCTCGACAGTCTTGATCAGGTTATTTATATCGGCAGTTTTTCGAAGTTGCTGTCTGCCTCTCTGAGGGTTGGCTATATCGCATGCGCGGCGGAATTGATCGAACCACTTACTCGCCTCAAGCTGCTCACCTCAGTAGCTGTGCCTGGCTTCTGTGAGCGTTTCGTCAACACTGTTCTCGTCGACGGCACATACCTCCGGCACATGAAGAGCGTCCAGCAGCAGCTGATGACTCACCAGAAGCGGGCACAGAAGGCTCTGACCCAGCAGGGCTGGCGCTTCGACATAGTCCCAGACGGTGGCATGTTTCTCTGGGTCCGTCACCCCGACATGGCGGACTTGACCTCGTTCATCGCCAGGTTGGCAAAGCGCGACGTTCTCCTGATGCCTGGATCAGCCTTCGCTGTCGAACGCGATCAGTCCGATCACACAAGGATCAATGTTGCTCATTTCTCCCCGGACATGGCCAGGCTGTTCACTGAGGGGAGGGAGGAGGCTTGAGGTGCAATGGAAGCGAAAACCAACGTAAGCCCTGCCTCCGCAGTGTGGGGAGCACCGCAAGCAGAAAGGGAGCCTAACCCCGTTTTGACATCCGGCAGGCGACACACTTGCGGACTGCCTGCGCTCGCGTTGCAGAACAGGTGTGTGACCCATTACAGTTCATCATCGGGATTGCGCAGCGGCCGCAGCTCCCCTCGGGCCACCTCTTCAGGCACCGCGAACGAATACCGCCCGAGCATGTTGATGTGCTCGTAGAGCGATGAAGCGTTCCAGTTGAGAAAAACGCCAGGCAGGAGGACTTCGTGGGTCAGCAGCCAGGTAGAGGCGCGCTCAAACAGCACGCCAGGCCGGTTGGTGCCCGTCCAGCAGAGCGCATACAGCCAACGACTCAAGCGGAAGCCGACACCAGGGTCAGTAAAATGGCGATAGCCATAACGTTCCTGGATATCGGCCGCATGTATCCAGCGGCGATGATCGCTATAGCGCTGAAGGCAGTCCGGATCGGAGATTGCCGATTGGCGACAAAGCACATGTAGGACTTCCACCGGCACGGCGGCGGGCTTGTCCGGCAAAACGCCCACGTAGCGGACGGTGGTCAGCAGAACGGCATGCCCCGACGGTTATGGTCGCCTCGTAGCACCTGGACGGCTTCACGGTCTTCATCGCTCAGGTGGAAGTAGCGTTCCAGCTCTTCACGACTGGGTGCATCAACATAGCGACCAAAGCCGTCGCGTTGCTCCTGAGTCAGAAAACCGACCGGCATCGATCACAGCACCTCGGCAGAACACGGCGGGCGTGACGATCCGCGTACGTTCGATGTGCCCGCGTTGCAACAGGCCGGCGCGGCGATCACCAGTCACCAGGTGGTCCGCATCGCCTGCCAGGGCCATGGCCAGCAGAAACGAATCATCCGGATCATCGGCTTCGATCTCGATGGTCAGACGCTTCAGTACCACAGCCCGTTGCAGGTTATTGATCATGGCTCCTACTTTGGCGGGCTGTAGGATGGCCTTGAGCTTGGGATAGCGGATGGCCCGGCGGATTTCATCGAGTTGCATCCGCGAGGTGACGACCTCGAATCGTGCCGCCCGCCAGGCGCGATAGATCGTATCGGGCGCACCGTGCGGTGAGATCAGGGCGCTGAACAGGATGTTGGTATCCAACACGACCCGCATCAGCGCTTACGTGCCCAGTCGAGCGCTTCGTCAACCGCTTCGGTCAATTCTGCCTCACTCAGATGGGCGTTAGCTGCCTTGGCCTGTTCGGCGGTCAATTCCAGGATGTGTGCCTGTACCGCTTCCTCGATGAAGCGCGACAGGTCGCCTTTCCGGCCGCCAC
Source organism: Stutzerimonas stutzeri (assembly GCF_024448935.1). Lineage (GTDB taxonomy): Bacteria > Pseudomonadota > Gammaproteobacteria > Pseudomonadales > Pseudomonadaceae > Stutzerimonas > Stutzerimonas stutzeri_AO. The sequence goes on from NZ_JAMOIE010000003.1 coordinate 80,163, forward strand.
CCTGGCTGGCCAGAAACATGCGAAGGGACTGGTCGGTGTCGGCCGAGACAGCGACATTCCAGCGAATCGTATTCATGGGGTTCTCTGTCAATAGGTGCTTGTGCGCTTATATGCTTATACGCCAATTACAGCAGGCTATGCAACGGCTCGATAAAACCTTGGTTTTTGGTTCATACCCACAGGGACCGGCCTCATAGACAAATTGCAGCAGGCCCCCGCCATAACGATCGCTGAGCTGGTGAATCTTGCGCTCGACCCGCTTGGGCGTATTGGCAATCTCACCTTCGTAAAATCGCAATCGTCTCTTTTTGCACATCCAGGCCGACATAAGCGCTATGAATCGTTGCTTGTTCCGGCTCTACGGGAGCACCGACGGTGTGAATTGAAGCGGATCAGCGTTAAACTTGGCCATGACCTGCCCTCCTCAAGGTGGCTCTGCTCAAGGGGGTTATACCCATCCTCAACGGTAACCCACGATCGTTGAGGACGGGCAGGTCAAAACATCATGTCTAGAACGCTCAGCTAGCTTTATCCACTTCTTGAGGCCGAATCGACCTTAAAAAGACGTTGACATGTTACGGTTATTCACATCGATCAGCGTCCTGTCTGCCAACACCCATAATACGCGCACAGCAATTCGTTTTACTTTTATAACTTACTGATTTAAAAAGAGTTATTTGCGCTGAGTAAAAAATCGCCGATCTGTTTAGCGGCCAAGTCACGCGGGCTTCCCAGCCAGTCATCCAGCAGTTGTTCACAAGGTTATCCACAGGTTCTGTGGATATTTTCAAGAGAATGAACAACGCTGCTCTAATCGGAGTATCTGATGAAAATGTTTTCGAATTTCTTTAAATACCTACCGATGGCGCAACGCGTGCTCGCTCGTGGCCGGTTGCCCATCGTGCTGCTTGCGGTCGCGCGCAAACGCTCGGCTCAGGGTGGATTGATGAAAGGTTTGGGTGAAGACCTTGGTTTGCTGCAACAATTATGCGTGGCGTGGTGGCGAGGCGAATATCGGCAGGTCAGCAGGCCCGCACTGGTGGCTGCGGTGGCTGGCTTGTTGTATTTCCTGTCCCCCTTGGACGCTATCCCAGACTGGATTCCCGGTCTTGGCTTCGTTGATGATCTGGCAGTATTGGGTTGGATAATCCGCAAGTGGTCTGGCGAGTTGCAGGCGTTTCGGACCTGGAGAGACAGCCAGTCAGCGGATATGCGAGCAAGTATCGACCGATTACCCTCCTTGGACGCACCAATGGAGAATGACGTCAGTAACGGGCGCAGTGTCGGACACTAGCAGCCTGTCGGGCTTTCCCCTTGTATTCTGTTTTCGTGATCACGGTGGTCTGCCCTCAGTGAGAACCAGCATCAGCCGTTTCCGTCCGCCCAGTTGATCGCCAGACCAGCTGCCTGCTGCCACCTTCTATCGACGACTGGCTGGCAGCGCATGGCGCACAAGCTGCAAACCAGGGCGGGTCGAGAATGGCATGCACCGCGCAAACCAACGGCGGAACCGGTGTTCGGCATCCTCAAATCGGTGTTGGGATTTACGCAATTCTCGCTGCGTGGCGTGAAAAAGGTCAGCGGTGAATGGACGCTGGTATGCCCGGCATGGAACCTGAAACGTATGACCGCATTACGCCCGAAATCGGAATTGAGCAAACACCCGTAAGGGTGGCAGGGAGCCAATGTCATGACAGGTTGTGCAGGACGGGTCGCTACAGAGTGGCTGAGACCGCGCTTCTTGACCGCTCGCTTCGATGGGCCCATGTCATTTTCCGCCTCGGGGTGGCAGTGGTGGCTGGTTGAGGATAGCGCTCGTGCGCCAGCACAGCTGCTCGATGATTATCTACAGACAGGCCATTCAGCAGGCGTGACGCTGCTGCGTGAGAAAGCCATCAAATCACGTCGGTGCTATCGCCTCGCTCCTTCAGCACTACCGGTTACACCTCGCTATTTCGCTAAACAGCTGACATTAATGCCGCGCAAGCGTCTGGGCGCGCTGTTGGGGCAGAGCAATCCGCTGGTGGGGTACAGTCACGGCACCGCTGAACTGGCCTATAACTTGGCCTTGTGGGAGCGCACGCCACACGGCGTCAAAACGTTTGCCCTTGGCGAGTATTTCCGCAATGGTCTGCCAGTACAGCAAGTTCTGCTCCAGGAATATCTGGAGGACTGGCAGCCTTTCAATGTTGTCTGGAGGTCGCATGAAGATAATGCGACGCTGCATAGAACTTTATTGCTTAAGTTTTGCGACATGCTTGTATCGCTGCGCGATGCCGGTATCAGTCATCTTGATCTCCATCCTGGCAATGTCATGGTGTCACCCGACTTGCAGGCGCCACTGCGGGCCATCGATTGCGGGCAGATGAGCCTGGAGGGCGACCCGGTCATATCGATGGCGTTGCATCTGGGGGTCTTCCTGCATGAGCTCAAGGGCAAGCACCATAGCTCTTCGCCGAAGCTTGAAGATGCCGCGTGCAGAATGCTGTACGGACTGGCGGGCGCCGAAGCCGGTTTTCCCGTTGCCGAGCGGCTACTAGCGCTTTTGGTGCGTCATTCGACCAAAAAGCCCTTTTCCAGACGCTGGTTGCTCCGTCAGATGCGGCGTCATAAGCCGGGACAGCTGCCGTTGCATGCCATTGAGAAGCAATTATACAAGCTGTCGCAGCGCCGCCAGCGGCCGGCGCATGCCATGAACGGCCCCGGCAACCTACAGGAAGAACAGCGGTTGATTGCCGCCCTCCATGATGCGATGACCGGACGTTTTTCAGACAGAGCGTAGGCGACACGCGATGAAGGAACATAGATGAAGGAACATAAGGGTGCCACTGAAAGTGTGAGATCTAGCGCAGCTGGAGAGGGCAGGCTTCGAAAGCCGCGGAGGTAAGGGTAGCCACCGAAACTTTGTGCATCCACGAGCAAGCCGACCCATTACCCTGTCGGGCAAATCAGGAGACGACGCCAAGCGCTACCAGGAGCGAGCGGTGGAGAAGGCAATTGAAGAGGTTCAGTCATGAGAGACAGTGCACGGTATATGAAGATTGTTGAGTGGTCAGAGGAAGGCGAGTGCTACGTCGGAAGTTCGCCGGGCCTCCTGTACGGTGGCTGCCACGGCGATGATGAGGAGGCCGTATTCCATGAATTGTGCCAAATTGTAGAAGAAACCATAGCGCTATATCGAAGCGAGGGCCGGAACTTGCCACCGGCGACCTCCGGACGGGATCTTGCCAATAAACTCCAGGGCGTCGCCTAACAAAGGCTCCGAGCGGACGGCCGAAAGCATCGCCGCTCATGCCGCCGTGGGCGCATATGTCGAGGGTGTCAGAACGTTTGCCCTGGACGAGTATTTGCGCAACGGGCTGCCCGCACAGCACGTTTTGCTGCAGGAGTAGCTGGAGGATTGGCAGCCATGAACAGCCCCTGCAACGGCAACCGACAGGAAGAAGAACAGCGATTGATTGCCGCCCCCATGAGGGCGATGATTGCGCGGCACTGACGTGCCGCGCAATCAGGCTACCGGCTTGAACAAGCGCTTGAATGTCTTGGAAAGCTGCTTGAGTGGGCGCCGTTCGTTGATGACCACGATGAAGACCTTGCGGTAACGTCCCGGTGGGCAGCTGATCTCACGAACGCCGTGCCAGGAGTTGCCGCGCCGGGTGAACAGCAGGCTATGGTTGCCCATCGCATGGGACTCGGTAGCGCTGTCGAAATCCTCGAATGCCGGCGCACTTTTACTGTCAAAGCGTCCCCCGTCATCGAGCACCACGGTCTGCCCGCCCCATTCTGGCTGCCAGTCGTCTTCGGTATTGAAGTAGAAGATATGCGAGCCCAGCTTCTCGCGAGCGTCGCAGTGCGGCGAAACCGAGCAGCTTGCCGGCGTGTAGTGCCAATGAAAGCGCAGCTTGAAGGCGCGCGTACCGAGCATGCGGGTCATGAACTGCTGGTAGTGCGGACCTTGCAGCTCCGCCATAAAGGCCTGCCAATGTGGCGAGAGTTCAAGTGCCGGCGAATATTCCAGTGCCAGCCGGTCATGGGGCTGCTGGCCGTAACGGCGCGCCTTGCCAAACACTTTTTCGAAATGATCGGCTGCGGGCAGGCTTTCGCGCAGTGCCGCATAGCCCTCAGCGGTCAGCAGACCCGCCGGATTGGCCCAGGGGTAGGGATGCTGATGCTGGAACGCCTTGGCATTCATACGCTCCAGCGCCTCGAAATCGAGATAGCGCATTACAGGCTCCTTCCCCTCAAGGGGCGCTCGTGAACAGGCTCTGCATTCTGTCGCGACAATCAGATGATAATGGCCACGCTCATGATGTCAGCACGCGACCGGCTGGGGCATACAGGCGACGCAGCAGGTCGGCAGGCACGCGTCGGGCCAGCGGTGAGCGCATCAGCCACAGGCCCGCGCTGGGGCCGAGTTGGCGACGCGCGAACCAGCATAGCTCTACCCAGCGTTCGGTCATGACCCGTGTCAGCGCCTCGGGCACATAGCGCTGGCTACGCCGATTGGCGGCGTCGAGCTGGACCAGCCACTGTTGGGCCCAGTCGAGATACTCCGCATTCAGCGCGGCGCCGAGCTTCTTGGGTCGCGCCAGCGCATAATGGCGATCAAGGTCTTCTTCGCTCGGTGATAGGCCGATCTCACCCAGCGCACGGCGACAGATTTCGCGTTTACGGTCGCGCCCCAGTGCATCGGTCTGCTTGGTGAAGCGCCCATCGTGTTCCCGGCCACAGACAAGTATCTCTCCGAGATTGGCCATGCGCTGAGTGCGGGACAGGCGCTGATGCAATTCATAATCCTGACAGCGCGGAAAGTCCTCGCGGTAGCGATGCTCGCGCAGAATAGCGGTACGCGCCATGATCGTACGATTAGTCAATGCACAGAAGAATGCCAGGCTGGCAGCCACATCATCCGCCCTCAGCGGCTGACGGCGGACCCGGTCGATTGGCCGGCCATCGGCATCCATGAAATCGCAGGCGCTGCCGATTTGCGCCAGCTGCGGATGGCGGTCCAGGATCTCCACCTGGCGCGCCAGGCGGTTCGGCCGGGAGATGTCATCGCTGTCGAGCAGGGCGATGTATTCGCCGCGCGCCAGCTCCAGACCGCGGTTGCGGGTTGCCGGAATGCCCAGATTGCGCGGGTTGCTTTCAACTCGCAGCCGCGGGTCGCCGTAGCGCGCCAGCGCGTCGAGGGTGGCATCGGTTGAGCCATCATCGATGACCAGCAGTTCGAAATCGCTGAAGGTCTGCGCCAGTATGCTGTCGACGGCGGTAATGATGTAGCGTTGGCGGTTATGCACCGGGATAAAGACCGTCACCCGTGGGGTCGCAGGCATACTCATCAGTTCTCTGGTTCGGTAGCGATTACGGTAGCATGGATGAGCATTCGATCATTGCCGGGCCATCGCAGCATCACTGTCACCCTTGGCGCTGGCCGGCCCGTTCGCGCCAGTAATGCTCACCGGCGCGTGCCTGAATGCTTTCTACCGTAGCGCTGATCTCGTCCGTGATATCAATGCGCGGGCGAAGTGGGCCGGTGCTTTTTGGCACATCGCGAACATCCTCGAGCAGATGACGCATGGTGAGTACGTTCTGGAGACGCCTGGTATTGCGCGGTGCAGGTACCAGGCCCAGGCAGAAGGCGCGGTCATAGAGCCGGCCCTTCCAGTCCTGCTGACGATGGATGCCGCGAGTGCCGGTCTCGCGCGTCCGCCCATGCATGAAAGCCTCGAGTCGGTATCCCAAGCGGTGCCATGACTTCGCCGGCATTTCGAGCGGAAAGACATACACCGGCCGTCCGGTACGGATGGCTTCGGCCTGCATCGAGACACTGTCACCGGAAACGATGAATTCATCGCAGAGTGCCAGGTAGGCGGGGTAGGGGTTGTCGGCGCCGCTGTCACTGTGCCAGGCATAGCGATAGCTGGGGGTATCGACGGCGGTAAAGAAGGCATCCGCCACATCAGGCGCAGTACGTGGACTGGTGGCAATCAGCAGAGAACCTCCGCGGGCCTTGGCCAGACGAGAGGCGGCCTCGGCCATCTTGCGGGCCGTGGCCTGGTCGAAATGCTGCGTCGAGGTGGGGCCACCAACCAGCACACCGATGTGCGGCCGGGGCAGCTCGGCAAAACGGTCTCGCCAGTGGGTGGCGGCCTGATCGAGCGCTGCCGTATCGGGCTCATTGAGCGGTAGAATATTGTGCACGATATTATCCCGTGCCGGCAGGCCATATTGGGGCGTGGTAATGATCAGGTCAAACCAGTCCAGCGGCGCGCGCGGCCGGCCAAGAAAGATCAACTGCGTATGGCCTCCCGACTGTTGCTTGATCCAGCGTGCGGCATGGACGCTGCGCCGACCGGTGCTCAAGATCAGGTCCGGCCAGGGCGGCTCGAGACGATCGGAATGAGCCTGATCGACGTTGGCAAGCGAGGGCTTGTCGAAGAGTGCAGGTTTCGGCATGGCCGGCTTATAGCTCAGCCATTTCTCCTCGCTCGGCCAGCCCAGACGCCGCGCGAGCAGCTGTAGCTGGGCATTATCGCCTTGGTGCCGGCCCAGCAGCAGCCATACCCGTGGCACCCGGCCATGCCCTCCGCGCGCGCCGGTCAGCCCGGATTGGACGCACTCGCGCTGCTGGCTCCCGTCACGTTGAATATCGAGATGCCAGACAAGGTCGGGACGAGCGCGGCTGATGCGCCGCAGCTGCTCGCGCCACCAGTGGGTGCGGTAGAACGGCAGGTCATCGACGCGCCGGGGATCGGGAAGCTGAACGCCTGCATAAAGCAAATGGCGGGTGCGCCGAGCCAGTTCCGCCATGAACCAGGGCACGTCCTCGGCGGGAAGGTGTTCGAGCACGCCCGTCACCGCGACGCAGTCGAAGGAAGTATCTTCCGCGGCGTCACGTTCGGGATCCCAGGTCTGGCTGGCCTCGATGTTCAGCGGCGAGGGCGACGCGGCCTGCCGAGCGGGCCGGCACCACAGCAGCGAAGTGGCGTTGCATTCGCTCGCCAGCGTCGCGGCCCGGGGGCTGCTGCTCAACGCTTCATCGGCGTCAGGACGGGTTTCGAGTGCGCGCAGCGCCTGGTCGAACCACGGGCTCGGCGTCTGGCGGGAAAAGGGCCCGTAATTCTGAGCGTCCGCTTCCTGCTCCAGGCGATGCCACAGATCGCCCAGCACGTTGGGATGGTAGGAATAGGCCCGCGGCGTCGGCTGCCAGGGCTGCTGGTGCAGCGCGGTGTAGTGCAGCACATGAGTCCGGCCATGCTCATACTCTTCGTCACGTGCGTTCCAGCGACCGTCGAGTTTACCCCATAGGCCGGGCTGTTCCGCCGGCGTGTTGGTCAGCGCCTTCTTGTCGGCATGTCTGGCCTGCTCGAGGTTCCACCATGGCGCCATGCGGGCGCAATCCATCACCATGACCGAGGTGTCCTTGGCAGAAATGGCGAGATAGCCATGGTCGGCCATGGGCAGATCGAACAGTTCGGCGGGATCGGTAAAGTAGATTTGATCGACATCGTTGTAGATGGCGCGACCCTCACGGCCGGCAAAGTCGGGAATCGCAAAGCGATAGTTGGTGAAGCCGGTGCGCCATTTCGCCTGATCGAAGCCGGCGATGTCCTTCATCAGGTAGATGCGATACTCACGATCAGGATTGCGGACGCGTTCGACCGAGTAGAAGAATATGCGCTGGGCCCGTATCTGAGCCTTTTCGGTGCCTAGGAAGATGCGTACAGGGGGGCGCGGCGACGGATCGGATGTCAACGCCGGCAGTATCACGCAGTGGGGCTGATGCGAGGTATCGGCGCGCTCAACTCGAATCGGTCGGGCGGCGATGGTCAAGGTCTCCTCGTTGAGACACGAAGCATTGCTTGTCAACGGAAAATCCCCTTCATTAAGCGCGCCTAAAGCGGTTTGTTGGCATGCTACATTACGGCAAATCAAAAAACAGCGTTGGCGCCGATTCGACCATGAGCCCGGTTTTTGCGTGACACAACAACTCCCCAGGATTGCCCTGCTATTGCCTTCGCTTGCTGCCGGTGGCGTAGGCCGTTCGATACTTCATCTGGCTGAAGCGTTTTGCGCTGCCGGCCATCCGGTGGATCTGGTGCTGTGTCGTGCCGAAGGCCCTTATCTATCGGCGATACCGGCAGGCGTCAACATCGTGACGCTCCAGCCACGGAGCGATCTAGTCACACGGCTGGAGCTCGTTCGCATAGACCCCGCCGGCCTCACTGCATTGGCGCGCCCGGTGCTGCTGACGCGGCATCCGGCGCCCGTCCAGCCCTATCTGGCCGATCTGGCTCGTTATCTGGCCAGCGTGCGCCCGGCGGCGCTGCTCGCCGCCAAGACGCCCACCAATCTGCTGGCGCTGTGGGCTCGGCGCTTGAGCGGCGCGCCCACCCGTGTCGTCATCAGCGAGCATACTCAGCTTTCTCGGTCCATCATGCTCAGCCGCAAGTGGCGCTGGCGTCATATTGCGCCGCTGATCGCACGCACCTACCCACGGGCCGATGCGATCACTGCGGTTTCCGATGGTGTCGCCGATGATCTGGCGATTACCGCCGGGCTGCCGCGCGGCGCCATCGATACCGTCTACAATCCAGTGGTCACGCCGGGGTTGGCGGTCCGTGCCGCCGCGCCGACACCGCATCCGTGGCTGGAGGATGGTGGATCGGCGGTCATTGTTGCTGCCGGGCGACTGGTGCCACAGAAGAACTTTACGTTGCTGCTGAACGCCTTCGCCCGGCTGCGTGAACAGCGTGCGGTGCGGTTGATAATCCTGGGCGAAGGGCCCGAGCGGCCCCGGCTTGAAACGCTGACCCATACGCTGGGAGTAGACGGCGACGTGGCACTGCCCGGCTTCGTGGACAACCCCTATGCGGCCTTTTCCCGGGCGGCGCTGTTCGTGCTCTCGTCCGATTACGAAGGGCTAGGCAATGTCTTGATCGAGGCGCTGGCCTGCGGCTGCCCTGTGGTGAGCACGGACTGCCCCAGCGGTCCGACGGAAATCTTGCAAGGCGGGCGCTTTGGCGAGTTGGTTCCGGTAGATGATATCGAGGCGCTGACCGCAGCCATGGCGCGTACGCTCGATGCGCCGCTACCGGCGGAGACGCTGCGCTGGCGGGGTGCTGAGTTCAGCCTGGAGCGCAGCGCCAAGCGCTATCTGCAACTGCTGTTGCCGACCGAGTTTGCCCGGACAGAGCAATTGAACACCTGACGGAAAGGCGAGCTCAATGTGACGGTCAACAGCAAAACGACGGCGCAAGGCATCTATGCCTACGCCGTCGTCGGATCGGTTCAGGCGGGTTGATATGCAAGGTTGTTGTCGCCGATCTCGACCGCCACCGGTTGCCCCCGTTCGAGCCGATAGATCCGGTCGGCGGCGCGCCTGGAATCCGGAACGCGGTCTGGGAGCGTATTTCTACGGTGGTCATGCCATGTATGCCATGTGACGAATCTTGTGTCCTTCACGATAATCGGCATAATACCCGGCTCAGCCTAAAAAAAGCCGGGTTTTGATCATCTCCTTCTCATGTACTAGCGCTTTCCGTCTGTCTATCGGCTGTCTAGCTAAGCTAGATCAGACTGTCAGCGAGGTAAACATGCGCGATCCTTTTGAAGAATCCCTGCGGGACATGCTCAATACGCAGTCGGAGCGTTATGACGATGCCCGCCTGGATCGTGTACTGAAAACGGCCAACCGGCAGGTAGGCGCTGGCGACCTGTTTGGCCTGATGGGGCACTGGCTGAAGGCTGTGCTGATCGCGTTTAGTGCCGGCGCACCGCACACCTCGGCTGTGACTCGACGCCATTCCGGTTCCCGTACTACTTTCGATAAGGTCGACTGATCATGGAACTCGATCCCTGGAGCCAGAGCTTGCTGGGTGCTATGAGCGCCCTTTGGCAACCTATCGCTGCCTTCATTCCTCGTTTGTTCGGGGCGCTCTTGCTGGTAGCCGTTGGTTTTGTCGTCGCCAAACTACTGGACACTTTGTTGTCGAAGGTCCTGGCAAAGCTGGGTCTGGACCGATTGGTTGCCGGTACCGGGGCGACCACGTTACTTGGGCGTGCCGGTATTCGCATGCCAATCTCGGTTTTGATCGGCAAGATCGTATATTGGTTCGTATTGCTGATCTTTCTAGTGTCGGCTGCGGAATCCCTGGGACTCGCTCGCGTTTCGGCGACGCTCGATATGCTCGCGCTATACGTACCCAAGGTATTCGGGGCGGGGCTGATTCTGTTGGTTGGCATATTCTTGGCGCAGCTGGTCAATGGCTTGGTGCGAGGCGCTGCTGAAAGCGTTGGTCTTGAATATTCCGCCGGGCTTGGACGCATCGCGCAGGGGTTGGTGATCATCATCATCATCTCCGTCGCAATCGGCCAGCTGGAGGTTAAGACCGAGCTGCTCAACTACGTCATCGCAATTGCACTGATCTCTGTCGGGCTGGCGGTTGCGTTGGCTTTCGGTCTCGGTAGCCGAGAGTTGGTGAGTCAGATTCTCGCCGGCATTTACGTTCGTGAACTTTATGAGGTTGGCCAGCGGGTGCGCATCGAAGGGCTGGAGGGTTCGATCGAAGAGATTGGGACCGTGAAAACCTTGCTGCTTACCGATGAAGGCGAGCTGATCTCGGTCGCAAATAGAGTGCTGCTAGAGCAGCGCGTAGGCAGCCGTTAGGCCCGGTATTCTGTTAAAGTGCGCCGCCTCTTCTGCGGGTTACCGCGAAACGGCCGCCACGCTTATTGCCGGTTCGAAGCGCCTTGACTAAAACCCATCCGCCAACCATGAGCTACGACCCCCGCCATCTCTCCGATGAGGAGCTGGTGCAGCGCGCCAATGCGGAGCTGTTTCATGTAACGAGAGCCTATGAAGAGCTGATGCGCCGTTATCAGCGTACACTCTTCAACGTATGCGCGCGTTATCTGGGAAACGACCGAGACGCTGATGACGTTTGCCAAGAAGTGATGCTCAAGGTCTTATACGGTTTAAAGAACTTTAAAGGTAACTCGCAGTTCAAAACGTGGCTATATAGCATCACCTACAATGAGTGTATCACCCAATACCGGAAAGAGCGCCGCAAGCGCCGCTTACTTGATGCGTTGAGCCTTGATCCTGCGGAAGAAGCGTTCGAGGAAAAGGCGCAGAACGTTGAACAAAGGCCTGAGCTAGACAAGTGGCTGGTCCATGTGAATCAGATCGACCGGGAAATTCTCGTTCTGCGCTTTGTAGCAGAGTTGGAATTTCAGGAAATTTCCGGCATCATGCACATGGGGCTAAGCGCAACAAAGATGCGTTACAAGCGAGCGCTAGATAAACTACGCGAAAAATTTTCGGGAATCGCTGAAACTTAACGGCATTAAGCTGTCCTATCGTTAGCGAACGTTAGCGAACAGCTTGGGCTCACAGTTAGCCGGTTTCCTTGGATTGTTTTCTGATACTCACCACCAGACGGGGATTTACGGATGAAGCTTAAAAATACGTTGGGCGTTGTAATTGGCTCTTTGGTTGCCGCCACCTCTATTAGCGCGCTCGCCCAGGGCCAGGGTGCCGTAGAGGTGGAAGCATTCGGTAAACATTACTTCACTGATAGCTCGCGCGATGTTCAGCGTGACGGCGAACTGTACGGAGCTGGCGCCAGCTACTTCCTGACTGATGACGTTTCGCTTGGTCTGTCGTATGGCGAATACCACGACCTGACGTCCGAAGACCCGATCGGCGCAGGCGGACACAAGAATATCAAGGGTAGCCTGACTTCTCTGGACGCCACGTATCACTTCGGCCAGCCGGGTGTTGGTTTGCGTCCTTACGTATCGGCAGGTGCCGCTCACCAAAGCATAGGTCAAGCTGCCCGTGGCGGTCGTGATCAAAGCACCTTCGCCAACGTCGGTACTGGCGTGAAGTATTACTTCACCGAACACTTCTTCGCCAAGGCGAGTGTCGACGGCATGTACAACATCGATGCGGACGAAGCTGAGTGGATGGCTGGCGTAGGTGTCGGTCTGAACTTCGGTGGTGGTGCGCAGCAGCAGGTAGCACAGGTCGAGCCGACCCCTGCGCCAGCACCAGCGCCAATGGTCGACAACGAGCCAGAGCCAGAGCCAGAGCTCGTTCGCGTCGAGCTGGACGTCAAGTTTGATTTTGACAAGGCCCTCGTTCGCGAAGAAAGCTACAGCGACATCAAGAATCTGGCTGATTTCATGCAGCAGTACCCTCAGACCAACACCGTCGTCGAAGGTCACACCGACTCGGTGGGCACCGATCAATATAACCAGCGTCTGTCCGAGCGTCGTGCTCAGGCTGTCCGCGAGGTGCTGGTCAACCAGTACGGCGTTGAGAGCCAGCGTGTCGATTCGGTCGGTTACGGTGAATCCCGCCCGGTTGCTGACAATAGCACCGAGGAAGGTCGTCAGATCAACCGTCGTGTAGAAGCCGAAGTCGAAGCGCAGGTACGTTAATTCGTATCTTGTTTCGCTAGCTGGCAGGTGCCCCGTTTAGTCTCTGGGCTCCTTCTAAGCTTTTCAGAAAAAACCGATGCCTGAGTCTGGCATCGGTTTTTTTTGGTGCATCGCGCCCCTGCGGCAGTCAGGCTTACTTCGGGTGCTGCGGTGGACCAGCTTGACCCCAAGGCGTGCTTCACAACGCATCAACATGCTTGGTTGCCATGGCCGGCATCAGCCCCAGATGACGCGCAGCCGGCGCAGCGGCTGCCGGCATTGGCCGCACGGGCAAGCATACGCATTCCGTTGATTCGGTCGAGCATTGCAGCTCCTACGCCCAGTTGACATTGTTGACGTGGATTGTCTTGTTCAGTCCAAAACGCGTGTAATCCATACTGTGCGTCCGACCGCTCAGGATCACGATGCCATGTACGAACACCCCAACAGGACGCCACCGGCTCGGATGCCAACACTATTCGTGCCGCACGGTGCCGGTCCGTGCTTCTTCATGGAATGGAACCCGATCGATGCCTGGGATGCAATGGCTGCCTTCCTGAGGTCTGTCGCCGCAACGTTGCCACGGCGCCCTCGCGCGATCGTACTGATATCCGGGCATTGGATGGAGCCCAGGGTCATGGTTACCGCAAACGCACGGCCTGAACTCATCTACGACTACAACGGCTTTCCGGCGCACACCTACGCGTTAGACTACCCGGCGCCAGGCGATCCGCCGTTGGCTGCACGTCTGGTCGAGTTGCTCGGCCAAGCTGGCATTCCGGCGGGCGAAGATGGTCTGCGCGGGTTCGACCATGGCACCTTCATTCCGTTGAAACTGATGTTTGCAGAGGCCGACGTGCCGGTGGTGCAGTTGTCGCTGCAGTGCGATCTAGATGCTGCAACCCATCTTGCCATCGGTCGCGCCATCGCTCCGTTGCGCGACGACGGCGTGCTGATCGCGGGCAGCGGCATGAGTTTCCACAACATGCGCGGCTATGGCGATCCGCGTTTTGCGCCGATTTCGGATACCTTCGATCAATGGTTGAGCGACGCCGTCAGGGCGCCGGCCGCGCGTCGTGAGGCATTGCTCCAGTACTGGGAGCAGGCGCCTTCGGCGCGGCTGTGTCATCCGCCGCGCGGCGAAGAACATCTATTACCGCTGATGGTGGCGGCCGGCGCTGCGGGCAACAGTGCCGGGCGCAGGATATTCACCGACCGCGTCATGCATACGACGCTGTCAGCCTATCGGTTTGGCTGACTCATCAATCCATTTAGAAAGAATCCCTCATGCTCAGCTCCACCGTACAAATCCAGACATCCGAACCGAGTTGCCTGATCGGCCCGTCTCTGCAAACACTGAGGCCATAAGTTCGAGACGGATTTCGATGATCATCAGGGGCATGTCGTGTTGGGCGCCACCCAATGCTGGCTGACGGCCGGAGACAACAGCCTGACGGTAACATTGCAGATTCAGGACGAAGAGCAGTTGGCGGCGAATGGAAACCGCAGTGGCCGATCATCTGCAGCGCATGTCGGCCGGCGAGACCTCCGGTTTTGCCTGGCAACGCTGACGCGCCGCAGCGATCAATCGTTACTGGCGACATTCGGCAGCGTGCTGACCGGCTGCGCGAAACGGAAGGGGATCGACAACATCGAGTCGCCATAGGCTTTTTGCACGACAAAATGCAGGTGCGGACCCGTGCTGCGCCCTGTATTGCCGGACTGGCCAAGCAGGCTGCCGACCTTCACCTGTTGCCCTGGCTTGACCTTTACCGAACCGCGCTTCAGGTGCAGATACGCGCCATGCGTACCGTCGTCGTGCAGGATGCGCACGTAGTTGCCCGCCGGGTTGGGCATCCGCCCGTGCTGTCCATCGCTCGCTTTCAATACCGTTCCCGCGCGCGCCGCAACGATTGGCGTGCCTTCCGGCATGGCTATATCGACGGCGTAGCGGCCCTTGGGCGAGGTATGGCTGTAGTCCCCGCCAGCGCCCTGGGAAATGGAGAACGGACCGCCTTTCCAAGGCAGGGCATAGGCATAACCGCCAACAGAACCCTTCTTGCCCGGCTCCGGTGAGTAGATCAACGAATAGCTGAACGAGTGCTGGTACATCAGTGGATAGCTGGCTTGGCGTTTGCGAAGCGTGGCAATGCGCATGCGGGTCCGTGCGGGGACCGTCTTGCGAACCACGCCCTTGCCAACGCCGGTGACATTGACCATGCGCGTCAGGCGCAGCACGACTTCGACGGGAACGTCCGTATCGTTGCGCACATCCATCGCTTTGCCCGACCCGATCCGGTTGACGTACAGCCTCACAGTGCCGGGCGTGGCGGCGGGGAGCGTCGCGTTGCTGATGGTCCCGCCGGCAAGCGAGGGCAGGGTGGCGAGCGAGCACAAGATTAGAAGGACGAAAGAGATCAGCCGAGTGAGTTGCATAAAAAGTGATCCGTCACGGAAGGGACACTCTGCCCGCGGCTGGCAGGAACAAATCCGTTGAGTTCATGAACGCCGCGCTGTGGGTTGGGACTTGGGTTGCATTGCGGGGTTCAATACCGCACGTCGAGATCAAACGAACGGTTGAGGGATTAATTCAACAGTGCGCTGCAGATAGGAAAAAGCCCCGTTACCCGGGGCTTTTTCAGCTGCTTCGACTCGGATCAAAGGCAAGCGCTTTAGCTTCACTCTTCTTCTTTGATCAGCTCGAACAACAGCAGCGAACGGCCGGTCAGTGTGTATTCATTATTGAAATCGAATCGCTCGGCGCGCGCGTTGGGGTTGTTGGTGTCAATCAGGCGATTCCAGTAGATGCCTTGCGGTACTTCCGGCAGGGTGAAGTTCACCACGTCATGATGGGCGTTGACGATCATCAGCAGGGTCGCGTCCGAACCGGTCCTGCGGATGCCGGTAGGCTGGGCACGGCCGTCCAGCAGCATGCCCATGCAGCGGTTGTTGCCATCCTCCCAGTGCTCGACTGTCATTTCTTCTGCGTGAGGTGCAATCCAGCTCACGTCCTTGACGCCCAGTTCTTCGTTGTAGGCACCGACCAGAAAGCGTCCACGGCGCAGCATCGGGTAGCGTTGACGCAGGCGGATCAGTTTCCGGACGAAGGATTGCAGTGTCCGGCCTTCTTCCGGGATATCCCAGTTGACCCAGCCGATTTCGCTGTCCTGGCAATAGGCGTTGTTGTTGCCATGTTGGGTGCGAGCGAACTCGTCGCCCGCGACGATCATCGGGGTGCCCTGGGAGAACAGCAGCGTTGCAAAGAAGTTGCGCATCTGACGGAAGCGCAGTTCGCGGATCTCGGGGTCGTCAGTCGGACCTTCTACGCCGTGGTTCCAGGAAATGTTGTTGTCGCTGCCATCGCGGTTGTCTTCATCGTTGGCTTCGTTGTGTTTGTCGTTGTACGACACCAGGTCGTTCAGGGTGAAGCCATCATGTGCAGTAATGAAATTCACCGAGCTGAATGGACGACGGCCCCGCTGGTTGAACAGATCGCCCGACCCCGTCAGGCGCGCGGCGAAGTCCGGCAACTGATCAGCATCACCTTTCCAGAAGGCCCGAACGGTGTCGCGATACTGGTCATTCCATTCGGCCCAACCCGGCGGGAAGCCGCCCACCTGATAGCCACCAGGGCCGCAGTCCCAAGGCTCTGCGATGAGTTTGGTCTTGGTGAGGACCGGGTCCTGGCGGCACGCCACGAGGAAGCCGTGGCGCTCGTCAAAGCCGTCATGTTCCCGACCCAGGATGGTGGCCAGATCGAAGCGGAAGCCGTCGACATGCATTTCCTCGGCCCAGTAGCGCAGTGAGTCGGTAACCATCTGCACCACGCACGGGTGGCTCATGTCCAGGGTATTGCCAGTGCCGGAATCGTTGATGTAATAGCGCTTCTCATCGGGTATCAGGCGGTAGTAAGAGGCGTTGTCGATGCCGCGCATGGACAGGGTGGGACCCAACTCGTTGCCCTCCGCGGTGTGGTTGTAGACCACGTCGAGGATGACCTCCAGATCAGCGTTATGCAGGTGCGCGACCATTTCCTTGAATTCGCTGATCTTACCGCTTGCCAGGTACTTCGGATGAGGCGCGAAGAAGGCGATGCTGTTATAGCCCCAGTAGTTGGTCATGCCCTTTTCGAGCAAGTGTTGGTCCTGGACAAATGCATGGATGGGCAGGAACTCCACCGAAGAGACGCCGAGCTTGCGGATGTAATCAATGACGTCCGGCGTCTTGAAGCCGCCGAATGTCCCGCGCATGTCTTCGGCTACTGAAGGGTGCTGCATGGTGAAACCGCGCACGTGGGTTTCATAAATGATCGTGCGGTCCCAGGCCACCTGAACCGGTCGGTCATGACCCCAGGTGAACGCCGGGTCGATGATCTTGGACTTCGGTACGAAGGGCGCGCTGTCGCGCTCGTCGTAGCTCAGGTCAGCATCGGCGTGGCCGATGGTGTAGCCAAAGAGCGCCTCGGACCATTTCAGCCCACCGACCAGCTGCTTGGCATAGGGGTCGATCAGCAGTTTGTTCGGGTTGAATCGGTGGCCGGCATCCGGCTCGTAAGGCCCATGCACCCGGTAGCCATAGATCTGCCCCGGATGAGCATCAGGCAGGTAGCCGTGCCAGATCTCATCGGTGTATTCGGGCAGCTCGATTCGCTCGAGTTCGGTTTTACCATCACTATCGAACAGACACAGCTCAACCTTTGTGGCATTCGCGGAAAAGATCGCGAAATTAACCCCTAATCCGTCCCAGGTGGCGCCCAGCGGGAAGGGCTGTCCTTCGCGAATACGTGAAGGCACCAGAATTTGAGGCGCCGCAGGTTTGTTTCTACTCATGAAATCTCCGATGGCAACGCTAGGTAGGTGCTGTGCAAGGTGAAGAGTCGTCTCAGTCTGCCAACCCTCTTCGAGGGCTGGTTAGGTTTCGTGGCGCGGCGTTGTTCAGCTTTCTTTTTTGGCTCGGGGCGCGCGAGTCTTCTTCACGCCTTCCGGTGTGCCTTCGGCTGCGTCGGTACCCGCCTTGGCTTTTGCGCGTGCAGTTCCCTTGGTTGGGGCGACCGCTGGCTTGGCTGGCTTGGCGTCTGTCGGTTCCTTGATGTCCTTTGCAGACTTGGCTGCTTTGGCCGGCTTGGCTGATTTTTCAGCAGGCGTTGCATCCGTTGGTTTGGTGACTGCCCTGGGGGTTCTTGCCGGCTTGGTATCGGACGTATCGTTTTCCGCCTCGGCCAGCTTGCGTGCCATCTCCCAATGGCGTGTATCTTCACCGTGCGGACGGCCTTCCGATACCCAGATGCCATACGCCAGTTCGCGAATGCGCTGCTCTTGTTTAGTCATCGTTCGGATTCTCCTGTTGAACTGTTTGTTAGCTGTAAAAGCGCAAAAGGAAGATGCTGCAAAACTTCAGTCACGCTCAACCTTTCTTGTTTGGCTGTGACTGCCATTCCGTCAAAAAGTCGCTCCAGCGCATGACCGCTCAGCGTATCGGGCAATCGAACATGGGTGTCGCCCCAGCGCTCGGCCGGGATACTGGGTGTCGTGCTGTCGCCGAGCAGGCCGCTGGCCAGACGCGCTGCTACCACAATCAACCAACTGCCATCGAGCTCACGGGCAAAGGCGATGAGGCTCTCGGCGTGCTCACCCTCGACCTGCAACGGCAGGTAGCGGCCCGCGGTGAATAACTGAGGTTGGACCCGACGCAGCTTGAGCGTGCGCCCGATCAGCCATTGCTTGATGCGCCCGTCCTGCCAGTTCTCCATCAGTTCGGTCGGTTGGGCATCCGGCCGGAAGGTGGCGCGACGGGTATCGAAATCGACCGGGCGGCGGTTGTCGGGGTCGACCAGACTGAAATCCCAGTAATCCGCACCTTGATAGAGATCGGGCACGCCTGGAGTGGTCATCCGCAGGAGCGTCTGAGTAAGGCTGTTCAACGCGCCGGCAGGTGCCAGCTCATGGGCAGCCGCCGCGATGTCGTCCCGCAGCGTTTTGCACTCGTCGCCCAGAAGCAGCGCTCGCAGGTAATGCTGGCACGCGCCTTCGTAGTCACTGTTTGGATCGGTCCAGGTGCTGCGCAACTTGGCCTCGCGTACGGCCTTTTCCTGCCATTGGATCATCCGCTCACAGAAGGTCTCCATGGCCGGCTTGTCGTCGGTGTTCAGAGCCAGCGGCCAGCAGCCGAGCAACACCTGAAACAGCAACATTTCATCGCCAGCAGAAGGCGCCGTCCCATCGGGCAGTTCCTGACGCTGGCCATAGGCGAGCTGGCGCCAGTGGCGCACTTTGCTGGCGAACCATTCGGCACGCTCGCTGATCACGGTCATCCGAGCACGGGTGTCTTCGCCGCGTTTGTGGTCGTGGGTGGCCGTGGTCAGCAGGTTTCGAGGGAAATGTTCGGCACGCGCCAGGCACTCGGCATGAAAGGTGTCGACAGACGCGCTGAAGGTCTGCGGATCGAAGCCGACGTCGTTGCGTGACAGCAGCGCGCCGGAGCGGTAGCAGGCGGTGTCTTCCACGGCCTTGGCGGCAGCCGGCGAGGTCAGTTGCTGGAACCGGGTGCAGGCATGTCGGCGGATGCGCCGTGCAGGTCCCGGCGGCAACGAGCGAAGGTCTTCGCCGCCCAACCAGCGGTCAAGATGATCGAGCAGCGGCCAATCGGCCTCGCCCAGTGTGGTCCGGGCTCCGGCCAACGCCTGTTGGAAGAAAGGCTCGTCAGCCTCGCGCCGGCCGCGCGCGGAAATGTAGGTGCGATAGACGGGAAAGTGAACAATCAGCTCGAGCAACGCGCGGCGGATAGCGCCCAGGGTAATGTCGCGGGTCATCACGTCATGCCGCGCAACCTGTAGCAGTGCCTGGGCGACGGTTTCGAAGTCGCCGGCCAGCGGCCCGGTGAGCACCAGTTGCCGAGCCTGGCGGACCTCCTCCATGAAATCCGCGGGGCGGTCGGCGGTTTCGCTCCACAGCGAGCAGAGCACGGATTTGCCAGCTGGATCGTGCTGCAGCAAGGATACCTGATTCATGAATTCATAGCCGGTGGTGCCATCGACACCCCAGTCATCATGCAGGCGCTCACCTTCGGCGAGAATCTTCTCGACGTAGATCGGCACATGATCCTGTTCGGCGCCTTCGGGACGTGCGGCATTGAGCCTATCGACACGGCGCCGCAGACGGCGGCAGTAACCGCGCGGATTGGCCAAACCGTCGATGTGGTCGATGCGCAGCCCGTCGACCAATCCTTCGCTGATCAGCTCGAAAATCTTCGCGTGGGTTTCCTCGAACACCACCGGTCTCTCCACACGCAGGCCACCCAGCTCGTTGATGTCGAAGAAGCGGCGCCAGTTTATGTCGTCGCCTGCGGTGCGCCAGCTGGCGAGACGATAATGCTGCCGTTCGAGCAGCCCGTGAAGCCGTTTGAATCCTTCTTCGGTGGTCGAGTCGTAGTGCCGGAGCGCACTTTCGAGTGTCTGCCGCGTGGCGCTGTCTTCCAGCAGTCGCGCCAGATCCGCGCGCAACTGGCGGGCGGTTTGGTACGGCGCGGGCTCGGTCTTCAACGCGTCGAAATGCTGCGCCAGGGTGCGCAATTCCGGTTGGTCGGTCAGGCGCAGGATTTCGCCGTAGGTCGGAGGCGAAATCGGGAAGCGGTGCTCGTAGTGCTCGGCATAGAACGCACCATTATCGATGTCCAGCTTCAGGGGGATCTTGCCTTGCTGCAAGGCTTCGCCGTAGTCACTGCCAAGGAAAGGAACCAACAGTTGGCCTTCGAGCAGCGGATCAGGCGAGTTCCACTGAATGTCGAAGAACTGCGCATAGGGGCTACGGCGGCCCCATTCGAGCACGTCGAGCCACCAGGGATTGCCCGAGCCACCCACCGCCATGTGGTTGGACACGATATCCAGTATCAGGCCCATCCCTTTGGCCCGCAGGGCGTCGACCAGGCGCCGTAGTGCGGGCTCGCCGCCCAGTTCCGGATTGATCCGGGTAGGGTCGATGACATCGTAGCCGTGCATCGAGCCGGGGCGGGCCGTCAACAGGGGCGACGCGTACAGATGACTGATGCCCAGGTCAGCGAAGTAATCGACCAGTGCGGTAGCATCGTCGAGGGTGAAGTCACGATGGAACTGCAGTCGCAACGTGGCGCTAAGGTCTCTCATCGATGTTTAGTTCCAATAGCCTGCTCGCGCGCACTGGAGAGGAGCTCCAGGCGGCGGGAGCAGGCGGGGTCGTCAAGCATGGTGGCGCTGTCACCGGGATAGCGGCGGCGCCAGTTGGGATGGGTGTCGACAATACCCGGCATGTTCGGCTGTTCGAGCAGGCCCAGGGCGTCCTCAACCGGGAACAGCACCAAGGGGGCCGGCGAGCGTCCGAGGCACACCGCGCAGGCGTCGGCCAGGACGTCGGGATCGGTGAGGTCGCCCTTGACGCTCGGCGCATACTCGCGCAACAGCCGCAGCAGCCCGGCGCGCTCGCGCTCGCGCTCCTCCAGCTGCGCCGGGCGCTCGTCTTCACGGTGCTGGCCGACGCGGATACGCCAGTCGATATCGTGGGCCTTCCACCAACCTTCAATGGTGGGCAGGTCATGCGTGGTGGACGTAGCGATTGCACTGGCGGGCCATTCTTCGAGCGGCTTGAACGTGCCGTTGTCATCGCGTTCGAAGAACAGTACACGCATGCCCAGCAGCTTGCGCGCCGCTAACTTTTCACGTAGCCCTTCGGGCACGGTGCCGAGGTCTTCACCGAGCACTACGGCGTTGCGCCGCCAGGCTTCCAGCGTGAGCAGCCGTAGGAGGTCATCGAACGGGTAGTTGAGGTAAGCGCCTTCGGTAGGGCCGGCGCCCGCTGGCATCACCCACAGGCGCATCAGGCCCATCACATGGTCGATGCGGATGCCACCGGCATGCGCCAGATTGGCCCTTACCATTTCGATGAACGCGCGGTAACCATGGGCCTTCAAGCCCCATGGGGAGAACGCTGAGATTCCCCAGCTCTGCCCGTGGCGATTGATGATGTCTGGCGGTGCACCCACGCTGAGTGCTGCCAGCACTTCGTCCTGGCGGCTCCAGGCCTGACTGCCGCCACCGTCGGCTCCGACGGCCAGGTCGCTGATCAGGCCGATCTTCATTCCGGCACTGCGTGCGGCAATCTGGGCCCGCTCAAGTCCACGGGCGATCAACCATTGGCAGAACGCGTAATAGCTCACCTCGGCGGCGTTTCGTTGCGCGAACTGTTCGACGGCAGGGCTCTGGGGCGTGCGGTATTCCTCGGGCCAGTCACGCCAGTGTTGCGGATAACCTTCGGGACTGAGCAGGGCGGCATGTAGCGCCTCGAAGCGGCAATGATTTTCCAGCGCCTCACCACCGGTCTCGCGGAAGCTGTCGAAGTCTGCCTGCTGAGCGTTGCCGCCTGTGGAGAAATCCTCGTACAGCGTGCGCAGCAGGCACTGCCGGGCTTGCGAGGCGGCATCCCAATCGATCAGTTCGAGCGACTCGAGGCGCTGCAGCTCGTCGGCAAGCCCGCAGGACTCGATTGCCATGCGCAGCGGCTTTTCACCCAGCACGCTGCCAGGTGCGCTGTGCAGAATGTTGTAGAACAGCCGGCTCGACGGTGAGTACGGGCTGTATTGCTGGCTGTTGCCTGTGAACATCGCATGCACAGGGCTGATGCCCAAAGCGTCGGCTCCATGTGCCGCCGCGTTGCGTGCAACCGCTTCGAGCGCCTGGGTATCGCCGAGCCCGCCGTCACCCGGACGCCGCAGCCCGTAAAGCTGCACCGTGACTCCCCAGGCGGCCGGGCCGGCCACGTCCTCGACGCTTGGGCAGGCGACTGGCGCAACGGCGAGCGTCAGCTGCTGGTCGGCGATGTTCAGCTGGTGATAGCCGGGTACATCAATGGCGGCAAGGCGCGACTGGGCGTCCAACGTGCCGTCCTGCTGGCTACCGTCTTCGAGCGTCAGGCTGTAACGGGAGGACGGTTCAAAATATTGACCGAGATCCAGCGCTGCGCCCAGGTCGAATGTCAGCAGCGGTGGCACGCTAGCGGCCCCTGCGCCAGCGTCCAGTTTGTCCAGGCTGCGTTCGATCTGATCATCGCTGTCGGCCGGTAGCCCCAGCCCGCCAAGCACGGCACGCAAGACCGCCGGCTTGACCCGTTGGTCCTTGCCGTCTGCATCAACCCATTCGATGGACAGGCCAGCCGCCTCGGCCAGGCGGTTCAGTCGTTCATCGCTCATTAAGACACTCCTGCAGAATCGAGCAAATACATCCTGGCGGTGTGCGCAGGTATCGTGTCAGTGCCGCCTGAATCGCCTTCACGGCTGCTGTGCAGCAAGCGCGTATTCGCAGCGGGCGGCGTAACGGCAAGGTCCTTGGCGCTCAAATTGAGCTCCAGGCGCAGTTCGTTGCCGTCGCCCAGTTGCCAACGCGCCAACGCAGCGGCGTCGCCCAAGGCTTCAGCGCCGAGGAAGCGCGAGCCTTCCAGGCGCGGCACGATTTCGGCGTGGCGAAGCTGGAGCAGCTGGCGATACAAGCGCAGCCATTCGGCGTGTTCAGGCTCGTCGCGCTTGCTGAAATCGGGTTTGGAGGCCTCGTACGTCTCCAGCGCATTTGGATCGGGAATGCGCTCGCGGGTGTGCTCGTCGGCGAATTCGGCAAATTCCGCAAACTCACCACGGCGCCCCTCGCGTACGGCATCGGCTAGCTCGCCGTGGTGGCTGGTGAAGAACAGGAAGGGTTCGCGTGCGCCCCATTCCTCGCCCATGAACAGCAGCGGCACCATGGGGGAGAGCAGCAGCACGGTAGTCGCCGCCTTCAATGCATCCGCTGGCGCCAGGTTGATCAGGCGCTCGCCGAATGCCCGGTTACCGGTCTGGTCGTGGTTCTGCAGAAACAGGACGAACGAAGTGGGGGGCAGGTGGCCGCTCGGTTCGCCACGCGATTCGCCACGGCGATTCTCCTGGCCCTGGTAGATGAATCCTTCGCCAAGGAAGCGCACCAGCTTGTTGGTCGAGTCCCTATGGTAGTCGCCGTAATAGCCCTGGCTCTCATCGGTGAGCAGGGTGTGCAGGACGTTATGGCCGTCGTCGTTCCACTGGGCCGTAAAGTCATCCGCAAGCAGGCTGGCAAGGTTGTGTTCGTTCTCGAGTACCAGATGCACATGGCGACCAGGCTCGACTTCCGCACGCACGCGTTCAGCCAGTTCAGGCAGGAAGGTCCGGTCGGGAATGGCGTGGACAGCGTCCATGCGCAGCCCGTCGAAGCGATAGTCCATCAACCACATCAGCGCGTTGTCGATGAAGAAATCGCGCACTTCGCGGCGGCGGAAATCGATTCCATCCCCCCAGGGCGTCTGCTGGTCGTGGCGAAAGAAATGCGTGGCGTAACGGTGCAGATAGTTGCCGTCCGGGCCGAAGTGATTGTAGACCACGTCGATGAACACCATCAGGCCCAGGCCATGGGCGGTGTCGATCAGGTGCTTGAGCTCATCGGGTGTGCCGTAGGAGGCCTCCGGCGCGTAGAGCAGGACGCCGTCATAGCCCCAGTTACGGTCACCCGGAAATTCGGCGAGCGGCATCAACTCGATGGCCGTGACGCCGAGATCAGCCAGTGCCTGAAGACGTTGCTCGATCTGCGCATAGCCGCCATAGCTGCCAACGTGCAGCTCGTAGAGCACGGTTTCGTGCCAGGGGCGGCCTTGCCAATCCGTGTTGCGCCACAGGTAGGCAGCAGGATCGACGACCACGCTCGGGGCGTGCACATCAACCGATTGTGCCCGCGACGCAGGGTCCGGCACCTGGAGCTCATTGTCGATCAGGAAACTGTACTGTGTGCCGGCGCCGACATCGGCCTCGACGCTGTACCAGCCATCAGCGCCTTCCTGCATGGGCAGCGTATCGCCGCCGACTACCACCAGGCTGACGCTTTGCGCGTCTGGTGCCCAGAGCCTGAACCGGGTATGGGAATCATCCAGTAGCACCGGTCCGTGTTGCCCGTTGCGCGAGGGCCTGTTCTGCATTGATCAACCTCATTAGATAGTGGCACTGACCTCGCGTCGTCCGCCCAACAGGCGCTGGTACAACTGGTCATAGGGTTCGATCGCGTGGCTCCAGAAAAATCCCCCGCTCATGGCACGGCAGCGCATGGCATTGAGCAATTGGGTATTCTGATGCACCGCCAGGGCGCGTTCGACGGCGCCGCGATAGCTGTCGACGGTGGCTTCGCTGAACAGAAACCCGGTGACGCCGTCGTCAATGCTGTCCGCCAGGCCGCCGGTGCGGTGGGCTATCGGCAAGGACGCAAAGCGCTGGGCGTACATCTGGCTCAGGCCGCACGGCTCATAGCGCGATGGCATGAGCAGGAAGTCACTGCCGGCGAACAGGCGACGGGCGTCGGTTTCGTTGAAGCCGATACGCGCACCGACGCGGCCTGGAAAGCGCTCGACAAGGCGCCGCACTTGGTCTTCGATATGCGGATCGCCACGGCCCAGGATCGCCAGCTGGCCACCGTGCTCGACAATGGCGGTGGCAACCTCGATGGTCAGGTCGATGCCTTTTTGATGCACCAGGCGTGAAACCACGCAGAACAGCGGACCGTTTCCTTCATCCAGCGCGAACAGCTTGCGAACATGCGCTGCGTTGGCTTGTTTGCCCGACCAGTCATTCGGGCCGAGCGGGCTGACCAGATGAGAACAGCTGCGCGGCTCCCAGCTTTCTTCGATGCCGTTGAGCAAGCCGGTGAGCAGGCCCTGGCGTGCCTTCATGCTGAGAAAACCCTCCATGCCGCAACCGAATTCCGGCGTGGTGATTTCCCGGGCGTAAGTCGCACTGACAGTGGTGACCTGATTCGCATAGGCGATTCCGGCCTTGAGTAGCGACAGCGAGCCGTAGAACTCCATGCGCTCGGGACCGCAGCCTTCCAGGGGGATTGCCAGGGAGCGGCGCAGGCTCATGTCGATGTTGCCCTGGTACGCCAGGTTGTGGATGGTGAATACGCTTGGCGTGGTCAGGCCGCGCCAATGCATGTAGGCGGGTGTGAGCCCAGTCGGCCAGTCATGGGCATGGACCAGATCAGGTGTCCAGCGGATACCTGCCGTGCCATCGGCAATATCGGTTGCAGCCATGCACAGGCGGGCAAAGCGCAGCGGATTGTCCGGCCAATCCTGGCCATGCTCATCGCCATAAGGCAGGCCGTCGCGCTCGTAGAGGTCCGGGCAGACCACCACGTAGATGATCAGGCCATCCGGCATGTCCAGGCGGCCGATTCGGCTCGGCGGCAGATCAGCGCGGGGCGTCACGCTGCCAACGATACGAATCGGCTCGCCGCACTGCATCACTTGTGTGTAGCCGGGAATGAGCACGCGCACGTCATGCCGATCACCGAGGGCCCGGGGCAGGGCTGCGGACACATCGGCCAGGCCGCCGGTCTTGACCAGGTCGGTCAATTCGGATGTCACAAAAAGGATCTTTTTCTTGTCGTCCTGGGTGCTGCGCAATTGCAGCAAGGGACGTTCAGCCGGCGGCGCCAGGCGTTGTGCAATGTTCAAGCGGACGGGGCGGGTGTCCGCAGCTGCAATACTCATAAGTTTACCTCTCCCCAAGCGGCCAGCGTCTCTAGCAGGCCTGCTTTAAGCACGTTTCTTCCACGCAGCACCACTCGGAGCGCTGCAAGCCATGAGCACGGCAAAGCTGATTTTCTGTACTGGAGCCGCGCGAGGAGCGGCGTAGAGCTGCGCTGGCCCTACCTTGAAAAAAGACCCGGTCGCTGCGAAATAGTTCTTGCCTGTACACCGAGTGCGGAGGGTCGGAACTTTGCCTCCGATTATCGCCTCGGAAATCTGACTGACGCTAGATTTTTCCAAGCTGAAAGCCGGAGCCAATACCATGCAAGACCTTGCTGAAATCGTGCGGTTTCTTCGTGACAAACAGATGACGTTGACCACTGCGGAATCCTGCACTTGTGGCCTGATGGCCTCCCTGTTAGGCGACATCCCAGGTTGTGGCAAGGCGCTCGACAGCGGATTTGTCGTCTATTCGCCGAAGGCGAAGAACCGTCTGCTGCATGTCAGCTTCGAAACCATCGAAACCTTTGGCCTTACCAGCGAAGAGGTCGCCACCGAAATGGCCATCGGCGCGCTGAACGCCAGCGTCGCCGACATGGCCATTGCAAACACTGGCGTGGCCGACGACAACGAAGAGGATGCCGGCGGCACGCAGTGTTACGCCTATGCGCTGATGCAAGGGGAGCGCCAAGTGAGCATCAGCGAAACCGTTCAGTTCGAAGGTGATCGTGTGTCGATTCGTAAGCAGGCGGCTCGCTACGGGCTAGAGCAGTTGCCGAGCAAATACGCGCAGCTGCTGCGTAAACTGCGGGAGCATGAATGACTCGACATCGACCGCCTTCACGCACCGACACACGACCAGTTCGTCGCCTAATGCCCGGTATTGCAGCACAGCCGGTGCATGTCCACTGCGGTCACACCGGCGGCTGACGTTCGGGCTCGACATGGTCGGAAACTGAGTGGTCGACGCTTGGCTTCCGGCCCACGTTGAGGTCCGCTCGCAGCTGCGGCAGGGAGCCGGGATATTCGCGCTGGATGAATTTGATCAAGGCCTCCCGCAGGTGACAGCGCAGGTCCCAATTGCGCGATGAGTCCGGTGAACTGACCAGCACCCGGACCTGTATCGACTTTTCACTGCTGTCGGTGACCTGCAGCACGATCACGCGCCCGTCCCACAGCTCCGGCACCTCCTGGCACAGCCGCCGCAGTTCCTCGCGCACGGGTTCCAACGGCAGCGAATAATCGACCCAGAGAAATATCGAGCCGATGATGCTTGAATTGCGCCGCGTCCAGTTCTGGAAGGGCTTTTCGATGAAGTATTGCAGCGGCACCACCAGCCGCCGGTCATCCCAGATCCGCACCACTACGTAGGTGCCGGTAATCTCCTCGATTCGCCCCCACTCGTTTTCAACGATCACCACGTCATCCAGGCGAATCGGCTGGGTGATCGCAATCTGAATCCCCGCGATCAGGTTGGCCAGCACTGGGCGAGCGGCGAAGCCAACGGCCAGGCCCGCGAGACCCGCCGATGCAAGCAGGCTAGCGCCGAACTGGCGAGCGCCCGGAAAGGTCATGAGCATTCCCGCGGCACCGATCAAGACGATGAAGAAGCTCAGTGTCCGCAATAGCACCCGCGACTGGGTCTGGATCTGCCGTGCGCGCAGGTTGTCGCTGACGTCGACGGGGTTTCTCAACCGCACCGCCTGCTCAAGCCCGCGTATCAGCCGCATAGCCAGCCAGGTGAAGCAGGCAATCATGACCAGCGCGGCGAGGCGCCGGGCGAGGCTGATCAGCGCCAGTTCGTCGCTGGCCGCCGTCAGCACGGCTTGCAGGCCGAGCAGCGGCAGCAATACCCGAATGGGTTTTTCCAGCTGTTCGGAGACGGCCTTGGTGAGAAGAAAACCGCGGCCAAGCCGTAGCATCACCGCCGTCAGCACCCGGCTGAACACGCTCAGCGGCACCACCACGAAGGCTGCTGCCAGCAGCGTGCGCAATGCGGGCTCGGTTATGTAGCGCTCCCATTGCAGGAGAAAATCAAAGGTTTCGATACGCCAGCTCCGCGTTGATGACTGCATTAATGACTGGTCGCGGCTCTGCAAGTTCATGCCAGAGATGCTGTCAGTCGGATACGCGGAACTCCCACGTGCAGTCCGTTTCACATTAACAAGAGGTGTGAACCTGATCGCTATCGAAAACCATGGGAGAGACGACATGCAAAGTGCACAAACCGGAAATGATGTCCGCGGCGAACGCTTGATTGAATGGTTGCGTGATGCTCACGCAATGGAAGCCCAGGCTGAGTCCATGCTCAGCAAGCAGGCCAGCCGCATCGAGCACTATCCCGAGCTGAAGGCACGTATCGAGCAACACATCACCGAAACCCAGAACCAGGCCAAGTTGATCGAAACCTGCTTGCAGCGGTACGACAAGTCCTATTCGGGCTTCAAGGATCTGGGGGGCAAGATGATGGCGATGGGGCAGGCCATGGGCGGAATGATGGTCAATGACGAAATCGTCAAAGGCGCGCAGATGGGCTACGTCTTCGAGAACCTGGAGATCGCCTCCTACGAAATCCTGATCGCCGCTGCCAAGGCCGTAGGCGATACGCAGACCGAGGAAATCTGCACTCGCATTCTGGCTGAAGAAGTTGCGATGGCCGACTGGATGCGCAGTCATCTTGCGGAGTTGACTCAAGCCTATCTGACCCGTGCGCAAACACCCAACACCGAGGCCAAGCGCTGAAAGAGCAGCCGTTGGCCGAGCGGCAGCCTGGGCTACCGTTCGGCCACTTTTGCCGGGAGCGAGTCGTTCGTCAGACCACCACGAGTCGCGTATAGCTCGAAACGCAATTCCTGGGCGAGCCGTACGAGGTTGGCTGCATCGCGACATTGATCATCGGTGATGCCGAGCACGGTCAGCTCCTCTCCATCCAGATGTTCTTCGTAGAGTCGGACGGTGACGCGGCTGTCTTCCTGGGCATGACAATCGCAGCGGAACGGATGAAGGTAGTTGCGCAGGACGTTCTCTATCGTCAGCAGAGGTAGACGCGAAGCCATGATCCTTCCTCCCATCGTGTGTCCAGGTTCAGCGAGGCTACTCGCAGCCAGATGCCGCGGCTTGATACCCGCTGCATGTGTCAACGCTAGCAGGACCTGTCTCGTTGTAAATACCGTTTTGCCACCGCTCGGCAGAAGGGCAACCGCGGCGCAAAGGCTGCCGTTGCGCCTGCTGAAGGGTTCGACTTGTTTGGCATCACGCTACCCACCCGCAATCATGGGCCTGGCCGTTTCGGGCGCCGCGGTCCCTCATAGGCAGAGAGGATGCAACGATGAAATTATTACTGACATCAATTTTCGCCAGCGTTATAGCCTCATCGGCGTTTGCTCAATGGCCCGCCGGCACGCCTGAGGACGAGAAGGGCGCGCGACCCAGCCCGATGGGCAATCCAACGCCGCAGGAAACCCTCGAGACCCGCAAGAACAACCAGGGCCGCACGGTGACGGAGGACGGTGATCCAGTCGCCACACCACCGGCTACCGAAGGTGAGTCTGACCCGGACGTGAAAGATCCATCCGTTCAACCGGGTCGCCACTCCAGCCACGGCGGCCCGACGGATTCCGCCTCGGACCCGGGCTCGCTTGAATAGGAGCCCAACCGCCGCCCAGCCGAAGCCAATCGTTCGCGCACCACGGAGGCTGTGCCATGGCGCTTGACGAGTACAACCGAAAGCGTGATTTCGCCGCGACCCCCGAACCCGGTGGCGAGGCGAAGGCCGCCCGCAAACGCGGCGAACCGCACGCGCTGCAGTACTGCATCCAGAAGCACGATGCGACACGGTTGCATTATGACTTCCGCCTCGAACTCGACGGCACGCTGAAAAGCTGGGCGGTCCCCAAGGGACCTTCGCTGGATCCCAAGTCGCGTCGGTTGGCGGTGCACGTCGAGGACCATCCGCTGGACTACGCGACCTTCGAAGGCACCATCCCGGCGGGCCATTACGGCGCGGGGGATGTGATCGTCTGGGATCGTGGCATCTGGATTCCGCAGGGCGATCCGCAGGAAGGTTATCGCAAGGGCAAATTGAAATTCGCCCTGGAGGGGGAAAAGCTCAGCGGCACCTGGAACCTGGTGCGCACTCGCATGGACGGCGGCAAGGAACAATGGTTTCTGATCAAGTCGAACGATGAGGCGGCGCGCTCCGAGCAGGAGTACGACATCGTCAAGGAGCAGCCCGATAGCGTGCTCAGCGATCGGACCCTGATTCCGCGCAAGCGCGGCAAGGCCAAGCTCGAAGTCGATGCCAAACCGGTCAAGCCGGTCAAGACGCCGGTGGCACGCAGCCGCAAGACACCCGCGCAAGCGACGCTTTCCGGAGCCAAACCCGCCCCCTTACCTGACAGCATCAAGCCGCAGCTGGCAACCCTGGTCGAGTCGGTGCCCGACGGCGATTGGCGCTATGAAGTCAAGTACAAATAGGTACCAGCCCAGCTGTTGCGTTTGAGAAGCCTTATTTTTCTATCTGAGCTGTTTACGGTGTTGCGATTGAAAAAATGCACCCGTTGCGTTTCGCGTCGAGATCTATCACCCAGCCTCACAGCTGTAAATTTCAAAATGCTGAGTTCAGGTGAGGCGAAGGTCGATGTTGTAAGCACTCTGCGGAGGGCATCATGGAAAAGAAGCTCGAAAAATACAACAAAATGCGTGATTTCAAGGAGAGTCCAGAGCCTGCTGGCCTCACAAAATCTAGCAGGCGCAAGGGCAAAGCGCATGCATTGCAGTTTTGCATTCAGAAGCATGATGCCTCGCGCTTGCATTACGACTTTCGCTTAGAGTTGGACGGTACGCTCAAGAGTTGGGCGGTACCAAAGGGGCCGTCACTGGATCCCAAGGTCAAGCGCCTGGCGGTGCATGTCGAAGACCATCCGCTGGATTACGCTACCTTCGAAGGCAGCATACCCGAAGGCCACTATGGTGCTGGCGACGTCATCGTCTGGGACCGCGGCATGTGGATTCCTCTGGGCGACCCGGTCGAGGCCTACGCAAAGGGCCGCCTCAAGTTTGAACTGCAGGGCGAGAAGCTGAGCGGTCTATGGAACCTGGTTCGCACGCACATGCCGGGCAAGCAGGAGCAATGGTTTCTTATCAAGCATCAAGACAGTTCCGCTCGGCCTGAAGATATTTACGACGTGGTTGTCGCCGAACCCGACAGCGTGATCAGCGAACGGGCAATCGTTGCCAAATCACCCAACACATCAATTACAGCCAAGGCCAAGCCCACCAAGAAAGCTGCAGAGCCTGTACGGCAAACAAAGCTCTCGCCACTCACCGGTGCGCGCAAGGCGAAACTGCCGGGCTACATCAAGCCGCAGCTGGCGACTCTGGTGGAAAAGCCTCCTAGCGGTCGATGGATCTATGAGTGCAAATTCGATGGTTTTAGGATGCTTGCCAGGATAGAAGATCAAAAGGTTCGACTCTTTACACGAAACGGGCACGACTGGACCCACAAATTGCCAAGGCAGGCCAAGGCATTGCTTTCCTTAGGATTGAATTCAGCTTGGCTAGACGGTGAAATTGTGGTCATCGACGACCAAGGCATACCGGATTTTCAGGCCTTGCAAAACGCTTTCGAGGCAGGCCAGAGTGGCAATATCTTCTATTACTTGTTCGATCTGCCCTATTTCAATGGCGTGGACCTGCGCGAGGTGCCGGTCGAGGAACGCCGGGCTGCGCTCTTGGCGATCCTAAAGTCCGGCAAAGAGCCCCTACTGCGTTTTTCCGAGGCCTTCATCGAAGACCCTAATGACTTGCTCACCAGCGCCTGTCATATGCAGTTGGAGGGTCTGATCGGCAAGCGCCTCGGCTCGTCCTACGCTTCTGGGCGCAGCAGTGACTGGATTAAACTCAAGTGTAAGCGTCGCCAGGAATTCATCATCGTTGGCTTCACCGATCCCACAGGCTCACGCAATGCATTCGGCGCCCTGCTCCTGGGGCTGCATGATCGAGACAGCGGTGAGTTGCGCTACGTCGGCAAAGTCGGCACCGGGTTTACGGAGGCGACTCTCAAGAGCATCCATGATCGAATCAAGCCTCTCCGAACCAAGAAACCTGCAGTGGCTAACCCGCCCAGAAGTGCAGAGCTCACTCGTGTGCATTGGCTTAAACCGCAGTTGCTGGCAGAAGTGGCCTATGCCGAAATGACCAAGGACGGCTCGGTGCGTCATGCGGTGTTCCATGGCCTTCGTGATGACAAGCCTGCCAGCGACATCACGGTGGAGCAGCCGACTATCATTAAAAATATCCATGGGAAAAATATCGATGCCAAAGCTTCCTCAGCCAAGAAGAAGGCCCCGACTGCGCCGTCTCAGATCAATTCTGAACATAGCAAGATACACATCACCCACCCGGATCGCGTCATTGACGCTACCAGCGGCACAACCAAAGTCCAACTCGCGGAATATTACGCAAGCGTGGCCGAGTGGATTCTCCCGCAGCTCAAGGACCGCCCTGTAGCTTTAGTGCGAGCGCCTGATGGAATTACCGGAGAACTGTTTTTCCAGAAGAACGCCGAGCGCCTTAAGGTTCCCGGCATCATCTCCCTCGATCATAAACTCACGGGCCAGCCAATGATGGTCATTAACAACGTCGAGACCTTAATAGGGGCGGTGCAGATCAACACAGTCGAGCTACATACCTGGAACGCCACCTCGGACCATCTCGACAAACCTGACCGCTTCGTCCTTGACCTCGACCCGGACCCGGCGCTGCCATGGAAAAGTATGGTCGAAGCCACCCAGCTGACACTCACAGTGCTCGATGAGTTGGGGCTCAAGGCGTTCCTCAAGACTAGCGGCGGTAAGGGAATTCACTTGGTGGTACCGCTGACCCGCAAGCATGGCTGGGATGAGGTCAAGAACTTCAGCCACGCTATCGTCAGCCACATGGCTAAAATGCTGCCTGAGCGATTTTCCGCAGTATCAGGGCCGAAAAACCGTGTCGGGCGGATCTTCATCGATTACCTGCGCAACGGATTGGGCGCGACCACGATCTGCGCCTACGCAGCGCGGACCCGCGAGGGGCTGCCTGTGTCGGTTCCGATATTTCGAGAAGAAGTGAAGGAGCTTAAGGGCGGTAACCTGTGGAACATACAAAATGTGCTTGGGCGATTGGCTGAAGTAGGCAATGAACCTTGGGCGGACATAAAGAAAACCCGGCAGACGATTACTGCCGAGATGCGCCGGCGGGTGGGCATGAAGAAGCTCTGACCCTGAGCCTATAAACCTACGATTGGGAATTTGGGCTTGAGTTGACCATGATGTTACCTGCCCGTGACCAGGGGTTTCGTCCGACTTGAACAGTCATGACCTCTATCTGGGAATGGAGTTTTCAATTCGCCCCCCACAAGCGCTGATGCGTCAATGCATGCCGCTAACCAGGCACATGAGCGTGTACGCGAGGGTGGACAGCTTTTCCAACCCCGCTCCAGATTGCCGAGAGGAATGCGGCTTTGAGGTGTTAGTGGCCTGTCGCAAAGGCTGCTAACTACCTTTTCTGTATGTGCATATTTCACCAGCTGCAGTCTGCATCAGCAGGCTAAGCCTACAATGTTGAGTCTTCAGTGCTCATCACCAATTTCGGTTCGGACGCGGGCTAGCAGCTCGTCAAGACTGCCCCCAGATTGCAGCAAAAAACCCTCAGCTAAAATGCTAAGCGGGTGCACACCCATCATGTCGGCAATTGAGGTCAGTTTGTTGACTGTTACCCCTTTCATCCCCCGCTCCAAGGAGCTGATGTAGGTTCGACTGCTGATGCTGCCAAAGTCCTCCTGTGTCAAGCCCTTACGAACACGAGCATTTCGTAGCGCTTGGCCCATGGCGTCATTCAGTTCCATTTGCGACTCCTGCAAAAGGAACGATGAGGCGTCATTGAACACTAAAGAACTACAATCTATAGTGTTCATTTTCGGTACGAGGTGGCCTGCATGTTCGTGACTCATCCAGGCGCTGAGCTTCGCGGCAGCCTTCACTTCCCTGACGGCAGTAGGCAATGGGCGATCGTTGAGCAGGAGCTGGCCTTACCTTGGCTGTATGTGTGCATTAGGCAGCTGGATAACACCTTTGATTTTCAGCGGATGATGCTCGTTTCTTGCGTGGATCACTTTCGCCAGCTACTGGAAAGCCTTCCCGCCAACGCGACCGTGACTTGCGTCATGAGCGTAATGCCTAGCGATGATGGCTCAGGCACGTGGACAATGGTGCCTGTTCAAGCCATTGAGTTGCATGAGATCAATGAGCGGTTAATGTTCTTGATCGATCTCGCCAACGGTACTCGATATGAGGAACCAGTCAGGGTTATGAGGCTCCCTTGCAGTCAGCGAATTGTCTATCGCGCAGGCTGATGAGTGAACCAGAGAACTGTGGCCGAGCCGGCATACTCCGCTCCCCCTGCCGCACTCACAGACAACCGCATCGCCATTTCAAGCAGCTGTCGACCACTGCAGTCTCGTGTTAGCATCAATACCGAGATTAGCCCCCACGCCTCGGACAGGTTCCTTTGATCTGTACTGCGCACCAGGGGGTTAGTTTTTTCTGAGCCACGACCTTGCGCAGTCTTTGTACCCGCCTTTTCCCCTACAGCCACTGCGTTCGGGCTGAGGGTGTAAACCACTTTTTTTCACTGTAAACCACTGTGGTTTACAGTGAAAAAAAGTGGTTTACAAGGCTGGGTAGAATCGGGGGGGGTCCGCCCTTCCGACTACGTTGCCAGTCAAAGTCAACAAGGTTATTGACCTGCCACAATTCTCGGCACACAGGCCGTATTTACCTATGGCTTAGTGCAGCCCTCTTTGCACGCGGGGTCCTCCGCACCCTCCGACTGATGCATGCTGTTCGTCAACGCCGGCCCGCGTTCAAGGCTGACGGTAGCGACTGACTCAGTGACTTGCAGCACAAGATGACGTCAGCAACGCGGTCCAAATTCAGGTCATTCATCAGCTTCCGGTGAGTAAGGCTTGGTGAATGACGGCGTTTCGCCATATCCTTCGCGAGTGGCGTATTGCCACCACAAAACTACACATGGAGTGAGCAAAATGAAGATCGTTTCCCTCGTGATCGCCGCTGTCCTTTCGTTTTCTTCAGTAGCCGCGGTTGCACACAGCGGCGGGACGGATTCCAAGGGGTGTCATACAAATCACAAGACAGGTGATCGTCACTGCCACTGAGCAGATTGATAGAAGTTAATTGCGCTGGTGTGCGAACAGCGTACATCAGCGCTACGTGTAGAATATTGACATTCGGACCCTTTACCCTAGGCCTCCGCAGAATTTTCGTCTTGAAACTCTCCGCTATCCCTTTTCACCACCTGCCAGCGAACTGGGGCTCGCTCAGCCCTAGGATGCATTTTTCACTGTAAAATCAGAAAAATTTGTAAACCTGGGATGACTAAGCTCAAACTTTTGACAAC
Source organism: Stutzerimonas stutzeri (assembly GCF_024448935.1). Taxonomy (GTDB): domain Bacteria; phylum Pseudomonadota; class Gammaproteobacteria; order Pseudomonadales; family Pseudomonadaceae; genus Stutzerimonas; species Stutzerimonas stutzeri_AO. The sequence goes on from NZ_JAMOIE010000003.1 coordinate 115,583, forward strand.
CATTTTTGGCGAGCAACCACCAAACCAGCTACATTTTTATTTATTGTTATAGCAATTACCCTTAACAATATATCTCACCATATGCAACTCACCCTTCGAATCTTCAAAGCTCATGATGCTTCGGACGTTTCCGCAATACATGACATTCTGCGAGACATGCACCAGTTTAGCAATATCCATGTCCATGCCATAACGATAATCCTTCAGCTCTGGCATAGGTTTATTAAGGCTCTGAGCATATCGAGCGGTGGCGTCTTTGCCGACTTGTTCCAGTCGGGCATTGATGTCTTTAACGTTGTTCTGCGCACTGACGGAAGCGGCGAAAAAAAATAGTGCGGCAGCGACGAAACCTTTCAAAATATTCATATTTTCCTCCATGCAAAAAAAAGCGCCCATTAAGGGCGCCAAAATTCACCTTTTCCAAAGGAGCACTTGTGCTTCAAAGGTGAATGCGTAGATGTGCCGACGATCGCCACCACATCAGACCACCGTGAAAAACGAGAGCAAGATTTCACAGTGAGATGCTCTTGATGCCTGGTGCTAAATTAGCAAAGTCAGACTAACAGCAGCATGATTGATCAATTACAATTTTGAAAGACCGCGCAATTCTTACAAGATACTGAGTGGGTACTCCACGATCAGGCGGAACTCATCGAGATCAGACTCGAACTGAGTGGATCGGGTGTTTGCTTGACGAATACGGAAGGACATATCCTTCATCGAACCGGTTTGGACGACATACTTGACTTCGATATCACGCTCCCAGCGCTTTTGGTCGGTGAGTGGATTGCCGCCCGCATCTCGACGCATATACACATTGTTTGCGTTCGAGTAGTCAGCGTCCGTACCCTTGCCGTAGCGTGCCATGAAGCTGAGCCCTGGAATCCCGTATTTCGCCATGTTCAGATCGTAGCGAACCATCCAAGAGCGCTCTTTCGGTGAGTTGAAATCGCTGTATTGGATAGAGTTATCCAGGTAGATCGAGTCCGACTGACGGAGATAGTCGAAGTCGTCGTCACCATTATTGCGTTGATGAGTGAGCGACACCGTATGAGCGCCGAAGCGCACACCGACTTTGCCGCTCCAAATGTTATTATCGAACTCACCCAGCAGCTTCTTGCCTTCATCCACGGCACGATAGTAGTTGAAGCCTGCCAGCAGAGCCAGCTCATCAGATATCGGGTAGGTGAACGATGTTCCAAAGTAACTTTGGTCCCACGCATCTTTCAGGCGGCTGGTGTACAAGCTGACAGTCGTGTACTTGTTGAGCTCATAGTCACCGCCGAAGTAGCCAACCCACGGAGAGTTGACTGGTCCTGCGTAGAAGGTAGCAAACGTGTCTCTCATATCGCTTGAGACAGGCTGGCTCATGGAGTGCAGACGACCACCCTGCAGGGTAAGTCCCTTCAAGCTGGTATTAGAGAAGGTAACGCCTCGGAACGATTCTGGCAGTAGGCGAGAATCACCAAACGAGACGACAGGCGTGGCCGGGAACACGTCGCCCGCCTTGATAACTGTATCAAAGGCGCGGGCTTTTACTGCGCCGCCAACCTTGGTGTACTCGTCACGCGCCTTACCTTCACTGTCAACAGGCAGCACATCGAACGAACTACGAGCACCGTTACGGCCACCGCCCGTATCGAGTTTCAACCCGATCATGGCGAAAGCATCAACACCCACACCCACAGTACCTTGAGTGAAGCCGGACTCGAATTTAGCAATAACCGCATGCGCCCACGCTTCGGAATATCCAGCGCCCCCTGCGCCTCGTTCTCCGTTGCGATTGTCCCGGTTGAAATAGAAATTTCGGTTCAGGACGGACAGACTGCTACCTTCAATGAAGCCTTCTTTTTCAGTGGTTTCAGCTGCGTTTGTAAGCGTGCTGGCACCTGCTAACGCGGATAAAACAGCAAGTGAAAGCGTGGCACTTTTCTTCATGATTGCTCCGTACCATGGCAGTTTCTTGTAGGAATAGGCCGGCCATTTATTATT
>NZ_JAMOIE010000004.1 GCF_024448935.1 Stutzerimonas stutzeri
GGCAGGCCAAGGTCTGTTCCCCTTTTTATTTGCACGTGTGTGAATCAGACGTTGCGCTCGAGGTCTGCCACGGTCGTATTGATCCAGTCTTCGGCGCGCTGACTGAGCTCAGCTGCTGCACGAGGACCTTCGCTCTCAGCGTGCATGGCTGGGCCGATGACAACCTGGATGGTTCCTGGTCGTTTACCCCACCCCGACTTCGGCCAGAACGTACCGGCATTGTGTGCTACCGGCAAGATCGGCAGTCTGGCGTTGACTGCCAAGGCAGCACCGCTGCGCGAGAACTTGCCAACCTGCCCGACAGGAACGCGCGTCCCCTCTGGAAAAATCAGCACCCAGGCGCCTTGCTCTAGCCGCTCCAATCCCTGTCTAGCAACCTGGCGCAATGCCTCTTTGGGGTTTTCGCGGTCAATTGCTATCGGCTTGAGCAGCCGAATCGCCCATCCAAAAAACGGGACGTTGAGCAATTCACGTTTGAGCACCTGGCTCAACGGCTCGAAGTAGGCCGAAAGAAAAAACGTTTCCCAGGTGCTCTGGTGTTTGGAAAGAATCACGCAGGGCTTTTGCGGAATGTTCTCCGCGCCGCTCACTTCATAGCGCAACCCGATGATGGTCTTGGCCAACCATACGGCGCTGCGACACCAGGTCTGAACCACGAACCGGTAGCGCGTGCGGAACGACATGAAGGGTGCGAAAACCAGACTGACCAAACACCAGGCGAAGGCCGTGAAGGACAGCAGCAAGTAGAACACCAGGATGCGTATCGGCAGCAAGACGTTCATCGTTTGGCTCCCAACAGATGATCGACCACGGCTGCCAAGTCATCGAACACCTGGGTGCCGGTTGGGAGCGGACCTTTTGCCGTCTTCGAGCCCTTTCCGGTGCGAACCAGGTAAGGAATGCCGCCGAGGCGCATCCCTGCATGCAGATCGCGCTGGCTGTCGCCCACCACCGGGACACCTGCGAGGCTTTCAAGATGAAAGTGCTCGGCGATCTGCTCGAACAACCCCGGCAGTGGCTTGCGGCAATCACAGCCATCGTCGGGGCCATGCGGGCAATGCACGATCAGATCGACGCGACCGCCCTCTTCCATCACCAGCTGCTGCAGTTTGAAATGCATGTCGCCCAGTGTGCTGGCGTCGAACAGGCCGCGGGCCAGGCCGGACTGGTTGGTGGCGACCGCCACCGTCCAGCCAGCCTTGCATAGCCGTGCGATCGCCCTGATCGAGCCCGGGATCGGAATCCATTCTTCCAGGCTCTTCACGTAGGTGTCGGAGTCCTCGTTGATCACGCCGTCGCGATCCAGCACGATCAGCTTCACCGGCTTAGCCAAGGGCGGAAATATCGGCAACGCCAAGGAACAATCCTCTCAACCGGGCAAGCAAGGCATAGCGGTTGGCGCGGACCGAAGCGTCTTCGGCGTTGACCAGTACCGCCTCGAAAAAGGCATCCACCGGACCGCGCAGGTGCGCCAGCCGCTCCAGCGCCTCGCGATACTGACGATCCGCAGCCAGGGGCTGCACGGCGTGTTCGGCCTGTTGCAACGCAGAATACAAAGAGAACTCGGTGGCATTGTCGAAGTAACGAGGCTCGACGGTTTCCGGCAGCGTTGCGTCGAACTTGCTCAGCAGATTGGAGACGCGCTTGTTCGCCGCTGCCAGCGCTTCGGCTTCCGGCAGATCGCGGAACGCCTGTACGGCTTGCACGCGCTGATCGAAGTCCAACGCTGAGCTCGGCTGTACGGCACGAACCGATAGATAGGACGCCACCTCGACACCCTCGTCTTCGTACCGCGCACGCAAGCGATCAAAAATGAAATCGAGGACCTGATCGGCCAGGCCTTCAGTCTTGACCTGACCTCCGAACTGGTTGATGGAGAAGCGCACGGCGGCCACCAGATCCAGATCCAGACGCTTTTCGATCAGGATGCGCAGAATGCCCAGGGCCGCGCGGCGAAGCGCGTAAGGGTCCTTGCTACCGGTGGGAAGCATGCCAATGCCGAAGATGCCCACCAGCGTATCCAGCTTGTCGGCCACCGCCAGGATGGCACCTGTGTGGGTCACCGGCAGCGCTGCGCCCGCACCGCGGGGCATGTACTGCTCATTCAATGCCAGGGCGACGTCGGTGGGTTCACCATCGTTGACGGCGTAGTAATAACCCGCAATCCCCTGCATCTCCGGAAATTCGCCGACCATCTCGGTGGCCAGGTCGCATTTGCTCAGCAGGCCCGCGCGCGCCGCCCACTGGGCATTGCCTTCGGTGCGTTCGGCGATGAATGCGGCCAGCCTGGAGACTCGCACCGCCTTGTCGTACACAGTCCCAAGCTGAGCCTGGAAGACCACGTTCTTCAGGCGCTCATTGAAGCTGTCGAGCTTCTGTTTCTTGTCCTGCTTGAAGAAGAACTCGGCGTCGGTGAGGCGCGGACGCACCACTTTCTCGTTGCCCGCAACGATCTGCGCCGGGTCCTTTGATTCAATGTTGGCAACTGTGATGAAGCGCGGAAGCAGCTTGCCGTTGGCGTCCAGCAGGCAGAAGTACTTCTGGTTGTCCTGCATGGTGGTGATCAACGCTTCCTGTGGTACTTCCAGGAAGCGTTCTTCGAACGAACACACCAGCGGCACAGGCCATTCGACCAGCGCGGTCACTTCGTCCAACAACGCTGGCGGCACGATAGCGCTGCCGTTCTGCTCGCTGGCCAGCTGCTCGACACGCTTGGCGATCAGCTCGCGGCGTTCGGCAAAATCGGCAATGACATGAGCGCCGCGCAGGTCTTCCAGATAGCTTGTCGGCTTGGAAATGCGGACTGGGCTCGGGCTGTGAAAACGATGGCCGCGCGACTCGCGACCGGCGCGTTGAGTCAGGATGGTGCAGTCAACGACCTGATCACCGAACAGCATGACCAGCCATTGGGTGGGTCGGACGAATTCTTCCTTGCGCGCGGCCCAGCGCATGCGCTTGGGAATCGGCAGCTCGTTAAGCGACGTCTCGACAATGCCGGGCAACAGCTCGGCGGTTGGCTGACCGGGAATCGAGCGGCTGTACCGGAGTTTGGGGCCGCTGCGGTCGACTTCGGCAAGGTCCACGCCGCACTTGCGCGCAAAGCCCAGGGCGGCCTGGGTCGGTTCGCCTTCGGCATCGAAGGCCGCCTGCAGCGGCGGGCCGTCGAGGTTGATGCTGCGATCAGGCTGCTCGCTGTCGAGCTGCTCGATCAGCACGGCGAGGCGTCGGGGTGCGGCAAACGCCTGTACCCGACCGTGGCTTAGGCCGGCTTCTTTCAAGCCCTTCTCGATACCCGAACGGAATGCGTCGGACAACTTGCCCAAGGCCTTGGGCGGCAGCTCTTCGGTGCCGAGCTCGACCAGGAAATCCAGTGCACTCATTCTGCAGCCTCCAGCTTGGCCAGTATTTCGTCACGCAGGTCCGGGGTGGCCATGGGGAAGCCGAGTTTGGCGCGTGCCTGCAAATAGCTCTGCGCCACCGAGCGAGCCAGTGCCCGCACGCGCAAGATGTACTGCTGCCGCGCAGTCACCGAGATGGCACGGCGAGCATCCAGCAGGTTGAAGGTATGCGAGGCCTTCAGCACCATTTCATAGGTGGGCAACGGCAGCTCCAGTTCGATCAACCGGTTGGCTTCCGATTCATAGAAGTCGAAGAGTTCGAACAGCTTGTCGACGTTGGCGTGTTCGAAGTTGTAGGTGGACTGTTCCACCTCGTTCTGATGGAACACATCGCCATAGGTGACGGTGCCGAACGGGCCGTCCGTCCAGATCAGGTCGTAGACCGAGTCGACGCCCTGCAGATACATCGCGAGTCGCTCGAGACCGTAGGTGATTTCGCCAGTAACGGGATAGCACTCGATGCCGCCGACCTGCTGGAAGTAGGTGAACTGGGTGACTTCCATACCGTTGAGCCAGACCTCCCAGCCGAGCCCCCAGGCGCCCAGCGTCGGTGATTCCCAGTTGTCTTCGACGAAGCGCACGTCGTGTACCGAGGTGTCGATGCCGATGCGACGCAGCGACTCCAGATACAGGTCCTGGATGTTGTCCGGGTTGGGCTTGAGCACCACCTGAAACTGGTAGTAGTGCTGCAGACGGTTGGGGTTCTCGCCATAACGACCATCGGCCGGGCGACGCGAAGGCTGGACATAGGCCGCGTTCCAGGTTTCAGGACCGACAGCACGAAGGAATGTGGCGGTGTGGAAGGTACCGGCGCCCATTTCCATATCGTAGGGTTGCAAAACGACGCAACCCTGCTCTGCCCAATAGCTTTGCAGGGCGAGGATCAGGTCTTGGAAGGTGCGCACGGCAGGCGTAGGCTGGGTCAAAATTTCACCTGTGCTGGCTTCGACAGAAAGCCTCGGAGTATACCCGATAACGGCTCCGACCCGTGGTGGCCCGTGCCTTGCGCTCGCACGTCACGGTGGCTGCGCAATCGGCTCGTTGCCTCTTTCAAGGACTGGAACATGCCACGTTGCGCCTGGTGCAGTGATGATCCGCTGTACGCCGAGTACCACGACAGCGAATGGGGAGTGCCCACGCGTGATCCGCAGGTGCTTTTCGAGTTCCTCATCCTCGAGACCTTCCAGGCCGGGCTGTCCTGGATCACCGTGCTGCGTAAGCGTGAGCGCTATCGCCAGGTACTGTTCGGTTTCGATCCACGGCGCCTGGCGCAGATGAGTGACGCGGAGATCGACGAGCGCATGCTCGACCCCGGTATCATCCGCAACCGTCGAAAGCTCGAAGCGGCACGGCGCAACGCCCGGCTGTGGCTCGAACGGGAAGACCCGGTCGGTTGGCTGTGGTCATTCGTCGGTGGCCAGCCTAAGATCAATCATTTCGAGTCGATCCGAGAGGTCCCTGCGGTGACCGCCGAAGCCGAGGCCATGAGCCGCGCGCTGAAGAAAGCCGGTTTCAGCTTTGTCGGGCCAACCATCTGCTACGCCTATATGCAGGCCTGCGGCATGGTCATGGACCACACCATTGATTGTGATCGTTACGCGGTATTGAGCGGTGCGTCGACCAGCGCCTGGCCTGAGACCGCTTCGCGGTTAGTCCAGCGCTCGAAGCAGTTACACTAGCGGCTTTGGTTTTCGGGAGAAATCCTTGGACACGTTCAAAGGTGCGCTGCTGGTTGGCTTCCTGCGCCTGTTTGCCCTGCTGCCCTGGCGCGCGGTGCAAGGCATGGGAGCCGTTATCGGCTGGTTGATGTGGAAACTGCCCAATCGCTCCCGCGAGGTCGCCCGGACCAACCTGGGGAAATGCTTTCCCGAACTCGATGCCGCCCAGCGGGAACGGCTGCTGGGGCAGAGCCTGCAGCAGATCGGCAAGACCTTCACCGAAAGCGCCTGTGCCTGGATCTGGCCAGCGGACAAGACGTTGCGTCTGGTCAAGGAAGTCGAGGGGCTGGAAGTGCTGGAGCACGCCCTGGCCTCGGGCAAAGGGGTCGTCGGCATCACCAGCCATCTGGGCAACTGGGAAGTGCTCAATCACTTCTATTGCGCGCAATGCAAACCGATCATTTTCTACCGCCCGCCGAAGCTCAAGGCGGTCGATGATCTGCTGCAGCGTCAGCGCGTGCAGCTGGGCAACAAGGTCGCGCCCTCGACTCGCGAAGGCATCATCAGCGTGATCAAGGAAGTCCGCAAAGGAGGCGCCGTTGGGATTCCGGCCGACCCGGAACCCAGTGAGAGCGCCGGCGTGTTCGTGCCCTTCCTCGGTACCCAGGCACTGACCGGCAAGTTCGTACCCGGCATGCTCGCTGGAGGCAAAGCGGTCGGGGTATTCCTCCACGCGTTGCGTCTGGAAGACGGATCAGGCTACAAGGTCATTCTCGAGGCGGCGCCGCCGGGAATGTATGACCAGGACATCGAGGTCGCGGTTGCAGCCATGAGTGGTGTCATCGAACGCTACGTGCGCACCTGGCCGACCCAGTACATGTGGACCATGAAACGCTTCAAGAAGCGCCCGGCCGGCGAGCCCCGCTGGTACTGAAAACCGCTAAAGAAGACAACAGGAACGTCGAATGGCAAATCAGCGACAGCATCCGCGCGCACCCATGAAGTGCCGTATACGCATCACTCATGAATCGTTTGGTGAAGTATTCGCCCACACCCGCGATCTGTCCGATGGCGGCGTCTACGTCAAGCATCCGCAGCTGACCGAGCTGCAGCCGGGGATGGTTGTCAGTGGCCAGGTTCAGGATCTGCCGATTCCTGCGCCTGTGTTGCAGATGGAGGTGATGCGCGTTGATAGTGAGGGTGTCGGGTTGCGCTTCGTTGAGGATCGTTAAACGGCCATAAGCGGCTTTGAAGCGTCGCGCGTTAAGCTGTGTTGTGTTGTGTTGTGCGGCCTAGCCTAGCCTAGGCGCTGGCCTGCTTGTTCAGCTTGCGCAGAAATATGCTCATTTCCTTCTCGGCCTGCTTGTCGCCGTGCGCTTGCGCCGCGACCAGGCCCTGCTCCCAGGCGCGACGGGCTCCGTCATTATCGCCGCTGGCCTGCAATGCCTTACCGAGTAGCTTCCAGGCCGCCGAATACCTGGGATCCTGTTCGACGCAGCGTTGCAGGTGTGTAGCGGCAAGGGCTGCCTCGCCTGCGTCCAGGTAGCCCTTGCCGAGGCCGAAGCGCAGCATGGGATTGTCCGTGCCCTTGGCCAGCATGATTTCCAGCGATTCGAGCATTGCCCTGCCCTCGTGAGATTTGCCGCCAAATGCGCCCCATTTTGCCCGACTAGCTTGCCTGAGTCACCGCGCTGAGGAATTCCTGCGTGCGCGTCTCCTTGGGGTTGCCGAACAGCTCATCCGGCGTACCCATTTCATGGATGCGCCCCTCATGGAAGAAGCAGACGCGATCGGCGAACTCGCGGGCGAAGCCCATCTGATGGGTGACCATCAGCATGGTCAGGCTGTGCTCCTCTCCCAGGCGCCGGATCACATTGAGCACCTCGCCGCAGAGCTCCGGATCCAGTGCCGAGGTCACCTCGTCGAACAGCATCACTCGGGGCCGCATGGCCATCGCACGGGCGATGGCTACCCGTTGCTGCTGGCCCCCGGAGAGCTGGGCCGGGTAATGCTCGAGCTTGTCCTCCAGCCCGACCATCGCCAGCAGCTCGTCAGCGCGTTCCCGAGCTTCTTTTTTCGACAGTCCCAGCACCTGTACAGGCGCTTCCATCACATTTTGCCGAGCGTCCATATGCGGGAACAGGTTGAAGCTCTGGAACACCATGCCGACCTTGCCGCGCACGTGGCGCTGGTAACGGCCACTGGCCGGGACCAGATGCCCGTCGGATGCGGGCATGTGGGTGAGCGGCTCGCCATCGACCTCGATAATCCCTTCGTCTATGGTTTCCAAGGTCATCAACGCGCGCAGCAGGGTCGATTTACCCGAGCCACTGGGGCCGATGATCGCGACCTTCTCACCCTTGGCGACTTCCAGATCGAGATGGTCGAGGACGGTGAGGCTGCCGTAGCGCTTGGTCACCTGATTGAAGCGCACCAGGGGCTCGGCCATGTCGTTGCCGGTCAGGGAATTGGTATTCGGCGTGGCATCGAGATGCGGGGGTGTATTCATCGGGCGAGCTCCAAGCGATTTTCAAGGCGGCGGACGCACCAGGCCAGGCCCAGGCTGAGAATCAGGAAGAACAAACCGACCAGGGTGATCGGCTCCAGGTAGCGAAAGCTCTCGGAGCCGATGTTCTTGGCCTGCTGCATGATTTCGACCACGGTGATCGCCGAAAGCACCGGCGTGTCCTTCAACATGGCTACGAGATAATTACCAAGTGCGGGCAATATCGGGCGCAGGGCCTGGGGCAGGATGACATCGCGGTAAGCGGTCAGTGGCTTCATGTTCAGCGCCGTCACCGCCTCCCATTGGGCACGCGGAACCGCATCGAGCCCGGCCCGATAGACCTCCGCCGTATAGCAGGCATAGTGGACGGCGATGGCGAGGATGCCGGCCTGCAGGGCGCTTAGGTTGATCCCGTAGTTGGGGAATACGTAAAACAGGAAATAGGCCTGGATCAGCAGTGGCGTACTGCGGATGAATTCGATCAGGCCGGTAGCCGGCCAGGATAACCAGGCGCGCCTGCTGCGGCGGGCGACGGCTAGCAGCAGGCCGAGTACCACGGCGATGGCGAAGCCGCTAACGGTGATGCCGATCGTCTTCAGCGAGGCCTGCAGCAGTTGGGGCAGGATCTCCCAGGCAAACTGCCAATCGAAGAAATTCATGCCAGGCCCCCTTTGATCCGACCGCGGCTGAGACGCCTTTCGACCAGGCGCATGGCGAGATTGATCCCCTGGGCCATGATGAAGTACATCAAGAGCGCCATGCCGAAGATCTCCAGGGTCATGAAGGTCGCCTGGTCCAGCTGTCGGGCGCGGAAGGCGAGGTCCGAAATGGTGATCAGCGACACCAGCGACGTGTTCTTCAGCAGCTCAATCAGTAGATTGGTCCCGGGTGGTATTGCAGCCAGCAGCGCCTGCGGCAGGATGATCCGAGTGAACCGCTTAAACGGCGACATGTTCAGCGCCACGCAGGCCTCGTGCTGCCCACGCGCCACCGAGCGAATGGTGCCGCGCATGACTTCCGCTCCGTAGGCCCCGATGTGCAGGCCCAGGCCGAGCACGGCGACGGCGAACGCGGAGAGCTCCACGTAGAACGGTGGCATTGGCAATACGAAATACAGCCAGAACAACTGAACCAGCAGGGAGGTGCCACGAAACACCTCGATATAAGCGATCGAAAACCAGCGCAGCGGGGCGAACGGCGACAAACGACCGAGGGCACCGAGCACGGCACAGGCGATTGCCAGTAGCGAGGCCCAGAAGGTGATCTGGAGTGTCACCCAGGCACCCTGAAACATGAGGGGAAGGAGTTCGCCCATAGGTTCGATACCTCTATCGCAGGAACGAAACCACACGAACGGATAACGCCGCGTCGATGAAGGCCGCGGCGCTCCGCTCGTGGATTACTGGGCGCAGAGCTGCGCGGCGGTCTTGTCAGTGATGTTGGACTCGTCGAAACCGAACGGCTCGACGGTCTTCAGATGCTCTTCGCTACCGAGCCACTGTTTCAGTTCGGCATTCACTGCATCGCGCAAGGCGGTATCTTCGGGGCGGAACGCCAGGGCGCCGTAGCCGGTATGTGCCGGATCGTCCTTGAATTCGCTGATCGCCTCGAGGGAATCACCCCCCTTCTCGGCCAGGCCCTTCATGGTCAGCTGGGTGCCTACTGCGGCGTCTGCGCGGCCGCTGCGCACCGCCTGCCACTGGGCAGTGGTGTCGGGTACCTGCAGGATCTGGTCGTCGCTGATACCGCCGTCGCGGGCATAAGCCAGGTTCACCGTGCCGGACATGATCGCCAGTTTGGCACCGCTCTTGGCGATGTCCTCGTAGCTGTGCAGGTTCTTCGGGTTACCCGCTTTGACCAACAGGGTGTCGGGTAGCTGATATTGCGGGTCGGTGAAAATCACCTGCTTGCAGCGCTCGGGCGTGATGTACATGCCGGCCGCGATCAGATCGAAGCGCCCGGCCCGTAATCCGGGAATCAGCGAACCCCACTCGGTAAGGACCGGTTTGATGGTTTCGATACCCATCCGCTGGAAAATCTTTTCGACGATCTCGGGCGATTCGCCTGTGACGCTGCCATCGGTGGCGGTGTAGGCGAAAGGCGTTTCGTTGGCATAGCCGATGCGGACGCTGTTGCTTTCCTTGATCTCATCGAGGGTGTCGGCCTGGGCCAGGCTTCCAAGCGAGAGGCCGGCCAGTGCGGCGGAGGCGAGCAGCAGCTTGCCGAAACGGAAAGGACGTGCGCGATTCATCGTGATTCTCCTGTGCTTTTATGGTTCGCAGGCGGACCTGCTATGTAGGAGGGCAGTTTCAAGAGCATCAGGTCAGGGCATTCCCAGCCTCAGCGCGGCGTTGGACTTCTTTTTGTGGAGACGTGCGCCGCGTTTCGCCAGGCGAGGATAACAAAAGCCGTTTTGAACAATGGATTGTACTAGGACAATTGCATGACACTGCGCTTCGGCCGATCCTGTCGGCTCGACTGAAGGTGGATCGTCATGCGCAACTGGAAACAGGCGTTGCTCGCTGCCCGTAGCGGCGCGTCGAAATACAAGCTGCTGGTTACCGCCATCGCAACCGACATCGAGCAGGGCAACCTGCAGGATGGCCAACGCCTGCCGCCGCAGCGGCTGCTGGCCGAACAGCTCGAAATCAGCGTGCAGACGGTGACCAATGCTTATAAGGAGCTGGAACGCCAGGGCTGGGTGCGCTGCGAAGTCGGGCGTGGCAGCTTTGTCAGCCGGCGTATCAGCGAGCGCGTCGCCAGCTCGATGCTTGACCGGGGTGAACATTCGCTGCTGGACTTCTCTACGGCACGCATCATCCGTACCGATACCCACGACCGTTACTGGAGACAGACCTGCGAGGAATTGGCCGCCGAGCATGAACAGCCGTGGATTCATGCCTGCCGTCCGATCGCCGGCTTCGAGCACCACCGCGAGGTCGGCGTGCAATGGCTCGCCGGGCTGGGATTGACGGTAGAGCTGCAGGATCTGCTGTTGACCAATGGTACCTCCCACTCGATCTTTCTCGCCCTCGCCTCGCTGGCGGGACCGGACGATCTGGTTCTCTGCGAAAACTGTACCGACCACGGGGTGATCGGCACTGCCCAGGTCCTTGGCTTCACGCTCCAGGGCGTGGAGACCGATCGCTATGGCCTCGATCCGGAGCATTTCGAGGATATCTGTGGCAATGAACGGGTCACCGCGCTGGTCTGTACGCCGAACCTGAACAACCCCACCAACACCATAATGCCGGACATGCGCCGCCGCGAGATCGCCGAGATCGCGCGCCGCTACGGTGTCTATGTGGTCGAGGACGACGTTTACGGCCCGCTGCTCGGCGAGCAGCGCGACGCCTTGCCGATCAGCCACTACCTGCCAGAGTTGTCCTTCTACTGCACCAGCCTGACCAAGTCGGTACTCACCGGCCTGCGCATCGGCTATCTGGCCATGCCGCGGCGGCTGGCGCTGCGCACCGAAAGCATCCTGCGAGTGAACAGCTGGATGGCCGCGCCCCTGCTCGGCGAAATTGCCACGCGCTGGATCGAGCGCGGCCAGGCTGATGAACTGGTGCATCTGCAGCGCGAGCTGATCGCTGGGCGTCAGGCTGCGGTGACTGCCGAACTGGGCGATTATCTGCGCGGCAGTCACCCGTTTTCCCTCAGCGCCTGGCTGAACGTGCCCGACCACTGGGATCTGGAGGCGCTGCAGCACGAACTGCGCCGGCGCGGGATCGCGCTGACCCTGCCCGACCCTTTCCTGCCACCGGGGACCCGGCGTCCCAGGGCGATGCGCCTGTGCGTCGGCGCCGAATGCGATGAGGAGCGCTTGCATGAAGGGTTGTCCAGCATCCGTGAGGTCTTTGAACAGTTTCCGGAAATCCATGAGTTTCGTGGCGCGCGCTAAAACGGGTCAATGTGCACCAAGTGGTATCGAGCGAATAGCTGCAGGCCCCGAAACAGGGCGTATTGGGTCTGCCGAGCGGCACAATTACGGGGCGAAAATAAAGAGTCCTAGTACATTGTGCTGCTGAAATCGGCGCTCCTACACTCGGCGCCATTCACCAGCGGAATGTTCGCCATGCAGCCGATTCTTCTTGACCAGCTCTTCGAGGCACGTGAGCGCATCCGCGGTCTCGTTCGGCACACGCCGCTGGAGCGTTCGGCGTCGCTCAGTCGACTGCTCGGGGTGCCGGTTTGGTTGAAGCTGGAATCGCAGCAGGCCACCGGCAGCTTCAAGCTGCGCGGGGCGAGCCACGCAGTAGCGCAGTTGTCGGATGCGCAGAAACGCCTCGGCGTGGTTACTGCCTCCACCGGCAATCACGGCCGTGCGCTCGCCTTCGCTGCGCGGCAGCAAGGGGTCAGGGCCATCGTCTGCCTGTCGCAGTTGGTGCCGTCGAACAAGGTGCAGGCGATCCGCGACCTCGGCGCCGAGGTGGTCATCGTCGGCCACAGCCAGGATGCCGCGCAGATCGAGGCCGAACGTATCGCCCGCGAGCAGGGCGCTGCCTTCATTCCGCCTTTTGACCATCCCCACATCATCGCCGGCCAGGGCACGCTCGGTCTGGAGCTTCTCGATCAGTGCCCGGACGTCGCCGAGGTTTTGCTGCCGCTGTCCGGTGGCGGCCTGTTCGCGGGTGTCGCGCTGGCGCTCAAGCATCAGCGCCCAACGATCCGCGTTCATGGCATCAGCATGCGTCGTGGTGCGGCGATGCACGCCAGTCTCGAGGCTGGCCATCCGGTCGAAGTGCAAGAGTGCGCCAGCCTGGCCGATTCACTCGGCGGCGGCATCGGCCTGAACAATCGCTACACCTTCGCTCTTGTCCGCGAGCTGGCCGACAGCGTCCAGCTGCTTGACGAGCCGGCGATCGCCGCCGGCATGCGTCATGCCTACCACCAGGAGCGACTGGTGCTCGAAGGGGCCGCCGCGGTGGGCATCGCCGCCCTGCTGGAGCGATCGATCGAACCGCGTGGGCCGGTGGTCGTGGTGATCAGCGGCCGTAACGTGGATACCGGTCAGCATCTGCGCGTACTCAACGGCGCCAACGAATAACTCAACCCAACCCAATCAACCTTGCTACCGGTCCGTCCGGAGCATCCTCGATGGAGATCAACATGGCCGAGACCATCCTGCTCAGCGAAACCGATCTCCGCGCCTGCCTGGCCCTCGATCCGGCCAGCCTCGACGCGGTCGAACAGGCATTCCGCCTGCTCGCCACCGCGGCGGTGGCGATGCCGCCGATCCTGCGCCTGGACATTCCCGAGCACAACGGCGAGGTCGACGTGAAGACCGCCTACCTGCCCGGTCTGCCGCGTTTTGCCATCAAGGTCAGCCCCGGGTTCTTCGACAACCCGACGCTCGGCCTGCCCAGCCTCAACGGGCTGATGATGCTGTTCTCGGCGCGCACCGGGCTGCTCGATGCCCTGCTGCTGGACAATGGCTATCTCACCGCGGTGCGCACGGCCGCCGCCGGGGCGGTGGCGGCGAAATGGCTGAGCCGGGCGGATGCCAGCCGCGTCGCCATTCTCGGCGCCGGCGAGCAGGCGCGTCTGCAGCTGGCGGCCTTGCGGCTGGTGCGCGACATTCGCCAGGTGCGCATCTGGGCCCGCGACCCGGCGAAGGCGGCGGTATTCGCCGGCGAGTTGGAGGGGCTCGACGTTCGGGCCATGGATAGCCTGGACGCCACTCTGGACGGCGTCGACATCGCCGTGACCGCTACCCCCAGCCGTACGCCCTTGATCCAGACGCACCATTTGCAGACAGGCCTGCACATCACCGCCATGGGCTCGGATGCCGGGCACAAGAACGAGATCGCTGCCGCCGCGCTGGCTGCATGTGATCTCTATGTCGCCGACCGGCTCAGCCAGACCCGGGTGCTCGGTGAACTGCACCACGCGCTAGAAGCGGGCGTGGTGGACGACTCATCGTCCTTTGCCGAACTCGGCCAGGTGATCGCCGGGCAACACCCCGGACGCACCTCGGCCGGCCAGGTCACCCTGTGCGACCTGACCGGTACCGGCGCGCAAGACACTGCCATCGCCAGCTTCGCCTTCGACCGGGCGCGCGCAGCGGGCAGGGGTTTCATCTTCAACCCCTGATCTTCAGACGCGAGCCTACTCGCGCTCGGGCCACACGCCCCGGCTCGCGAGCCAGCTCGCCCCTGCAGAGCAAGCGCGGTCCACCCACGAGGGCAAAGAAGATGTCCGAAATCGTCGTCAATCTCCCGTTCAGCCGGGAGGAATATGCGTTGCGTATCGCCAAGGTTCGCCAGGCCATGGCCGCCCGTGGTATCGAGTTGCTGATCGTTACCGACCCGTCGAACATGGCCTGGCTGACCGGCTATGACGGCTGGTCGTTCTACGTGCATCAGTGCGTGCTACTGACGCTCGAGGGCGATCCGCTGTGGTTCGGCCGTGACCAGGACGCCAATGGCGCACGCCGCACGGTGTTCATGGGCGACGACGATATCGTCGGCTACCCGGACCACTACGTGCAGTCCAGCGTGCGTCATCCGATGGACTACCTGTCCCGCGAGGTGATCGCCGCGCGCGGCTGGGAGCACCTGGCCATTGGCGTGGAGATGGACAACTACTACTTCAGCGCGGCGGCCTTCCGCTCGCTGCAGCAGCACCTGCCGCATACGCGCTTTCTCGATGCCACCGCGCTGGTCAACTGGCGGCGGGCGGTGAAATCGCCACAGGAGATCGAGTACATGCGCGTCGCCGCGCGCATCGTCCAACGCATGCACGAGGCGATCTTTGAGCGCATCGAGCCGGGGCTGCGCAAGAACGAACTGGTTGCGGACATCTACCGCGCCGGCATTCTCGGCGTTGACGGGCACGGTGGCGACTACCCGGCCATCGTGCCGTTGCTGCCGACCGGCGCCGACGCCAGCGCGCCGCATCTGACCTGGAACGACAGCCCGTTCCGGCTGGGCACCGGCACCTACTTCGAGGTTGCTGGCTGCTACAAGCGTTACCACTGCCCGCTGTCGCGCACCATCTACCTGGGCAAGCCGCCGGCACACTTTCTCGAAGCCGAGCAGGCCGTGGTCGAGGGCATCTCCGCGGGTCTTGCGGTGGCGCGCCCGGGCAACACCACCGGCGACATCGCCCGCGCCTTCCTCAGGGTGCTCGACAAGTTCGACCTGCAGAAGGACAGCCGCTGTGGCTACCCCATCGGCATCAGCTACCCGCCGGACTGGGGCGAGCGGACCATGAGTCTGCGCCCGAGCGATGAAAGCGTGCTCGAGCCGGGCATGACCTTCCATTTCATCCCCGGGTTGTGGATGGATGATTGGGGCCTGGAAATCACCGAAAGCATCCTGATCACCGAGACCGGGATGGAAACCTTCTGCGACTTGCCACGCAAGCTTTACGTCAAGGACTGAGCCATGACCGACACTCCGCAGCGCAATCCCATCAGCCCCACCGTCGAGTTCGAGCAAGACGGGGTGCAGCACGGCTATCTGCGCCTGCCCTATTCGCGCGACGATTCGGCCTGGGGCGCGGTGATGATTCCGATCAGCGTGGTGAGGAACGGCGCGGGGCCCACCGCGCTGTTCACCGGCGGCAACCACGGTGACGAATACGAGGGCCCGCTGGCGCTGAGCAAGTTGGCCTGCAGCCTCGATCCGGCGCGCGTGCATGGGCGGGTGATCATCGTCCCGTTCATGAACGCCCCGGCGGTGTGGTCCGGCACCCGAACCTCGCCGATCGACCGGGGCAACCTGAACCGCAGCTTCCCTGGTCGCCCCGATGGCAGCGTGACGCAGAAGATCGCCGACTACTTCCAGCGCAGCCTGCTGCCGCTGGCGGACCTGGTGCTGGATATCCATTCCGGCGGCAAAACCCTCGACTTCCTGCCGTTCGCCGCCTGCCACGTATTACCCGACAAGGCCCAGCAGGCGCGCTGCGAGGCCGGCATGCGAGCGTTCGCGGCGCCTTACTGCATGCGCATGCTGGAGCAGGACGCGCTGGGCATGTACGACACCGCGGCAGAAGCGCAGGGCAAGGTGTTCGTCACCACCGAGCTCGGCGGTGGCGGCTCCATCAGCGCCAGGACGTTGGCCATCGCCGAGCGTGGCGTGCGCAATCTGCTGATTC
Source organism: Stutzerimonas stutzeri (assembly GCF_024448935.1). Lineage (GTDB taxonomy): Bacteria > Pseudomonadota > Gammaproteobacteria > Pseudomonadales > Pseudomonadaceae > Stutzerimonas > Stutzerimonas stutzeri_AO. The sequence goes on from NZ_JAMOIE010000004.1 coordinate 15,666, forward strand.
ATTTCGACATGCTCGACGGCGAAATCGAACCGGCCGATTCGGTGTTGCTGGACATGCCGGATGCCGATTGCTACGTATGCAGCGAGAGCGATGGCCTGCTCGAGCTGTGCAAGGAGCTGGGCGAGGCCGTTCAGGCCGGCGAACTGGTGGCGCGGGTACATGACGCGCGTCGTACCGGTGTGGCGCCGGTGGAGTACCGGGCTCGGCGGGGCGGCCTGCTCAGCGCTCGGCACTTTCCGGGGCGGGTGCAGAGTGGCGACACGCTGGCGGTGATTGCCGAGGTGGTGCGGTGACCAGGCTGACTGCGCGCCGGAGCGTGCCGGCTCGCGGGGAGGAATCATGCACAAGCTCGATCGCTATGACCTGAAGATCCTGCGCATCCTCTCCGAGGACGGGCGGATCACCAAGTCGGCGCTGGCCGAGGCGATCAACCTGTCGGTGACCCCGGCCTGGGAGCGGGTACGCAAGCTCGAGGCTGCTGGGTTGGTGCGCGGATATCATGCGCTGATCGATTGGGGCGCGCTGTTTCGCACCCAGCAGGTGCTGGTGGAGATCAGCCTGGCGCGGCACACCGCGCAGAACATGCGCCGTTTCGAACAGCGTCTGGCCGAGGCCCCGGAGGTCGCCTTCTGTTATGCCACGGGCGGCGGCGTCGACTACATCGCGATGATCCGCGCGCGCGACATCGATCACTACCAGCGCTTCATCGACACGTTGCTGTTGGAAGATCTGGGCATCGAGCGCTACTACACTTATATCGTCACCAAGAACGTCAAGCGCGACGAGAGCGGTGTCCCGGCGGGGCTTGATGATGAGCGCCTTTCGGCCTCGTGAAGCGAGGCGTTCTGACCGGCGCGGCTGTACCCTGGCCCGGTTTATCACTAGAATGCGCGCCGCCTTGGCCCTGTCGGCCCGGCAAATGGGTTCCCTCACCCCATCACTTCCAAAAAAGGACAAGGCAACATGCTGCAGATTTCGTCGTCGGTCCGTCGTGCCACCCTGGCCGGCCTGATCGCTTTTCACATCCTGATCATCATCGCCAGCAATTATCTCGTGCAACTGCCGATCACCCTGTTCGGCTGGCACACCACCTGGGGGGCGTTCAGCTTTCCGTTCATCTTCCTGGCTACCGACCTGACCGTGCGCCTGCTCGGCAAGGGCCCGGCGCGGCGTGTAATCGCCCAGGTCATGGTGCCTGCGCTGGTGGCGTCCTACGTGGTCTCTGTGCTGTTCCATCAGGGCGCGTTCAGTGGTTTCGCGGCGTTGGGCGAGTTCAACCTGTTCGTGTTCCGCATTGCCATTGCCAGCTTCCTCGCCTACGTCTTGGGTCAGATTCTCGACATCCAGGTGTTCGACCGGCTGCGGCGGCTGCGCCAGTGGTGGGTCGCGCCGACGACCTCCACGATATTCGGCAATCTGCTGGATACCTTCGTATTCTTCTCCATCGCCTTCTGGCACAGCGACGACGCCTTCATGGCGGCCAACTGGGTGGAGATCGCCAGCGTCGATTACGTGATCAAGCTGGCCATCAGCCTGGCGCTGTTCGTGCCGCTCTACGGCATGCTGCTCAACGCCATCGTGCGCATGTTGCCGCAGCAGAAGAGCGTCACGGTGTAAGCGGGAAATCCGGTAAGAGCCGATAAGAGCCGATAAGAGCGCTGGAGGCTGGAAGGCTGGACGAAGGGCGCCCACCATCCCGTTTCTTCTCCGGGTGGAAAACGGCGCAGCCTTTTCCACGCTGCCTGTAGCCTTCCAGCCTTCCAGCCTTTTCCCGTTTCACCCCCGGCAAACAGAAAGAACCCCCAGCGCCCCGCCGCGCTACGGAAAAAACACCAAGCCGCCTTTCCCTAGCATGTCTCCCATGCCACTCGGCCGGAGACGTTGCCATGTCGCTCAAGCATCCTCTGCTGTTCAAATCCCTTTGCTACATAGATGGGCAGTGGGTTCACAGTCGCAGCGGCGCCAGCATCGCCGTGCAGAATCCCGCCAACCAGGCCGAGATTGCTCACGTGCCGATGCTCGAACGCGAGCAGATCGTCGCCACGGTGGACGCTGCCGAGCGTGCCTTCGCGAACTGGCGCAGGCAAAGCCTGGGCGAACGCGCGGTGCTGTTGCAGCGCTGGGCCGAGCTGATCCTGCAGCATCAGCAGGACCTGGCGGTCATCCTCAGCGAAGAACAGGGCAAGCCCCTGGCGGAAGCGCGTGGCGAGATTCGCTATGCCGCCAGTTTCATCCCCTGGTTCGCCGAGGAGGCCCGGCGCCTCTATGGCCGGACCATCCCAAGCCATATCGTCGATGCCGAGTTGAGCACCTTGAGGGAGCCGGTCGGCGTTTGCGCCCTGCTCACCCCGTGGAATTTCCCCAGCGCGATGATCACCCGCAAGGCTGCGGCAGCGCTTGCGGCCGGCTGCACCGTGGTGGTCAAGCCGGCGCACGAGACCCCCTATTCCGCCTTCGCCCTGGCCCAGCTCGCCGAAGAAGCCGGCCTGCCGCCTGGGGTCTTCAATGTGGTGCTGGGCGAGCCGCAGATGGTCATGGAGACCCTGATGGCGGATCCGCGCGTGCGTTCGGTGAGCTTCACCGGCTCGACCCGGGTCGGTCGCCTGATACTGGCCGCTGCTGCGCCCGGGGTGAAGAAGGTGGCGCTGGAGCTGGGCGGCAATGCACCGGTGATCGTCTGCGAAGACGCCGACCTCGATCATGCGGTGCAGGTGGCCATGGCCGCCAAGTTCCAGACCTCCGGCCAGGATTGCTGCGCGGCCAACCGCATCCTCGTCCAGCGCCCGCTCTACGAAGCCTTCCTGACGCGCTTCGCCCTTGCAGTGCGTGCGTTGCGCGTCGGCCCCGGCCTCGATGAGCGCAGTCAGATCGGTCCGCTGATGCACCAGGCGGCGTTCGACGCCACCGCTGCGCGGGTCGCCGATGCGCTGGAAAAAGGCGCTCGGCTGCTGGCCGGCGGCGAGCCCCACGCGCTCGGCGGCTGGTTCTGGCAGCCGACGCTACTGGCCGACGTCAGGCCCGACATGCGCATCTATCGCGAGGAGAACTTTGCACCGATCGCCGGCGTGCTGCCGTTCGACAGCCTGGACGAGGCAGTCACCCTGGCCAACGACACCGAATACGGGCTGGCGGCCTATATCTGCTCGAATCGGCTGGACGTGGTCCACCCGCTCATCCGTGGGCTCGATCACGCAATGGTCGCGGTCAACGGCACCCGGTTCACCGGCCACCCGATCCCCTTCGGCGGCATGAAAGCCTCCGGCCTCGGCCGTGAAGGCGGCAGCGAAGGCTTCGAGCCCTTCGTCGAGACCAAGTACGTCTGCATCCATCACCAGGGCCAGCGATACGAACGCTGAACCTCGCTACGAGCATGCCGGCTGAGCGCAGCCTGCATGGCCAAACCGGATCATCCCTTTCCCGCCGGGACAGGGTCGGGATGGGGCCACACGGCCCCTCTCAACACCGCAAAAGGAGAAGCCCATGAGCCACGACTACGACGCGCTGTTCGCCCAGGACCGGGCCCACTTCATGCACCCGTCCACCCATGCCCATGACCATGCCAGCGGGGCGCTCAAAGGCCGCATCGTCACCGGCGCGTCGGGTATCCGCATCCGTGACCACGAAGGTCGCGAGTTCATCGACGCCTTCGCCGGCCTGTATTGCGTGAACATCGGCTACGGCCGCACCGAAGTCGCCGAGGCCATCTACCAGCAGGCCAAGGAGCTGGCCTACTACCACACCTACGTCGGCCACTCGACCGAGGCCATCATCGAGTTGTCGCGGCGCATCATCGACTGGGCGCCCGAGGGCATGAAGAAGGTCTACTACGGGCTGTCCGGCTCGGATGCCAACGAGACCCAGATCAAGCTGGTGCGCTATTACAACAACGTGCTGGGCCGCCCGCAGAAGAAAAAGATCATTTCCCGCCAGCGTGGTTATCACGGCTCGGGAATCATGACCGGCAGCCTGACCGGCCTGGCCAGCTTTCATCAGCATTTCGATCTGCCGCATGCGGACATCAAGCACGCCGCCTGCCCGCACTTCTACAAGGCGCCGGCGGGCATGGACGAAGCCGCTTTCGTGCGTCATTGCGTCGAGGACCTGGAGCAACTGATCCAGCGCGAAGGGCCGGACACCGTCGCTGCCTTCATCGGCGAACCGGTGATGGGCACCGGCGGCATCATCGTCCCGCCCAAGGGTTACTGGGCGGCGATCCAGGCGGTGCTGGCGAAATACGACATCCTCCTGATCGCCGATGAGGTGGTCTGCGCCTTCGGCCGTCTGGGCACCCCGATGGGCAGCCAACTGTTCGGCATCAAGCCGGACCTGATCACCACCGCCAAGGGGCTGACCAGCGCCTACGCGCCGCTATCGGCGGTGATCGTCGGGGAACAGGTTTGGGATGTCATCGAGGAAGCCTCCACTCGCGACGGTGCCATGGGGCATGGCTGGACCTATTCCGGGCATCCGATCTGCGCCGCCGCGGCGCTGGCGAATCTGGATATTCTCGAACGTGAGAACATCCCCGGCAACGCCGCCGAGGTGGGCGCCTACCTCAATGCGCAGCTGCGCCAGACGTTCGACGATCATCCGCTGGTCGGCGAGGTACGCGGCATCGGCATGCTCGCAGCGCTCGAGTTCATGGCTGACCGCAAGGCCCGTACGCCCTTCGATGCCGCATTGAAGGTGGGCCCGCGCGTTTCGGCTGCCTGTCTGGAGCGCGGGATGATTGCCCGTGCGATGCCGCATGGCGACATCCTCGGCTTCGCCCCGCCACTGGTATTGACTCAGGCGGAGGCGGATCAGGTCATCGAGATCGCCAAGAGCGCGGTGGACGCGGTGGCGGCCGAGGTGCTCTGAGCACACCTGGTCGCCCTCAGAAGAAGGTCAGGCCGGCCTGGAACAGCCGTTCCACGTCGCGGATATGCTTCTTGTCGACCAGGAACAGGATCACGTGATCGCCCGATTCGATGACCGTGTTGTCGTGGGCGATCAGCACCTCCTCGTCGCGAATCACCGCGCCGATGCTGGTGCCGGGCGGCAGGGCGATCTTGCCGATGGCGCGGCCGACCACCTTGCTCGAGCGCGAATCGCCGTGGGCGATCACTTCGATGGCTTCCGCCGCGCCCCGGCGCAGCGAGTGGGCGCTGACGATGTCGCCACGGCGCACGTGGGTCAGCAGCGTGCCGATGGTGGCCAGCTGCGGGCTGATGGCGATATCGATCTCGCCGCCCTGGACCAGATCGACATAGGCCGGGTTGTTGATGATGCACATCACCTTGCGCGCGCCGAGGCGCTTGGCCAGCAACGACGACATGATGTTGGCCTCGTCGTCGTTGGTCAGCGCGAGGAAGACGTCGGCGTCGTTGATGTTCTCTTCCACCAGCAGGTCGCGATCCGAGGCGCTGCCCTGCAGGATGATGGTGCTGTCGAGGGTATCCGAGAGGTAGCGGCAGCGTGCCGGGTTCATCTCGATGATCTTCACCTGGTAGCGACTTTCGATGGCTTCGGCCAGACGCTCGCCGATGTGCCCGCCACCGGCAATGACGATCCGCCGGTAGGAATCGTCGAGGCGGCGCATCTCGCTCATCACCGCGCGAATATGCCCGCGGGCGGCGATGAAGAACACCTCGTCGTCGGCCTCGATCAGCGTATCGCCCTGGGGCAGGATCGCCTGGTTGCGACGGAAGATCGCTGCCACACGGGTGTCCACATTGGGCATGTGCTTGCGCAGCTGGCGCAACTCCTGGCCCACCAGCGGCCCACCGTAGTAAGCCCGCACCGCCACCAATTGCGCCTTGCCTTCGGCGAAGTCGATCACCTGCAGCGAGCCGGGATACTCGATCAGGCGCTTGATGTAGTTGGTCACCACCTGCTCCGGGCTGATCAGTACGTCGACCGGAATCGCCTCGTTGCTGAACAGGCCTGAGCGGGTCAGGTACGCCGACTCGCGCACCCGCGCAATCTTGGTCGGGGTGTGGAACAGGGTATAGGCCACCTGACAGGCGACCATGTTGGTCTCGTCGCTGTTGGTCACCGCCACCAGCATGTCGGCGTCGTCCGCACCGGCTTGGCGCAGCACGGTGGGAAACGAGCCGCGGCCGACCACGGTGCGGATGTCCAGGCGATCACCGAGATCGCGCAGGCGATCGGCATCGGTGTCGACCACGGTGATGTCGTTGGCTTCGCTGGCGAGGTTTTCGGCAAGCGTGCCGCCTACCTGCCCTGCACCGAGAATGATGATCTTCACGCGATCACTCCTGAAAGGCGGCAGGCCGCCGCGTCCATGATTGGCCGAAGCGTTCCGCCTGGCTCATTTACCGATTCTGGCCGCTGGGTTGGGCCGCGATTTTGATCAGTTTGGCGTAATAGAAACCGTCGTGGCCGTTTTCCTGTGGCAGTAACTGGCGCCCATGGGATTGTCCGATACCGAAACTGCTCGGCAAATCCAGCTCACGGGCGCCGGGCATGCGCGCCAGGAAGGCTTCGATCACCTCGCGGTTTTCGGTCGGCAGCACCGAGCAGGTGGCGTACAGCAGCACGCCACCGACCGCCAGCGTCGGCCAGAGCGCATCGAGCATTTCGCCTTGCAGGGCCGCCAGCGGTGCGATGTCGTCGGCCTGACGGGCCAGCTTGATGTCCGGATGACGACGGATGACGCCGGTCGCCGAACAGGGTGCATCGAGCAGGATCCGCTGGAACGGTTGGCCATCCCACCAGACCGCGGTCGCGCGGGCATCGGCCGCGACCAATTTGGCCTGCAACTGCAGGCGGTCGAGATTTTCCTGAACGCGCTGCAGGCGCTTCGGCTCCAGATCCAGCGCGACGACCTCCGCCAGCCCCGGCTCGCGCTCGAGGATGTGGCAGGTCTTGCCGCCGGGCGCGCAACAGGCGTCCAGCACGCGCTGCCCCGGGGCGAGATCGAGCAGCCCGGCCGCCAGCTGCGCGGCTTCGTCCTGCACACTGACGCGCCCTTCGGCAAAACCCGGCAATTGGGTGACGTCGCAGGCCGTGGCCAGGCGGATGCCGTCCTCGCTGTGGGCGCAGGGAAAGGCTTCGAGGTTGGCGGCCTGCAGTTCGCCGAGATAGGCGTCGCGATCGACTTGGCGACGGTTGACCCGCAGCATCATCGGCGGATGGATGTTGTTCGCCGTGCAGATCGCCTGCCAGTGCTCGGGCCAGTGCGCCTTCAAGGATTTCTGCAACCAGCGCGGATGGGCGAAGCGAATCACCGGGTCGCGCTCCAGTTCTGCGAACAGCGCCTCGCCGTCACGCTGGGCATTGCGCAGCACCGCGTTGAGCAGGCCCTTGGCCCACGGCTTCCTCAGCTTTTCCACGCAGCCGACGGTTTCGCCGATGGCGGCATGCGGCGGGATGCGGGTGTAGAACAACTGGTAGAGACCGACCAGCAGCAGGGCTTCGACATCGCGGTCGGCGGACTTGAATGGCTTTTGCAGCAGACGTTCGGCGAGGCCGGCCAGGCGCGGTTGCCAGCGTGCGGCGCCGAACGCCAGTTCCTGGGTCAGGCCGCGGTCACGCGCGTCGACCTTACCCAATACATCCGGCAGGCTGCTGTTCAGCGAGGCCTTGCCGGACAGCACGACGGCTAGCGCGCGTGCTGCGGCGAGACGCGGATTCATCGACATTATTCGAACGCCTTGCCAACGGCAAACTGTTCGCGGCGGCTATTGAACAGGTCGCTGACGGCCAGTGCCTTGCCGCCAGGGAGCTGCAGACGAGTGAGCGTCAGCGAACCCTCGCCACAGGCAACCTCCAGGCCGTCCTTGCTTGCTTCGATGATCCGGCCTGGCGCGCCCTGACCGGTGGATAGATGCGCGGCGTGAATTTTCACCGGGGCGCCGTCGAGGCTGCTATGGCAAATCGGCCAGGGATTGAACGCCCGCACCAGGCGCTCAAGCTCAACTGCGGGGCGCTGCCAGTCGAGGCGAGCTTCGTCCTTGTTCAGCTTGTGCGCATAGGTAGCCAGGCTGTCGTCCTGGACTTCGCCTCTCAGTGTGCCGGCTTCCAGCGCCGCTGCCGCCTCGATCACGGCGCGCGAGCCGAGTTCGGCCAGGCGATCATGCAGGGTGCCGCCCGTATCCTCACGGGTAATCGGCGTGCTGACCTTGAGCAGCATCGGCCCGGTATCCAGCCCTGCTTCCATTTGCATGACGGTGACACCTGATTCGGTATCGCCTGCTTCAATGGCACGCTGAATCGGCGCTGCGCCACGCCAACGTGGCAACAACGAGGCATGGCTGTTGATACAGCCCAGGCGCGGCATGTCCAGAACGGCCTGCGGCAGGATCAAGCCATAGGCGACCACGACCATCAGGTCCGCCTGCAAACCATCCAGCTCTGCCTGGGCAGCCGGGTCGCGCAGGGTCTGGGGTTGATACACAGGTATGGCGTGCTGCAGCGCCAACTGCTTGACCGGGCTGGGCATCAGTTTCTGGCCACGACCTGCCGGGCGATCCGGCTGCGTATACACCGCCACGACCTGACGCTTGGCGGCGAGCAGGGCTCGCAAATGCTGAGCGGCGAATTCCGGCGTGCCGGCGAAAACGATGCGCATAGGCATAGATAGAAGGACTCATATGGGGTAGGGGACGGGGTCACCCCCGTCACCCTCTCACACCACCGGACATGCGGTTGCGCATCCGGCGGTTCATTGCACACACTGGAGTCGTCGCAGCGTATCGAGCAGCGACACCAGACCTGATCGATCAAGGAAGGACTTCGGGAACGCGTGGTTCAGGTGGCTTGCGCCACGGTTCCACCACGGCCCGTGTTGGTTGCAGGCCGAGGGAAATGCCCGCTCCTCCGTCAGTCCTGCCTTCATCACGTTCTCGGCGCGAGTATAGGGGTGTTTCCACTGCCGCCACAGGATGCAGCGCAGTTTGCGCCTGATCCAGTCTCCAACTCTTCCAGCGCCTGCTTGGTTTCGGCCAGCTTGAAATACGCTATCCAGCCACGCAAGACCGGCACGCAAGACCGGGTTGAGTTCGGCGATGACTTTTTTCAGGCTGCGCCCTAGCGCCCTTGGGCACCTTGGCGCACTTCCCGGATCTTGTCGTCCAGCCGTTCCAGGCTGGCCGGCGCAACCTTCAGCTTCGGGGCCTTGTGCCACGTCAGGCTGTAGCCCAGACGTCCTCTTCCACGGTTCGGCGACCGCGCTCCTGGCCGCATTGACCCTAAGCTTGAGCGCGTCCGCCCGAAACCGGGTAATGCTCGCCATCGGCCGCTCACCGGCACGGTCGCCCCTGCGGTCAGCGCTCTGTCAGGCTGCCTTGCGGATGGCGTCGGCCAGGCGCTCGATCATCGCGTCGATATGCTCACGCTCGACGATCAGCGCCGGTGACAAGGCAATGGTGTCGCCGCTGGCGCGCGCCAGCAGACCGTCCTCGAAGCATTGACGGAACACCTCGTAGCCACGCTTGCCGACGCCGTCCGCATGGGCTGCGAACTGGATGCCGGCCACCAGCCCAACCGTACGGATATCGGTCACGTTGGGCAGTCCCTGGAGGCTGAACAGGGCATCCTGCCAGTAATCTTCGATCTCGATGGCTTTCTGGAACAGGTTCTCCCGCTGATAGATCTCCTGGGTCGCGAGGGCCGCTGCGCAGGCCACCGGGTGGCCGGAATAGGTGTAGCCGTGGAAGAACTCGATGGTGGCTTCCGGGCCTTGCATGAAGGCCTGGTGAATCTGCTCGTCGACCAGCACCGCGCCCATGGGAATCGCACCGTTGGTCAGCCCCTTGGCGCAGGTGAGAATATCCGGCGTGACGCCCCAGCGCTGGGCGGCGAAGGCCTCGCCGACCCGCCCGAAGCCGGTAATCACTTCATCGAAGATCAGCAGGATGCCATGCTTGCGGGTGATCTCGCGCAAGCGCTGCAGATAACCCTGCGGCGGCAGAATGACCCCAGCGGAGCCGGACATCGGCTCGACGATCACGGCGGCAATATTTTCCGCCCCATGCAAGGTGACCAGTCGTTCCAGTTCGTCGGCTCTTTCCGCGCCGTGCTCAGGCAGGCCGCGGCTGAATGCGTTGCGTTGCAGGTCGAGCGTGTGCGGCAGGTGGTCGACGCCTGGTAATAGCGCGCCAAAGGCCCTGCGGTTGTTGGCCATGCCGCCGACCGAAATGCCGCCAAAGCCGACGCCGTGATAGGCCAGTTCGCGGCCGATCAGGCGGGTTCGGCTGCCTTGGCCGATCGCCCGCTGATAGGCCAGGGCGATCTTCAATGCGGTGTCGACCGACTCCGACCCGGAGTTGGTGAAGAATACCCGGTTCAGCCCGGCCGGGCTGATCTGCGCCAGCCGCTCGGCCAGTTCGAAGGGCAGCGGGTGTCCCATCTGGAAGGTCGGTGCGAAATCCAGCTGGGCGATCTGCCGACTCACCGCAGCGGTGATCTCGCGGCGGCCGTGGCCGGCGTTGCAGCACCAGAGCCCGGCGGTGCCATCGATCACCTGACGGCCATCGGTGTCTGTGTAATACATGCCCTCGGCGCGCTCCAGCAGGCGCGGACTGCCCTTGAACTGACGGTTGGCGGTGAAGGGCATCCAGAAATGTTCGGCAGATGTGGCGTGATCGAGGGCCATGACTAGCTCCGGCAGGGCGACGGGTTCGACGGCTATGCTGGAGCGCGACATCACCCGAGCGCCCAGCGGTTTTGCCGAGTCTATGTTTAATAAAACGAACAAAACAAGGTAGAAAGCCGCTGCTGCGTAAAAAATATTGATAGGCCTGGTGCCGCTGGTTTAGGCTGCCTTTGTGATATTCGACAGACTAGCGAGGACACCCCATGCCCCCCCTGACTCTAGCCGATTGGCAGCAGCGTGCCCGCGACCTGCGCATCGAAGGCCGCGCCTTCATCCAGGGCGAATACACCGAGCCCACCGCCGGCGCCCGCTTCGACTGCATCAGCCCGGTCGATGGGCGGGTGCTGGCGCAGGTGGCGAGCTGTGACGAGGCCGATGCGGATCGCGCCGTGATCAGTGCCCGTATGGCTTTCGAATCTGGCGTCTGGTCCCGCCTGGCGCCAGCCAAGCGCAAGGCGACCATGATTCGCTTCGCCAATCTGATCCAGGCCAACGCCGAGGAGTTGGCCTTGTTGGAAACCCTGGACATGGGCAAGCCGATCAGCGATTCGCTGAATGTCGACATGCCCGGCTCGGCCAATGCGCTGCGCTGGTCGGGCGAGGCGATCGACAAGATTTACGACGAAGTGGCCGCGACGCCGCACGATCAGTTGGGCCTGGTGACTCGCGGGCCGGTGGGTGTGGTGGCAGCGATCGTGCCGTGGAATTTCCCGCTGATGATGGCCTGCTGGAAGCTCGGCCCGGCGCTGGCCACAGGTAACTCGGTGGTCCTCAAGCCGTCGGAAAAATCCCCGCTCACCGCCATCCGCGTGGCGCAACTGGCGATCGAGGCGGGCATTGCGCCGGGCGTGCTCAACGTGCTGCCGGGCTACGGCCACACCGTGGGCAAGGCGCTGGCGCTGCACATGGACGTCGACACGCTGGTCTTCACCGGCTCCACACGGGTTGCCAAGCAGCTGATGATCTACGCGGGCGAGTCGAACATGAAGCGCGTCTGGCTGGAGGCGGGCGGCAAGAGCCCGAACATCGTCTTTGCCGACGCCCCGGACCTGGAGGCCGCAGCGAAGTCTGCGGCGAGCGCCATCGCCTTCAACCAGGGCGAAGTCTGCACCGCTGGCTCGCGGCTGTTGGTCGAAAGTTCGGTCAAGGAGCGCTTCCTGCCGATGGTGGTCGAGGCGCTCAAGGGCTGGAAGCCCGGTAACCCGTTGGATCCGGCCACCAATGTCGGCGCGCTGGTCGATAACCAGCAGCTCGACACCGTGCTCGGCTACATCGAAGCCGGTCGCAACGACGGTGCGAAGGTGCTGATCGGCGGGCAACGGACGATGCAGGACACTGGCGGGCTGTACGTCGAGCCGACTATTTTCGACGGCGTCAGCAATGCCATGAAGATCGCCCGCGAAGAAATCTTCGGACCGGTACTGTCGGTGATCACCTTCGACACCGCAACCGAGGCGGTGAGCATTGCCAACGACACACCGTACGGCCTCGCCGCGGCAGTGTGGACGGCTGATCTGTCCAAGGCGCACCTGACCGCCAAGGCGTTACGGGCTGGCAGTGTCTGGGTCAACCAGTACGATGGCGGCGACATGACTGCACCGTTCGGCGGCTTCAAGCAGTCCGGCAACGGTCGCGACAAGTCGCTGCATGCCTTCGACAAGTACACCGAGCTGAAGGCCACCTGGATCAAGCTCTGACGACATCCGCAGGGTGGATGTCGCTTCTTGCATCCACCTCGTTGCGCAGCCAGGGTGGATCGATAAAGCGTGATCCACCGTTTTCAGCGTTCAGCTAGCGTTGCCCCACCGCCCACCGCCCACTGCGGCGCATCGCACCCCATTGATGCTGGCGACGCGAGAACCGCTGTTGCAGCGCTTCGTTAGCGCCCTCATCCATGCTCGGCATTCCCTATTTCGTTCAGTCGTGTTGCCAGTTGGAGGGGGTCGAAGGGTTTGGTCAGCAGTTTACGCAGGCCCAGACGCTGCAGTTCTCCGGGGTCCGCCGGGTCTCCGGCTGGCCGGTCAGGAGCACCACGGGGGTTTGCCGCAGATCGATCCGCTCGCTGAGCCTGGTGAGGGTCTCGGGGCCGCCCATTCCGGGCATCATCACATCCAGCAGGACGAACAGGGCGACGGCTTGCACCTCTTCGAGCGCCTGGTGGCGCCTGGTGGCCGGACGAGCAGGGCTGCACCTGATAGCCGCCGATCGCCTCCAGCGAGACCTTGACGACAGCCTGGATGGACCGATCGTCCTCGACATGCAGAATCCGTTTCAGCTCGCTCATGGGGAACCTCCAGCGAAGCGTGCCTGGAGCGCTTGGAAATGAACAGCTTGCCAGCTTGCCCGTCGGCTGACTCGGCAGGCTAGAAACATCGCCGAGTTCGGTCAGATCCGGAACGACGTCGAACCCCACCTCAGGGCGCCGATCACTTCGCTTTCGAGGCTGCTGGCGCGTATCGGTATGAGTGAAGGCTGTTGCTGTCAGACCCTGAAACGAAAAAGACCCACCGAACGGACAGGCGGCGGCTCAGCCAACCGGGCTGGGTGGATAATGCAACCAGGTCCGCGCCCGCGGATCGGCTTTCTACACCGCGAGGCAGCGACACTATGTGGTACACCGGTATTCTCGACCTTTCCGCCTGGCAGGTGGTTGCGGCAATCCTGATTCTGACCCATGTCACCATCGTTGCGGTCACCGTCTATCTGCACCGCTATTCGGCTCACCGCTCGCTCGAGCTGAATGCGGTGCTCAAGCATTTCTTCCGCTTCTGGTTGTGGCTGACCACGGCGATGAACACCCGAGAATGGACAGCGATCCATCGCAAGCATCACGCCAAGTGTGAAACCCCGGATGATCCGCACAGTCCTGTGCAGAAGGGCCTGGGCACCGTGTTGCGTCGCGGCGCCGAGTTGTACATGGACGAGGCGAAGAATGAGGAAACCTTGCGGGTCTACGGCAAAAACTGCCCGGACGACCGGGTCGAGCGCAACCTGTATTCCCGCTTCCCCAACCTCGGCATCGTCGTGATGCTAGGCCTCGATCTGGCGCTGTTCGGTGTGATCGGCCTGACCGTCTGGGCGGTGCAGATGATCTGGATACCGGTGTGGGCCGCCGGTGTGGTCAATGGTTTGGGCCATGCGGTGGGTTACCGCAACTTCGAATGCCGGGATGCCGCCACCAATCTGGTGCCCTGGGGCATCCTCATCGGCGGCGAGGAGCTGCATAACAATCATCACACCTACCCGAACTCGGCCAAACTCTCGGTGCGCAGGTGGGAGTTCGACATGGGCTGGGCCTGGATCAAGCTGTTCGGCCTGTTTGGCCTGGCCAGGGTGAACCGCACCGCGCCCATCGCGCATCGCGTCAAGGCCAAGCATCAGCTGGACATGGACAGCGCCATGGCCATCCTCAACAACCGTTTCCAGATCATGGCGCAGTACCGCAAGCTGGTGATCAAGCCGCTGGTACAGCTGGAACTGCAGTGCGCCGATGCCTCTGTGCGCCATCAGTTCCGCCGCGCCAAGCGGTTGCTGTCGCGCGAGCCGAGCCTGCTGCAGCGCGATCAGCAGGCGCACGTCGAGGTGATCCTGGAGCAGAGCCAGTCGTTGCGGGTGATCTACGAACAGCGCCTGGCACTGCAGCAGATCTGGATCCGCACCAGTGCCAACGGGCACGATATGCTGGCTGCGATCAAGCAGTGGGTGCAGGACGCCGAAGCCAGCGGGATCCAGTCATTGCGTGAGTTTGCCGAGCACCTGAGAACCTATTCGCTGAGGCCGGCTGTCGCCCATGCCTGACCTCTGATCGGCGCGACCTGCGGCACGCGCGGCGGCCCGGAACTTTGCTTGCTCGCCGCTCTCTGAACTGCATTCTGGTGCTCTTGCGACAGTTATCCAGCGGGTCTCCGCCGGTGCCTGACGCGATGTTATGGAAGCAGGTATGAATCTGGTGAAGCAGCGAAGCGAAACGGGTGTCGGGATTCTTCCGCCGACCGAGGCGCAAACCCTATTGGCATTGATGCATGCGCGTGCCGAAGTCGAGCGCCTGAGTGAGCGCGAGCATGTGTTCAGCACCCTGATGGGCGCGGTCAATGCGGTGCTCTGGGCGTTCGATTGGCAGGCCCAGCAGATGATCTACGTCAGCCCGGCCTACGAGCAGATTTTCGGCCGCTCCGCCGCCTTGCTGCTCTCTGACTTCGGCGAGTGGCGCAACAGCATCTACCCGGACGATCTGGAGTACGCCCAGCAGAGCATGCTCGATGTGCTCGAAAAAGGCGCAGTGGAAGAGCGTGAGTACCGCATCATCCGCACGGATGGGCAGCTGCGCTGGCTCAGCGACAAATGCTTCATTGCGCGCAGTGCGGACAGCCTGCACGGGCCGATCATCGTCGGGATCGCAGAAGACATCACCGAAAAGAAGCAGCTCGAGGGCGAGCTGCAGCGTCTGGCCACGATCGACGTCCTGACCCAGAGCAGCAACCGGCGTTACTTTTTCGAATGTGCCCAGCGCGAGTTCGATCTCGCTCGGCAATATGCCACGCCGATGGCCTTCCAGCTGCTGGACATCGATGATTTCAAGCGCATCAACGATACCCACGGGCACCAGATGGGCGATCAGGTGCTGCAGCGCGTGGCTCAGTGCGGATCGTCGGTACTGCGCCGTGGTGATCTGTTCGGCCGAATCGGCGGCGAGGAATTCGCCTTGCTACTGCCAGGTTGCCAACCCGATCTGGCCAAGCAGATCGCCGAGCGCCTGCAGCGCGAGATCCAGCGGCTGGTGTTCACCAGCCCGGACGGACAGCGCTTTGGCGTCACCATCAGCCTGGGCGTGACCTGTCTGACTGCCAGCGATCCGGACCTCAGCGCGATGTTCGCCCGTGCCGATGCCGCCATGTATACCGCCAAGCGTCTGGGCAAGAATCAGGTGATCGTCGCCTGAGGCCAGTCGTGACACAAAAAACCGCTGCCAGCCCTCGGCTACGCCGCGGTTTTTTTGTTTCCCCCGGACCTCAGCCTTTATGCGTCAACGTCGCGATCGGCTGTTGCTGGGTGATGCAGTGAATGTTGCCGCCGCCCAGCAGGATTTCGCGGCCGGGCACCATGACCACCTGATGCTGCGGGAACAGTCGGGTCAGGATCGCTTCGGCTTCGGCGTCCAGCGGATCGTCAAAGGAGGGCGCGATGATTGCGCCATTGACGATCAGGAAGTTCACATAGCTGCCGGCCAGGCGAATCGACGGATCGCGCGGCTGGCTGCCAAGCAGCGGGACTACGCCGGCACACTCCTCTTCGGTGGCATGCAGGGGCCCCGGTATCGGCATCTTGTGCACGATCAGCTGACGATCCCAGGCGTCCGTCGCCGCCTCCAGCACCTGCATCGCGGCTTGGCAGCGTTCGTAGTTGGGGTTGTCGCGGTCGTCCGTCCAGGCCAGTAGCACCTCGCCTGGACGGACGAAGCAGCAGACGTTATCCACGTGTCCGTCGGTTTCATCGTTGCACAGGCCGTGCGGCAGCCAGATGACCTTGTCGATCGCCAGAGAGTCGGCCAGCACCGCTGCGATGTCTTCGCGTGACAGGTGCGGGTTGCGGTTGCGATTGAGCAGGCATTCCTCGGTGGTGATCAGCGTGCCTTCACCATCGACGTGGATCGAGCCCCCTTCCAGCACAAAGCCTTCGGTGCGGTAGCGATCGCAGCGCTCGATCTCGAGGATCTTCTGCGCCACCTCATCGTCGCGCTGCCATTCGCTGTACAGCCCGCCGTCGAGGCCGCCCCAGGCGTTGAAGGTCCAGTCGACGCCGCGCAGCCCACCTTTGCCATTGATCAGAAAGGTCGGCCCGGTGTCGCGCACCCAGGCGTCGTCCGTGCTCATCTCCACCAGCCGGATGCGCGGGTCGTCCAGCTGCTCCCGCGCGGCCACGTACTGCGCGGCAGTGGCGCAGACGGTGACGGGCTCGAAACGCGCGATGGCCTTGGCCACCGCGGTAAAGGCCGCTTGCGCCGGTGTGCCCTGGTCGCGCCAGTTGTCCGGGCGCTGCGGCCAGACCATCCAGGTCTGGCTGTGCGGCGCCCACTCGGCAGGCATGTGGAAATCGTCGGCACGCGGTGTGGTGGTCAGAGTGGTCATCGGTCTACCTGAAGCTGAAGGGCGGCAGTCTGTGTGGCCGGATGTGAATGGCCGTTCATTGGAGGCGATAGATCTGACCACGGCGCAGGGCATTCAGCCGCAACGAGTCGCGCAACTGGAACCTTTACCGATCAGCCGCCAGGCTCAGGACGCCAGCGAACCGTCCAGCGTCTTGATCGGGCTGTACAGGTCCGGCCGGCGATCGCGGAACACGCCCCAGGCGCTGCGGATGTGTTCGAGCTGATCGAGATCGAACTGGTGCACCAGCACGCCTTCGCTGGTTTCGTCCATTTCCTCGACCTTGGCGCCGAACTGGTCGGCAATGAACGAGGAGCCGTAGAAGGTGATGTCGTAGCCGTCCTGCTCCTCGCGGCCGATGCGGTTGCTGGCGATCAGCGGCATCAGGTTGGCACCGGCATGGCCCTGTTGTACGCGCTGCCAGTGGTCGCGCGAGGTGATGCTTGCATCGTGCGGCTCGCTGCCGATAGCGGTCGGGTAGAGCAGCAGTTCGGCACCCATCAGCGCCATGCTGCGCGCGGTTTCGGGGAACCACTGGTCCCAGCAGATGGCCACGCCGATCCTGGCGTAGCGGGTGTTCCAGACCTTGAAACCGGTATCGCCCGGGTTGAAGTAATACTTCTCGTGGTAGCCGGGGCCGTCCGGGATATGACTCTTGCGGTAGACGCCGAGCAGCTTGCCGTCAGCATCGATGATGGCGATCGAGTTGAAGCGCGCCCGCCCCGACAGCTCGAAGAAGCTCACCGGCAGGACCACCTGCAGCTCGGCGGCGACCTTCTGGAAATGCTGGATGGCCGGGTTGTCTTCCACCGAAGTGGCCAGTTGCAGATATTCCGGGTTCGGCTTCTGGCAGAAATACGGGGTCTCGAACAGCTCCTGAATGAGGATGACGTGTGCGCCCTTGGCGGCTGCCTCGCGGACCAGCTTCTCGGCATTGGCAATGTTCGCCTGGCGGTCCCAGGAGCAGGCCATCTGGGTGGCGGCGACGGAAACGATACGGGACATGGAAAACCTCGCGGATGCTGGCGTAAGGGCAGCCTTGTGGAGCGCCGCGCAATTTAGTCGATAATTATCGGGATTGAAAGCGAATTCGGTCAGCTTCTGCCGTTGTTGCTTGGAGTAAAAACCGATATCTATCGGCTAGGTCAGGGTGCGCTTTGGCAGATAGGGTGGCAGATAAAGGGCCAGATAGGCATCGAACACCCGCATCCCTTCCTCTGCCATGCGCGGCGTGATGCTGCCGTGCAGATGCACCGAGCGCGCGTAGACCCGGTCGCCCAGCTCCAGTGCCAAGGCAAACACATCGACATCACCGGGCAATCTCGGGAGTTCGAAATGCCTTTCAAAAAGGACCTGCATCAACCCGGCGAGTTCGATGTCGTGCTGGTGGTCGGCTTGGGTCACTTCGCTTAGCCCGTGCTGCGCGAGAATCAGCTGCCGGGCGGCTGCGTCGTGCCGATAGATGGCCAGCATGCGCTGTTCGACCAGCCGGGACAGGTCGCGCCAACAGCCCAGGCGTTGGTGATCCACCGGCTCGGCGAGGCTTGCCCGGAAGGCGGCATGCACCTCAGCGGTCAAGGCATTGAGCAGTGCCGGCACGCTGGCGAAAAAGTGATAGACGGAGGAAGGGGGAATCCCGGCGTGTTCCGCCACGCTGTAGATTGAAAGGCCGGCCACCCCCTGTCCGGCCAGCAGTTCGCGTGCGGCGGCAAGAATCTCGGCGATGCGCGCCTGGCTGCTGGCGCGTGCTCGCCGTCCGGGGACAGGCTTGGGATCATCGGGCTTGGTCATGGCCGGCATTGGAAACCATGACAGGGTATGAAGCAATCGTCAGTTTCGCTTCGTCGGCTGGCACGATGCACAGGTGGCTCGCCAAGCCAGGTTAACGCAGCAAGAACGCACCCGTATTGGGCGTGTTCTTCTGGGTTGTTAGAGGCTCAGCGTCCAGTCGTAATCCACGACCAGAGGGGCGTGCTGGGAGAAGCGCGGCTGGCGTGGCAGGCGCGCGTTGCGGACAAAGCGGCGCATGCCGGACGTGAGGATCTGATAGTCGAATCGCCAGCCCAGATTGAGCATCTGGGCCTGTTCGGTATCGGGCCACCAGCTGTACAAATCGCCCTCGCGGGTGACTTCGCGCAGGGCATCGATGTAACCCATGTTGCCGAAGATCTCATCGAGCCAAGCGCGCTCCGGGGCCAGAAAGCCGGTCGCCTGCTGGCAATCGCGCCAGTTCTTGACGTCCAGTTTCTGATGAGCCACGTACAGCGAGCCGCAGTAGATGTACTCGCGACGCTTGCGGCGCTGCTTGTCGAGGTAATGGGCGAAATCGTCCATGAACTTGAATTTCTGGTTCAGGTCTTCGTCCCCGCCGCGACCGCTTGGCAGCAGCAGCGTGGCGATGCTGACCTTGTCGAAATCGGCTTGAAGATAACGGCCGTAGCGGTCGGCGGTTTCGAAGCCAAGGCCCATGATGACAGCCTTTGGCTGCAGCCTGGAGTACAGGGCAACACCGCCTTGTTCGGGTAGTTCGGCATCAACACTGTAGAGAAAGTAGCCGTCTAGCTGGTAGGCCGGATCGTCCAGTTCTGCTACTGAGGCGCGCGTATCCTGCAGGCAGATGGCATCGGCATTCTGCGCCTGCAGCCAGCTGAGCAAACCCCGCTGCGCCGCCGCTTGAATGCCATTCACGTTGACGCTGATGATCCGCATAAATGGCCCCTGAAAACACGTGCGTGTATGATAACCCAAGCTCTCCGCAATTAGCCAAGTCAGTGTCTTCCGGGAATATATCCTTCATGCAGGCGTACCAGCGCGAGTTCATTCGCTTCGCCATCGAGCGCGGGGTTTTGCGCTTCGGTGAGTTCACTCTGAAGTCCGGGCGCACCAGCCCCTATTTCTTCAACGCCGGGTTGTTCAATACCGGTTCGGCGCTGGCTCAACTGGGTCGCTTTTACGCGGCCGCCGTGGCCGATAGCGGCATCGATTTCGACGTGATCTTCGGGCCCGCCTACAAGGGCATTCCGCTCGCTGCTGCGACGGCGATCGCGCTGGCCGAACACCATCAGCGTGACCTGCCCTGGTGCTTCAACCGCAAGGAAGCGAAGGACCATGGCGAAGGCGGTACCTTGGTCGGTGCGCCGCTCGGCGGTCGCGTGCTGATTGTCGATGACGTGATCACTGCCGGCACTGCGATCCGCGAAGTCATGCAGATCATCCGGGCACAGGGCGCGCAAGCTGCCGGTGTGCTGATTGCGCTGAACAGGCAGGAGCGGGGTCAGGGGCAGCTGTCCGCCATTCAAGAAGTGGAACAGGACTACGGCATGCCCGTGGTGAGTATCGTTTCCCTGGCTCAGGTAGTGGCGTTCCTTGGCCAGGATGAGCAGCTCAAGCGCCACTTGCCCGCGGTCGAGGCCTACCGGGATCAGTATGGCATCTGAGACCATGCTGGCCTGGCGAGTCGTCGCCGGTGCAGCTCTCGGGATAATTCACCGCTGATTATGGCTGCACCAGCTGTTGTGCGTTTCGTCAGCAACTGACGAATTGTGACGGTTTCAGCGTTAGGTGGGGCGTCGGCGGCCTGCTGCTGCCGGCAGCCGTGCGGTTCTTCTGAACGCCGCGATCCGGGTTGTTTCGCTCGGGCACTGCCAATCTAAATCCTTGCGAGTCGCGGCGTGTCGCTTGATTCCGTCATGTCACGCGGCTCATTCGCGCAGTTGGTGTGCTTGTTGCTGCACAACTGTGATGGGGTTTGTATAAGCTGAAGCCCCTTCGGCAAGAACGATCAGGCATTTCGATGGGCAGTGCCGCAAGCACCGAATACGGAAGAGGCTGAAGTATGCGAATAGGGAGCAGCCTGCTGTTGCTGTTGGGTTTACAGGGCGCGACGGTAGCGCAAGCTGAGCTGTATCGCTATGTCGATGACCAGGGTGTAGTGGTTCTCGATCGGCACGGTGTGCCGCCGCAATTCATTGGCCGCGGTTATGAGGTCCTCAACGACCAGGGCCGTGTGACGCAAGTAGTGCCGCCTGCGCCAACTGCCCAAGAGCGCCAACTTCTGCTGGAAGCCAAGGCCCGAGCTGAGAGCGATGCTCAACTGCTGCGACTGTATGCCAGTGTTGCTGATGTCGAACGCGCCAAGGCACGCAGGCTGTCAGAGCTCGACAGTCTCATCGGTATCACTCGCGGCAACCTGCAATCGTTGCGGACACAGCAGGCGAACCTTCAGAGTCAGGCGGCAAGCCATGAGCGCGCCGGACGGGAGGTGCCTGAGCAGCTGCTGGTACAGATCGACAATCTGGTCCAGGAGCAGGCCAGCCTGAAACGGGACGTCGAGCGCTACAGGCAGACCCGCAAGCAGGCCGAAGTCAGCTATGGCCGAGAGCGTGAGCGAGTGGCCGAGTTGCTTGGTCAGTCCGAATAGCGCTTTGAACAAGGCGAAAAAAAGCCCGGCTCTCATAAAAGAGGCCGGGCTTTTTCATGACCGTATCAGTGAGGAACCGACGTTTTGCGATTGGTGATCAGGGTGCCGACGCCGATGTCGGTAAAGATTTCCAGCAACACGGCATTCGGCACACGACCGTCAATGATATGCGCGCTGTGCACGCCGCCCTGGACGGCTTCGAGGGCGCAGCGGATCTTCGGCAGCATGCCGCCGTAGATGGTGCCATCGGCAATCAGTTCGTTGACCTGTGAGGTGGTCAGCCCGGTCAGTACCTGGCCCTGCTTGTCCATGAGGCCGGCGATGTTGGTCAGCAGCATCAACTTTTCCGACTTCAGCGCCTCGGCGACCTTGCCAGCGACCAGGTCGGCATTGATGTTGAAGGACTCGCCGTCCGGGCCTACGCCGATTGGCGCGATGACCGGAATGAAGTTGCCGCGAACGAGCATTTCCAGCAGCTCGGTGTTGACGCCGGTGACCTCGCCAACCTGGCCGATGTCGATGATTTCAGGGGATGTCATCTCTGGCGTCTGGCGTGTGGCCTTGAGCTTTTTCGCACGGATCAGACTGGCGTCTTTGCCGGTCAGGCCAATGGCCGCGCCGCCGTGCTGGTTGATCAGGCTCACGATGCTTTTGTTGACCTGGCCGCCCAGGACCATTTCCACCACGTCCATTGTCTGGCTGTCGGTGACCCGCATGCCATCGATGAATCGGCTTTCGATGTTCAGGCGCTTGAGCAGATCGCCAATCTGCGGGCCGCCACCGTGGACCACCACCGGATTGATGCCCACTGCCTTCATCAGCACGATGTCGCGCGCGAAGCCGGTTTTCAGCTCCTCGCTTTCCATCGCATTACCGCCGTATTTGATGACCAGCGTCTTGCCGACGAACCGGCGGATATAGGGCAGTGCCTCGGACAGGACCTGGGCGAATTGGGTGGCAGCTTCACGGCTGAGGGTCATGCAGGGCTCCGCAAGTCAGAACGGCAGGGTGAGATCAGGCGCGACAGTATAAAGCTGCGCGCGGAATACTTCCTGTATGCGCATGAGCTCTTCCTCGGTTTCGGCCTCGAAACGCAGCACCAGCACCGGTGTGGTATTCGAGGCGCGTACCAGGCCCCAGCCTTTCGGGTAATCGACCCGCACACCATCGAGGGTGGTGATGTTGGCGACGCCCCAATGGGCGTCGCGATGCAGCGACTCGATGATGGTGAACTTGCTTTCCTCGGTGACCTGAATATTGATTTCGGGTGTCGAGATGTCGTTAGGGAAAGCCGAGAAGACCTGTTCCGCGTTGCGCTTGTCCTGGCTGAGAATTTCCAGCAGGCGCACGGCGCTGTAGATGCCGTCGTCGAAGCCGTACCAGCGCTCCTTGAAAAAGATGTGGCCACTCATCTCGCCTGCGAGCAGCGCCCCGGTCTCTTTCATTTTTTTCTTGATCAGTGAATGGCCGGTCTTCCACATCACCGGACGGCCACCGTAGCCACTGATCAACGGCGTCAGGCGTCGGGTACATTTGACGTCGAAAATGATGTCGGCGCCCGGGTTGCGCGAAACTACGTCCTTCGCGAACAGCATGAGCAGACGGTCTGGATAGACCACTGTTCCCGCATTGGTCACCACCCCGACGCGGTCGCCGTCGCCGTCGAACGCCAGGCCCAGGTCGGCATTTTCGGATTTGACCTTGGCAATCAGATCCTCGAGATTTTCCAGCTTGCCCGGGTCGGGGTGATGGTTGGGGAAGTTCCCATCAACCTCGCAGAACAACGGTATGACCTGGCAGCCCAGTGCTTCGATCAGTTGCGGCGCGATCACGCCAGCGACGCCGTTGCCGCAGTCCACCACCACCTTCATCGGCCTGGCCACGGCGATATCGTCACGGATGCGCTTGAAGTAACTCTCCAGCACGTCGACCTGCTCCGCTTGGCCAACGCCTTCGCTGAGATTGCCGGTTTCGATGCGCTGGCGTAGCGCCTGGATCTGCTCGTTGGCGAGGGTGTCGCCCGCGATCACGATCTTGAAACCGTTGTAGTCCGGCGGGTTGTGGCTGCCGGTGAGCATCACCCCGGATGTGCCTGCCAGGACGTTGGCGGCGTAGTAGAGCACCGGGGTCGGCACCATGCCGACGTCGCTGACGCTGCAACCGCTGTCCACCAATCCCTGGATCAGATGCTGGACCAGTTCAGGTCCGGACAGTCGGCCATCGCGGCCGACCGACACGTTCGGCTCACCTTGGGCCAGGCTTTCGGAGCCTACTGCTCGGCCTATCCAGTAAGCGGTTTCGGTGGTCAGGCTGTCGCCGACAACGCCGCGGATGTCATAGGCGCGGAAGATGCTCGCGGGCAGTTGCGGGGCTTTAGGGGCGCTCATTGCGGTTTTTCGCTCCTTGCTATCGAGGCCAAGCCAATCCTGGTCCTCGTCGAGAATGTCGATGTCGAGAATGTCGGTGTCCTGGAAAAGAAGGTCGACATAGTCGGTAGATGGGGCTTGCCGAACCGCGGGCTGCTCTGCAGTCGGGGTTTGGGTCGCTGCCATCCCGGCGGTGCGGAGCGGCAGTCGAGCCAGACTCTTGGCCAGTGCGTCGAGCGCCGGCAGGCTCAAGGTCGGTGTTTTGATGGTCTTGCCGTTGCAGAGTTCCTGAACCATCTGGCCCAGATTCAAGACGTCTTCACGGAGCCTCCTTTGCTGTGCGCCGAGCACTGCCTGCAGGCCGAGCAGCAGCCCGCAGAGGGCCGCCAGGGCCGCCCCCAGTATCGGTATTGGCGAGTGGCCCGCAGTGCCAAGCGCCGATGCAGGCAAGAAACTGATCTGCCAGTTCGGGTTGTTGCTTGGCAGTTCTATTGCGGCCGCGTCCAGCCCCGCTCCGCCACGCTGGGCCAGCAACTGTGCCGGCGCGCCGCTGAATTGTTGCACCAGTCGCAATTGACCGGCCTGGCGCGGCAGCTGCGGCAGGGGGGCCAGGAAGCGCTCCAGGCTGGTTACCAACAGCAAGGTGCCCTGAATCGGCTGCTCGGGACTCGGGCGCAACGGCGCCGCGCTGTAGAGCAACCAGCGGTCGCCGACCTTGAACGCTTCGGTTGCAGGCGTTTGCCCGTTCTCGGCGCGCTGCAGCATATCCAGTGCGGAAAAATTCAGCGGTCCGGGCCGGTTGGCGTCCGTTCGTGCCTGGCCACGCAGGCTGAGGTGCGCATCGATGACGCCGTCCCGGTAGCCGAGCGCACGTTCGACCGCACGTATCTGCTGCGGCCGCTCGCTACGCAGTGCTTCAAGCAGTTGCGGATCGCTGGCGGCGGCGCGCGTGTCTTCGGCCAGTTGGCGGAGCGCCTGATTGATCGCCGAAGCCTGGCTCTGGCCCCAGGCCTGGGCGAGTGCGCTGGCTTGCTGCTGTCGACTGCTCTGCTGGGCGGTCCAGAGCAGCGCAGCAGCGACCAAAAGCCCCAGCAGCCCGGGGATCAATCCGGGGCCGAGTGTTTTCAGGCCGACGCTACGGCGGGGGCGGGAGGGGGCGGTATCGGCGGGGTTGAGAGCGCCGTCGTCCTTGGCGGTGCGCTTGAAGAGTTTCATGGAGCTCCCCGGTTCGTCCTGAAAAGGATCAGAAATGCTCAGTGCCTGCCAGAATGGCCGAAGCCGCCGGCGCCACGCTCACTGCTGTCGAACTCGTTCACCAGTTCGAACTGCGCTTGGATCACCGGGACCAGCATCAGCTGGGCGATGCGCTCCCCTATGGCGATGTTGAAGCGGGTCTGGCCGCGGTTCCAGCAGGACACCATCAGCTCGCCCTGATAATCCGAATCGATCAGCCCGACCAGGTTGCCCAGCACGATGCCGTGCTTGTGCCCCAAGCCAGAGCGCGGCAGGACTAGCGCCGCCAGGTTCGGGTCGGCGATATGGATGGACAGGCCGGTGGGGATCAACAGGGTCTGTCCCGGTTCCAGCGTCGTATCGGTGTGCAGCATGGCGCGCAGGTCGAACCCGGCGGAGCCGCTGGTGGCGTACGCGGGCAGCGGGAAATCCGAGCCAAGACGGGGGTCGAGAATTTTTGCTTGTAGCTTGTGCATGGTCAGGCCTGATGAAAGCGGTCGGCGATGAAGGCGATCAGCTGGCGGGCAATGTGCCCCTTGCTGGCCTGGCTGAAACGGGTTTCGTGCTGCTGTCGGTCGATCACCGTGACGGCATTTTCTTCGCTGTTGAAACCGATGCTGGGGTTGGCCACGTCATTGGCCACGATCAGGTCGAGGTTCTTGTCACGCAGTTTGCGCGTCGCGTATTCCAGCAGGTTCTCGGTTTCGGCGGCGAAGCCGACGCTGAACGGCCGATCCGGCCGTCCGGCCAGCGTGGCGAGGATGTCGGGGTTGCGAACCATCTGCAGCAACAGGCCGTCGCCCTTGGCGGGGTCTTTCTTCAGTTTATGCGGCGCTACGACTTCCGGGCGATAGTCGGCAACCGCCGCGGCAGCAATGAACAGGTCGCAAGGCATCGCTGCTTCACACGCAGCGAGCATGTCGCGGGCGCTGACCACGTCGATGCGCTGAAGGCGGTCGGGCGTAGGCAGGAACACCGG
The DNA here is from genome assembly GCF_024448935.1 of Stutzerimonas stutzeri. GTDB lineage: Bacteria > Pseudomonadota > Gammaproteobacteria > Pseudomonadales > Pseudomonadaceae > Stutzerimonas > Stutzerimonas stutzeri_AO. The sequence continues at coordinate 41,407 of NZ_JAMOIE010000004.1, forward strand.
CCCGGCGACCAGGGTCACGCGCGCACCGGCCTCGGCGGCGGCTTCGGCAAGGGCAAATCCCATCTTCCCGGAACTGTGGTTGGTGATGTACCGCACCGGATCGATGTTTTCCTGGGTCGGCCCCGCGGTGATCAACAGGTGCTTTCCGGTTAGCAGGCTGCGTTCGAAACAGTCGGCAGCGGCCTGAGCCAGGTCATCCGCTTCGAGCATACGGCCAAGACCCACATCGCCGCAGGCCTGGCTACCGGAAGCCGGGCCGAACAGGCGGATCCCTCGTTGCTCCAGTAGCGCGCGGTTGGCTTGGGTGGCAGGATCTGCCCACATGGCCTGATTCATGGCTGGAGCCAGGGCAACCGGTGCGTTGGTCGCCAGTACGAGCGTGGTCAACAGGTCGTTGGCGACGCCCTGGGCCAGGCGTGCCATCAAATCGGCCGTAGCTGGCGCGACCAGTACCAAGTCGGCCCAGCGTGCCAGCTCGATATGGCCCATCGCGGCTTCTGCCGCAGGGTCCAGCAGGTCGAGGTGAACCGGATGGCCGGACAGGGCCTGGAGGGTTAACGGCGTGATGAATTCACGGCCGCCGCTGGTCATCACGACGCGCACTTCGGCGCCCTGATCGCGTAGCCGGCGCACCAGCTCCGCGCTCTTGTAAGCGGCGATGCCGCCGCCGACGCCCAGGACGATGCGTTTACGATAAAGCCGCTGCATAGGCCTGCCTTGTTACAGGGTGAGAACTGGTTCCGATGAAAACCGGTTGCCATGGATAAAAGGCCGCTAAGATAGCACAGCGCCCTCAGAGGACGAGGGGCACGCTCGACATGGAGGTGGCATGAGCATTCGTGACTGGCCAGCGGCGGAACGGCCGCGGGAAAAGCTGTTGGAGCAGGGCGCATCGGCGCTGTCCGATGCGGAGCTGCTGGCGATTTTCTTGCGCACCGGCGTGGCCGGGAAAAGCGCGGTGGATCTGGCGCGACACCTGCTCAACGAGTTCGGCAGCCTGCGTGCGCTGCTGGAAAGCGACCGCGAACAATTCAGCGCACACCTGGGGCTAGGGCCGGCCAAGTTCGCGCAACTGCAGGCCGTGTTGGAAATGGCAAGACGGCATCTGGCAGAGCGCATCCGTCGTGATTCGGCGCTGGAAAGCCCGCAGGCAGTGCGTGACTATCTCAAGGCGCGTCTGCGGCACGAGCCGCACGAACTCTTTGCCTGCCTCTTCCTTGACTCCAAACACCGGGTGTTGGCGTTCGAGGTGCTGTTCCACGGCACCATCGACGGAGCCAGCGTCTACCCTCGCCAGGTGGTCAAGCGCGCACTGGCGCAGAATGCCGCAGCCGTCATCCTGACCCACAACCATCCATCCGGTGTCGCCGAGCCGAGTCAGGCAGACCGCCAGCTGACCCGCAAGCTCAGCGATGCACTGGCGCTGATCGATGTGCGGGTGCTCGATCATTTCATCGTCGGGGATGGCGAACCATTGTCGATGGCTGAATACGGCTGGATGTGAGCCAAGGTTGCTCATGCCAGCAGGGGCATCAGCAGCAGTGGAAACAATACGCTGAGGACGAAACGGCCATTCCAGCCGACAGCGATGCGCCAGGGTGACCGCTGGGCGTGGTCCGCTGCCAGAGCAGGGTCACGATCACGGCGGTCGGCACCATCAGCATCGCGGCCTGGGTGGCGGATAGCCAGGTCAGGGCGGCCGGCAGGGCCCATCGCAACAACCCTCAAGGTCGCCATGACGCCGCCGTGCATGGTGCTAACATTGTTCAGATGGCGCGGCAGCAGGGTCAGGGCGAGCGTGGCGTGCGGCGGACCGTAGGCGAGCAACGCGCAGCCGATGTCTGGAAAGAAACCGGTAGCGCAGGCGCGGGCGTGCTGGCGTTGGGCGGGCGAATAGTCGCAAGCGGACATGGCGCTCGATCACGGATGGCTTGCCAAGGAGTCTGGCAGTCTTTAGGCTCGGGCTCACATCGATGGAACAGGGTTCCGCACTGCGGAATATCAGTGGGTCAACATTTAGCATCGCTACGCCATCCACACAGGAGGTTCCCATGTTTTCCCGTATCGGCATTATCGGCGCCGGCGCCATGGGGCGCGGCATCGCGCAGCTATTTGCCAGCGCCGGCCAGCAGGTCTGGTTATATGACGCTCGGCCCGACACCATCGATCAAGCCCTGCAGTTCAACCGTGAGCTACTTGAGCGCAGTGTGGCCAAGGGCCGGTTGGCCGCCGATGAGCTGCCGGCGATTCTGCAGCGCATGCAGCCAGCCCATCAGCTGGCCGAGCTGTCCGGCTGCGATCTGCTGATCGAAGCCATCGTTGAAAACCTGGAAGCCAAGCAGAGCCTGTTTGTCGAGCTTGAAGGTCTGGTTGCGGCCGACGCCGTCCTGGCGACCAATACCTCCTCGTTGTCCGTGACCCGCATTGCCAGTGCCTGCGAGCGGCCCGAGCGGGTGGCTGGGTATCACTTCTTCAATCCCGTGACGCTGATGAAACTTGTCGAAGTGGTGCGCGGCGAGCGCACCGACCCGAGGGTCATTGAGCGGCTGGTGCAACTGGCCGAGCATGCCGGGCATTTCCCTGCGATTACGCCGGATACTCCCGGATTCCTGGTCAATCACGCCGGTCGTGCCTATGGCACCGAGGCGCTGCGCATCCTTAGCGAGGGCATCGCCACGCCGGAACAGATCGACCGTATTTTGCGGGACGGCCCCGGGTTTCGAATGGGCCCGTTCGAATTGTTCGATCTGACCGGGTTGGATATTTCCCACGCGGTGATGGAGTCGCTGCATGACCAGTTCTACTATGACCCGCGCTACACACCGTCTTACCTCGCCGCGCAGCGGGTGGCGGCCGGATTGCTCGGTCGCAAAACCGGCCAGGGCTTCTATCGCTACGAAGACGGCCAGCAGATCCGCACGCCTGAGCCCCGCTTCGAGCCGGTAGGCATCGATCAGCCGTTCTGGCTCGACAGTATCGAACCCGACCTGCGCAGCTACATCGGATCGGTATTGCAGCAGGCCGGGGCGATCCTCGAAGAGGGGGCCGAGCCTTCGGCCCAGGCGATCTGTCTGATCACGCCGCTGGGAGAAGATGCGAGTAGCTGTATCGAGCGCCTGGCGCTGCCCGGCGTGCGTACCATGGCGCTGGACCTCTTCAGTGACCTTGAAAAACGCCGCGTGCTGATGCGTCAACCTGCGCTCGACCCGGCATTGGAGGCTCAGGCACGCCAGGCGTTGGGCGCCGACGGCGTGCCGGTCGAGGTGATCAACGACTCGCCGGGGTTCGTCAGCCAGCGCATCGTGGCCAGCATCGTCAACCTTGGCTGTGAGATCGCCCAGAAGGGCATCGCTTCTCCAGAGACGCTCGACCGCGCGGTGATGGCGGCCCTTGGCTATCCAACGGGACCGCTGGGGTTCGCCGCGCATTACAACCCGGCCCGAATCCTGACTATCCTGGAGGGCATGCAGCGCTGCTATGGTCACGAACCACGCTATCGTCCGAGCCCTTGGCTACGCCGCCGGGTACAGCTCGGTCTGCCGCTGACGGCTCCGGATCAGGCTCGCTAAAAAGCGCAGGCCTGACCTGCGTTCAGGTTCGAGGCTGCTCAAGGTTGGCCGCATCCAGCCGTTAACCCGGTAACTCGGCCGTGCTGGCTGACAACGGTTGTGTAATCGTTGCCAGCCAGGCAAGGCCATGTGCCACCAAGGAATAATGTTCTTTGCTGGCAGAGGTGGTACAACGCTTTTTTACCGGATGAAAACAAGAGGCCACCGATGCGCCCTACCTTTCGCCTTCACCCCAAGGCCTGTCTGTTTCACGCGGCGGCCCTGCTGGGGCTGCTGTTGTTCCAGGGCTGGATGGAATTGCCGTTCTATCTGACCTCTATCACCATCTTGTTGTTTGCCCTGTGGCCCTGGTTCGGCCCCTGGCGCAGCGAGACGGGCATCCCGGTTGCAGCGGACGCCGGCGAGCCGAGTTCCGCTGCGCTGAGCAAGAGCCTCTCCCGGCATACCTGTCATAACGCCCTGTCGGCTGCTCAGGTGTCGTTCAGCGCGGAGCAACTGGCGGCACGGTTGCAGTCACAGCTGGTTGCGGTCAGCGAGATCGCCAATGGCGCCGAGGCGATGACGGCGACCGAACAGGACAGCGCTGCCCGAGCACGGCAGGCGTTGGAAGCGGCCGAAGCCGTGCGGCGTAGCAGTGATAGTGGGCGTGTCGAACTGCAACACGCCATCGAACGCATGCAGCAGCTCAGCGCACAGACCCAGGCCAGCCGCGAACTGCTCGACGGACTCTCGGCGCGCACCGAAGAAATCCGCCAGATCACCGATGTGATTCAGTCCATTGCCAGCCAGACCAACCTGCTCGCACTCAACGCGGCGATCGAGGCGGCGCGCGCCGGTGAGGCCGGGCGTGGCTTTGCCGTGGTGGCTGATGAGGTGCGAAACCTGGCCGGTCGCACCAGCAGTGCTACCGGAGAGGTGGGTCGGATGGTTAGCGATATCCGTGAGCAAAGTGGCGCGGTGGTCAGCCATATCCAGAAGCAGGCCAGCGAGCTGGACGAAGCCGCCGCACAGATCGCCGGGACGGGAGCTCAGCTCAGTGGAATTGCCGAGTTGGCTGGCAATGTCGAAACCCAGGTGGCGCAAATCGCTGCCGGCACGGCGAGCAATCACGAGCGACTCGCGCAGTTGTTCGTCGCGGTAGAGCAGTTGCGTGGAGACGCTCTGGAGAGCGAGACCCAGACCCGCCAATTGGAGCAGGCCGCAGACAAGCTGGTAGGCCAGGCGGAAACCGTCAGCGAACAGCTCGCCGAGGTACAACTCGATGCCTACCACCAGGATGTTTACGATCTCGCGCGCGAAGCGGCGGCTGCCATCGGAGCGCGTTTCGAGGCGGACGTGCAAGCCGGGCGCCTGAGTGTCGACGATCTGTTTGATCGCGATTACCGGGCGCAGCCGGGGACTGATCCGATCCGCTATAACACCCGTTTCGACCGTTACGCCGACGAGGTGCTGCCGGCGATCCAGGAACCCCTGCTCGCGCGCAACGATGCGTTGATCTATGCCATCGCGACTACGCCGGACGGCTACGTACCGACCCACAACCGTGCCTTCAGCCAGCCCCCGGTCGGCGACCCGGAGATCGACAAGGTCAACAGCCGCAGCAAGCGTTTGTTCAATGACCGCACCGGCGCGCGCTGTGGCAGCCACGAACGCAAGGTGCTGTTGCAGACCTACAGCCGCGATACCGGCGAGCTGATGCATGACCTGTCGGTGCCGATCATGGTCAACGGCCGTCACTGGGGTGGCCTGCGATTGGGCTACCGTCCGGAGCCCTAGCTGAGCCGCGGATTGGCGCAAGCGCCATGACCTTTGGCGCTCAACCATCACTCGACACCGCGTGGCACCTTGCCGAGCTGGCTAAGCTTGCCAGCCAGGCTATTCGGAGCTCGTCCCGATGCAAACACTGGCCGATCACCTCGGCCAATACGCGGCCATCACCGGGACCGCGCAATCTGCTCAGCCATTTCATCGGCATTCCGATGATCGTGCTGGCTGTCGCAGCGCTGCTGTCGCGTCCAGGTGTTTGAGGTGTTCGGGCTATGGCTGAGTCCGGTTGCGCTGGTCGCCTTGATCTCGACGCTGCTCCGGTTGTTCGCGGGGCGGTTTCGAATGAGCCTACATGGGCGAGGTTGAGGTACTGCACAGCGAGTATTCCACCTTGGCCGCTCGGTGCGAACGTTGGCGCCTTGCTGGCCCATCTTGGATGGGCGGCCCGTTTGCACGGCAAGATTGGCCGAAGTGGCACGAACCCCCTTGCGCGCGTTGAAGCCGCTCAGAGCATCCGCTCGAGCCCAATCACCCGGCTGAACCAGGCATTGAACCGTCGCCAAGCACCGCCCGGTTCGTGCAGCAATACCGTTCGCCGCCCGTCATTCTCAGCGATCCAGATCAGCCGTCGCTCGCCGTTGCGCTCGATCAGTCGCACTTCATAGCTGACGGCGGGCGATGTGCCCTCTTGCGAGAGTGTGTGCACCTGGCGAGCCAATGTCGGACTGTCGACAAGGATGCCGACTTCGGTGTTCCACAGGACTGAGCGAGGGTCGAAGTTCAGCGAGCCGAGAAAGACCCGCTCCTGGTCGAACACCGCTGCCTTGCTGTGCAGGCTGGATTCGGAATCGCCACTGATGCTGAAGCGGGTCTCCTGGTCCGGTTGCCGACGCAACTCGAACAACCGCACTCCCGCTTTCAGCAGATCGGCCCGATAGGGCACATAGCCGCCATGCACGGCGGGCACGTCGGTGGCCTCCAGAGAATTGGTCAAAATCTGTACCGCAACGCCGTTTCTGGCCTGTCCGGCGAGGTATTCAACACCTTGTTCGGTTGGCACGAAGTAAGCGGAGATCAGCGTCAGAGATCGCCGCACGCCGTCCATGCTCGGCTGCAGCTGGGTGGACAGCAGCAGACTGTCATTGGGGATGCCGGGCGCTTCGATCTTGTCGGGGTGATCCCAAAGCGCTTCGCCAGGCGCCCAGATCAGGTCGGTCAGCCAGTCGTGCGGAGAAGGCTCCTGCAGCCCGCCCATCAACTGCTGATAGCGGCGCTCGTCCTTTTGCCGTTCGGCCTGCAGATGTCGGGTGATCTCGCGACGCGCCAGTTCAAGCGCGTCCCTGCTGGGCGGATGGCGCAGAAACTGCTGGATCGGCACGCTCAGCGTGTGGTTCCAGTACTGGTCGAAGCTGACCGCCAATTGCCCGGCGACCGGGCCGGCGGCGAGCAGATCGATGTCGGTGAAGTTGAAACTCTGATCGGCATCGAAGTATTCATCGCCCAGGTTGCGCCCGCCGACGATGGCCAGGCTGCTGTCAGCCAGCATCAGCTTGTTGTGCATGCGGCGGTGTTGTTGGGATAGGTTGAGCAACCGCCCGAGCGAACGGGTAATTACAGTGCTGCGGCCGCTATGCAGGGGGTTGAAGACGCGGATCAGGATGTTCGGGTGCGCCGCCAGCGTGGCGATCTGGTAGTCGCTACCGTCACTCGTGGTGTCATCAAGCAGCAGCCGTACCCTGACGCCGCGGTCAGCGGCACGCACCACCTCTTCTATGAGCGCGCGGGTACTCAAGCCATCGTGGACGATGTAGTACTGCACGTCGAGGCTCGTCCTGGCCTGGCGAATCATCTGCATGCGCGCCGAAAAGGCTTCGGCACTGTCGGACAGCAGGCGAAACCCGGAGCTGCCCGCAGGCTGCTGTGCCGCCAGCGCCTCGACTTGCTGGGTCAGCGCCGAGTTCCGGTTGGGCAGCGCGTAGGACGTTGGGGTGGGTGTAATCTGGTCGACACAGCCAACCAGAAAGAGCACTGCCACAAGGAGCAGGTGCAGGCGCAAGGTCACTCCTGTCTATTGTTATGTTCCTCGACGGTTTGGACGCCAGCGCAACGGCGAAATTCAGAGCTGGTCTTTAAGCCGGTGCCAGAGCATGCCCAGGGCCAGCAGCGGTGAGCGCAGACGCTGACCGCCAGGGAAGGTCGGGTGTGGCACGCGGGAGAACAGGTCGAAGCGTCCCTCGAGCTGCCCACTGATGGCTTCGCCGAGCAGGCGCCCAGCCAGGTGCGTAGCGTTCAGGCCGTGCCCGGCATAGGCCTGGGCGTAATAGACGTTGGGCTGGTCTGGCAGTCGCCCGATTTGTGGCAGCCGGTTGGCGCCAATGCCAATCATGCCGCCCCATTGGTAATCGATTCGGGTGTTGCGTAGCTGGGGGAACACTTCCAGCATCTTCGGTTGCATGTAGGCGGCGATGTCCTTCGGGTCGCGCCCGGAATAGTGGCAGGCGCCGCCAAACAGCAGCCGGCCATCGGCCGACAGGCGGAAGTAGTCCAGCGCTACCCGCTGATCGCAGACCGCCATGTTCTGCGGCAGCAATTGCTGTCTGACGCCTTCGGGAAGCGGCTCGGTGGCAATGATGTAACTGCCGGCCGGTAGCACCTTGCCCGCCAGTGATTTGTTCAGGGAACCCAGGTAGGCATTGCCGGCCAGCACGAGCTGACGGGCGCGCACGCTGCCCTGCGCCGTGTGAACCCGAACCTGCTGACCGTAATCGATCCGTTCGACAGCGGATCGCTGGTACAGCCGCACGCCTAGGGATAGGGCTGCGGCTGCTTCGCCCAACGCCAGGTTGAGTGGGTGAAGATGGCCCGAGCCCCAGTCGATCAGACCGCCCACATAGCGATCGGAACCGATGACTTCGCCCATCGCGTTTCTTGGCAGGAGCCTCAATGGATGCGGATAGCCCAGACGCTGGAGATCGGCGTAGTCCGCTTCGAAGCCTTCGACGTGCCGTTGTTTCGTTGCCAGATCGCAGTAGCCCCAGGTCAGGTCGCAATCGATGGCGTAGCGCTCGATGCGCTCGCGCACGATGTCCACCGCTTCGAAACCCATACGTTTGAGGCTGTCCACGCCCTCGTCACCCAGCACCGGCTGAAACTGCTCGACGTCATGCCCCACTCCACGGATCAGCTGTCCGCCGTTGCGCCCGCTCGCACCCCAACCGATCAGGTGGGCTTCCAGCAGCACTACGGACAGGCCGCGCTCGGCCAGTTCGATCGCCGTGTTGAGACCGCTGAAGCCGCCCCCGACGATGCAGACGTCCGCCTCCAGCTCGCCTTGCAAGTGCGTGAGATCAAGGGTGCGATTGGTGGTGGCCGCATAGTAGGACGGCGCGTGGTGCTGCGCGCGAGCAGCTGATGGCGCGGTGGTCATGGTCGAGCCTTGGACGGTTTGCATGGGCAACAGCTTCAAGCTTCCAGCTTCCAGCTTCAAGTAGCAGCGGCGGCTAGCTGAAAAGTGCTGAAAATTTGAAGAAGGACGAGGACATTTTCACCTTGGGCACATCACTCGGGCTGACGCTGATTGCTTGCAGCTTGCAGCTTGCAGCTTGCAGCTTGCAGCTGTTAATCCGGTACCGGCAGTTCCAGCGATTCCTTGACCTCTTCCATCACGATGTAGCTCTTCGACTCGCGCACATGCGGCAACTTGAGCAGGATGTCGCCGAGCAACTTGCGGTAGGAGGCCATTTCCGAGATCCGCGCCTTGATCAGGTAGTCAAAGTCCCCCGAAACCAGATGGCACTCCAGCACATGAGGCAGCTTGAGCACGGCACGACGAAACTCTTCGAAGATGTCGCCTGACTTGTAGGCCAGGCTGATCTCGACGAATACCAGCAGTCCGCCTTTCAGATGCTGCGGGTTCAGCCTCGCCGTGTAACCCATGATGATGCCTTCGCGCTCCAGACGTCGAACGCGCTCCGTACACGGCGTGGTCGACAGGCCGATACGCTCGCCCAGTTCGGTAAACGGCAGGCGTCCTTCGGCCTGCAGCAGGCGAAGGATCTGGCGGTCGATCTTGTCCAGCTCGCGGCGGGTCTGATGCTGGGTGCGCATAGGCGTATCGCCTCTATAAATGCGGTTACAGGCGTGAATAAATCGCAAATATAGCCTGTTATATAGCGAAAACCACTACATGGCGCTTTCTATACTCCGCATCAACAGTGGCTCGAAAAAGCCCGGTAGCACGGGTGGGAGACGGCGATGCGTGTTCTGGTAATGGGAAGCGGCGTGATCGGTACCACCAGTGCCTACTATCTGGCGCGGGCTGGCTTCGAGGTGGTGGTGGTTGACCGCCAGCCAGCCGTGGCGATGGAGACGAGCTTCGCCAATGCCGGCCAGGTTTCCCCCGGTTACGCGTCGCCCTGGGCTGCGCCTGGCGTCCCGATGAAAGCCATGAAGTGGCTGATGCAACGCCATGCCCCGCTTGCCATCAAGCTCACCGGCGACATTCAGCAATACCTGTGGATGGCGCAGATGCTGCGCAACTGCACGGCGGCGCGCTATGCGGTGAACAAGGAACGCATGGTGCGGCTGTCGGAATACAGCCGCGACTGCCTGGACGAGCTGCGCGCCGAAACAGGCATCGACTACGAAGGCCGGCAATGCGGCACGACCCAACTGTTCCGCACCCAGGCACAGCTGGATAACGCCGCCAAGGACATCGCCGTGCTGGATGTGTCCGGCGTGCCCTATGAGCTGCTCGATCGGGCCGGCATCGCGCGCGTCGAACCGGCGCTGGCGAAGGTATCGGACAAGCTCAGTGGCGCGCTGCGCCTGCCCAACGACCAGACCGGCGACTGTCACATGTTTACCACCAAGCTGGCGGAGATGGCGCGAGCGCTCGGTGTTGAGTTTCGCTTCGAGCAGGATATCCAGCGCCTGGCGTGTTCCGGCGATCGCCTCGATGGCGCCTGGATCGATGGCCAGCTGGAGAAGGCCGATCGCTACGTGCTGGCGCTGGGCAGCTACAGCCCGCAGATGCTCAAGCCGCTCGGCATCCGCGCGCCGGTGTATCCACTCAAGGGCTATTCATTGACCGTCCCGATCAGCGACCCTGCCATGGCGCCGGTGTCGACCGTGCTCGACGAGACCTACAAGGTCGCCATCACCCGTTTCGATCAGCGCATCCGGGTGGGCGGCATGGCCGAAATTGCCGGCCATGACCTTTCGCTCAATCCGCGTCGGCGAGAAACGCTGGAAATGGTCGTCGGCGATCTGTTCCCGCAGGCTGGCGATCCGAGCACGGCCGAACTCTGGAGCGGCCTGCGCCCGGCCACACCGGATGGAACGCCGATCATCGGCGGCACACGCTACCGCAACCTGTATCTGAACACCGGGCACGGTACCCTGGGCTGGACCATGGCCTGTGGCTCTGGTCGCTTGCTGGCGGACATGCTGGCGAAAAAGTGCACGCAGATCAGTACCGGAGGCCTCGATATTTCCCGCTATGGCCCCCACAAACAATCGCACAGACATGCCCATACAGCGCCTGCCCATTAACGCTCGCCTGAGCCAGATCGTCATCCACCGTGGCACGGTTTACCGGGCCGGTCAGGTGGCTGAAGACATGAGAGCCGGCATCGAGCAACAGACTCGCGAAACCCTCGATAATTCGAGCGGCTGCTGCGTCAGGCCGGCACCGACAAGCCGCACATTCTTTCGGTGACCATCTACCTGAAGGACATCGATGCCGATTTCGCCGGGCATGACTGCGGTCTGGGATCATTGCCGGAAGGCATCGCGCCGGCGCGTGGCCACGGTAGAGGCCAAGCTTTGCGAGCCCGAGATCCGCATTGAACTGTCGGTCGTGGCCGCATTACCGGTGTAGCCCGATCGCCATCCGGGGCGATCTGTCATTTCGTCCCGTTGTGTTGAAAATACTGAACGCCCTCGCCATCATAGCGACCTCAACAATCGCTCTTATTGGGGGCTCCCGTATTGGACGTTGGTGTTCGACTGCAAACCATCCGCAAACTCAAGGGCCTGTCCCAACGCGAACTCGCCAAACGTGCGGGCGTCACCAACAGCACCATCTCCATGATTGAGAAAAACAGCGTCAGCCCGTCGATCAGTTCGCTGAAGAAGGTGCTGAGCGGCATTCCAATCTCATTGGTCGAGTTTTTCTCGCCTGATTTCGAGCAGGACAGCGATACTCAGGTGGTCTACAAGGCCGGCGAGCTGATCGATATTTCCGACGGCGCGGTGAGCATGAAGCTCGTCGGCAAGGCGCACCCGGGTCGCGCCATCGCCTTTCTCGCCGAAACCTATCCGCCTGGCTCCGATACCGGCATCGACATGCTGGCGCACCAGGGCGAAGAGGCTGGCATGCTGGTCGAGGGGCGTCTGGAGCTGACGGTGAGCGGCCAGACCTATCTATTGGAAACAGGCGACAGTTACTACTTCGAGAGCAGCAAGCCGCATCGCTTTCGTAATCCGTTCGACGCGCCGGCCAAGCTGATCAGCGCGACCACGCCGGCGAATTTCTGATCCTGACCAATGGTCCCCGAGCGCGGTGCGACAAAGCGTCGCGGGGGATGACAGGGTCTTTCGTATTGTTTCGGCGGGCATGGCTTGCCGTTATACTGACCGCCGCTCGCGATACCGTGGCCGCGGGCGTGTCTAGCCACATGAGGGTATAAGGTGAACCTGATTAAGAAGATCCTGGTAGCACAGACTGCCGTATTGGCCCTGTGGGCAGTGAGCGCTCAGGCTGCGACCAACGACGACATCGCCGAGCGCCTCAAGCCGGTGGGCGACGTTTGTATTCAAGGTGAAGAATGCGCAGCGGCCGGTCCGGCAGCTGCTGCCGCTGGTGGCGGCGCGCTGAGCGGTGAAGAAGTGGTCGGCAAGTTCTGCAACGCCTGCCACGGCACCGGTCTGCTGGACTCGCCGAAGGTCGGCGATACGGCTGCCTGGCAAGCGCGTGCTGATGAGAAGGGCGGGCTTGACGTTTTGCTGCAGCATGCCATCACCGGCATCAACGCCATGCCGCCGAAAGGCACCTGCGCCAGCTGTTCGGATGACGAGCTGATGGCTGCCATCAAACACATGTCCGGCCTTTAAGTTCAGCCGGTCAGACAATGCCGCCTCCGGGCGGCTTTGTCGTGTCTGGCGGGGATAAAAGCCGCGCGGTATCGGGTCGAAACTTCAAACCCATTCCGGGCCTGCACCGACATCAGGCCTCCGCACGAAGATGAGGTGCCCATGCCCAGTTCCGCCCCGCATCCCGAGCAGTTGCACTTTTCCAGCGACGGCCGTACGCCGAACAGCTCGCATCCGGTACTGGTGTACCGGCAGTTGCCGCTGGCTGAGGGGGACTATGCCAGTGCGTTCGAGAATCTGTTCAGCAGCCACCTGTGGCCGACCCAGTGGCGTGCGGGTGTGTACGACTATCACCACTATCATTCGACCGCTCATGAGGTGCTCGGCGTTTCGCGGGGTTCGGCGCGGCTGATGCTCGGTGGCGAACAGGGGCAGGAAGTCGAGGTGCGCGCTGGCGACGCGCTGGTACTGCCGGCCGGCACCGGTCATTGCCAGCTCAGCGCCAGCAGTGATTTCGAAGTGGTGGGCGGCTATCCGGTCGAGCAGCAATACGATCTGCTGCGCCCGGATGAAGCCAGCCATGATGAGGCACAGGCGCGCGCTCAGCGGGTCAGCATACCGCTGAGCGATCCGGTGGCCGGCACGCAGGGCGCGCTGGTTGACCTGTGGCGTAAGGAATAAGCCGCAGGGAGTGGCGCGGGATGGTTACTCGACGAACACCACCTGGCCGTCGCTGAGGGCGGCCACGCGAGCCAGGGACTCGACGCGGAAGCCCGCTTCCTCCAGTTCCTGCCGGCCTGCCTGGAAGGACTTCTCGATGACGATGCCAAGCCCGGCGATGCTCGCGCCTGCCTGCTGAATGATCGAAATCAATCCCTTGGCCGCCTTGCCGTTGGCCAGGAAGTCGTCGATGACCAGCACCCGGTCGCTTGGCGACAGATGAGTGGTGGAAATCGCGATGGTGCTCTCGACCTGCTTGGTGAAGGAGTACACCGAGGCCGTCAGCAGGTGATCGGTCAGGGTCAGCGATTGATGCTTGCGGGCGAAAATCACCGGTACGCCCAGCTCCAGGCCAGCCATGATCGCTGGCGCGATGCCCGAGGCTTCGATGGTGACGATCTTGGTGATCTTCTCGTCGCGGAACCGGCTCGCGAATTCCTCGCCGATCTGCTGCATCAGCACAGGGTCGATCTGATGATTCAGGAAAGCATCGACCTTGAGTACGCGGTCGGAGAGCACGATGCCTTCATTGCGGATCTTTTGTTTCAGCTGTTCCACGAACGCGCTACCTCAAGCGTGGGCGGCCGGGTTTGCCTGGCGAATCATGGTGCTGAAAACCAGTTGGGCGCTGCGCCATGAAGGCGAGCGCCCAGCTCGTATCGATCCAGCTTCCGTTCGTCACTGCTTTCCGCAGCCTGGAAAGCCGCGCATTCTCGCTCAAATCCGTGCGCGGGTCCAAGCGGAGCGTTCAGTCGGGCGTTTCGATCGACAAGCGGCGAAAGCGTGCCGCCTCGCCATGGTGCTGTAGCACCAAGTGGCCCTCCCTGGCCTGGGCGAAGTCTGGATAGCCACTGAATTTGCTGCGCGTGATACCTTCGCGCAGTGCTGGGTCATCGAGTCGATAGCGCAGCACACAGCGACCACGCAGCCAGTGCTCGACATGGCCGTCGCGTACGGTCAGGGCCGCCTCGATGAACTCGCCAGGCTCCAGGGTCGTTTCCGGCTCGGCTGCCAGCAACCCGTACAAGGCGCCGTTGCGTGTGGTGGGCTCGCGACCGTCGGGATGGCCGGCATCGTCTAACAGCTGCATTTCCGGGCCGCTGTGCCAGCTGAGTTCGGCATTTTCCTCGACGCGGAACAGCACGCCGGAATTGCCGGCGACAGGCAGGGCGAACTCGAAACGAAAGGTGAAATCGTCGTAACGCTGCAGCGATATCAGATCGACCCGCGGGGCGCCGGCGATGGCCTGCAGCTCGCCGTCAACGTTGCGCCAGCTGCCTACGGGAAACCCATCGATATGCCAGCCGCGCCATTGCGCAGCATCGAGGGAGCGTTTCATCTAGCCGAACAATTGCTGCTTGCGCCGCAACCAGCGGTAGCCGTAGCCGTTCGGGCGTAGTCGCAAGGGATGCCCTTTGGGCTGGTCGTAATCGCTGTCGGCCAGCACGTCGACCATGTCCTGAAGGTCGCGTTCGGCGATTTCGATGTCGACCTCCCGGTCCGCCAGATTCACCAGCATCAACACCGTCGAATCGTTGTCATGGCCAATGGCGAAGACCGACGGGCATCCCGCTTCGACCGCGCGGTGCTGACCGCCAGCAATCTCGCGCAGACCGATACGGGTGCGGGTCATGGTCCCGGACCTGGACAGCAAGGAGTCGTCGCGCAGGGTCTGGGCGTAGACGTTTCGCTGCTGGTAACCGAACTCGCCGTCGTCGATCAGCGGCGCGGCCAGCTGTGGGGTGTCGGCGCAGGAGAATCCGGCGTTGGCTTCGTTGGACCACTGCATCGGGGCACGCACCGCCAGCCGCTCGGGGCGCGACAGATCCTCGCCCATGCCGATTTCCTCACCGTAACGGATGACCGGCGTGCCAGGCAGTGCGAACAGCAGTGCATGGGCCATGGCGATGCGTCGTTCGTTTCCGTCGAGCATCGGTGCCAGACGCCGGCGGATGCCGCGGTTGTAAGCGCGCATGTCGGGATCGGGGGCGAAGGCCTGCATGACTTCTTCGCGCTCGTCGTCGCTCAGCCGCTCCAGGTCCAACTCGTCATGGTTGCGCAGCCAGATGGCGTACTGCGCGCGTTCGGGCGGTTCCGGCTGGCGTTCCAGTGCCCGCTGAAGGGTCTCTGCTTCGCTGCGCGCGAGCGAGAGAAAGAAGTGGTTGTTGGCCCAGAAGTTCAGCAACACGGCCAGCCGATCGCCTTCGCCGAAATAGTCGCGGTACTCTTCCGACTCCACGTCGACCTCGCCCAGCAGTACCGCTTCCGGGCGGCGCAGGGTGACGAAGTCGCGCATGTGCTCGAGCAGCCAGTAGCCGTCCGCGCGGTCGCCGTGGCCGGCCTGTTCGATCAGGTGCGAAGCGGCATCGACACGGAATCCCGACACGCCCAGGCGCAGCCAGAAGGCGATGATCCGCTCGATCTCCTCGATCACCTTCGGGTTGCCCGGATTCAGGTCCGGCTCATGGTGGTAGAACAGGTGGCGGTAGTACTGCCCGGCGTCTTCGTCCCGGGTCCAGACGCTCTTTTCCACCGTGGCAAAGATCGGCTCGATGCTGTCGTCCGGTTCGTCCGCCCAGAGGTAATAGTCCCGATAGGGCGACTGCGGGTCGCGGCGCGCTTCCTGAAACCAGCGATGTTCGATCGAGGTGTGTTGCACCACCAGTTCGATGATGACGTGCAGGCCCAGCTCCTCGGCTTTCTCCAGCAAATACACCACGTCGGCGAGATCACCGAAGCGCGGATCGACTTGCAGATGGTCGCTGACATCGTAGCCGGCATCGCGGAAGAGCGACTGATGGAACGGCATCAGCCAGATGGCCGTGGCGCCCAGGCCGCGTACGTAATCCAGGCGCTCGATGACGCCGCGCAGATCGCCGCAGCCATCCCCGTTAACGTCGAGGAACAGTGACGGATCGATCTGATGGATCACCGCGTTCCGATACCAGAGTGGCCGCATGTCAATGTTCCTCCGGGCTGAGAAGCAGCGCCTGGCCGGGTGCCAGTTCGGCGCTATAGCGCTCGCCTTCGCCCTGCGCGTCGCTGGCGACCTCCACCTGCCAGCGTCCGTTGAGCGGAAAGACGTGGGGCTTATCGGCGAAATTCAGACAGATCACCCGTTGCTCATCGTCCAGCTGTCGTCGATAGGCCAGCACGTTGGGGTGCGACGGTAACTCTTCCCAGTCGCCGTGAAGCAGAGCGCCGCTGCGTTTGCGCGCGGCGATCAGTCGGCGGTAGAGCTCGAGGGTCGAGCCGGGGGCACCCCGCTGCCGTTCGGCGGCCAACTCGTCGCTGTCGGGTGGGAAGGGCAGCCACGGCTGACTGCCTGCCCAGCCGTGAGGCGGTGCGGCGAGCCAGGGGATCGGCGCGCGGCAGCCATCGCGACCGCCGGGATCGACCTGCTCGTCCGCTTCGATCACCGCATCTTCCAGCCCCAGCTCCTCGCCCTGGTAGATGAAGGGCGTGCCGCGCAAGGTGAGCAATAGCACCGCCGCGGCATGGGCGCTGCGCAGCGAACCCTGATAGCGGCTGCGCTGACGCACGTTGTCGTGGTTGGACAGCACCCAGGTGGGCCAGGCACCGGCCGGTTGCAGCCAGTGCTGCACGTCGCGGATGCAGGTGCGAAACAGCACCGGGTCCCAGGGCGCGTCGAGCGGGTTGAAGTTGAAGGCCAGGTGCAGCTCGTCGCCGGCGCCGTAGTACTGCAGCACCCGCTCGGTGGAGCGGATATTGACCTCGCCGACCAGCACGCGCTCGCCAGGGTAGCTGTCGACCAGACGCCGAAGTCCGCGCAGCACTTCATGGCTGTAAGGCTGATCGTTGAAATCCGCCAGCGGCTGGCCGGCCTGGCAGCGCGGGTCGTCGGCGAAGCGCGGGTCCTTGCCGGTGCAATGAATGACGTCGATGCGAAAACCGTCGATGCCGCGGTCGAGCCAGAAGCGCAGCACGCCGTGCATGGCCTCGATCACTTCAGGGTTGCGCCAGTCCAGATCCGGCTGCGCGGGCAGGAACAGGTGCAGGTAATACTGCTGGGTCTGCTCGTCCCAGGTCCAGGCGCTGCCGGCGTTGAGTGCGGCGCGCCAGTTGTTCGGCTCGTCGCGCCAGATGTACCAGTCGCGCTTGGGGCTGCCCCGCGAGCGGCGCGACTCGATGAACCAGGGATGCTGATCGGAAGTGTGGTTGGGCACGAAATCGAGCAGTACGCGAATGCCGCGGGCATGGGCTTCGGCGATCAGCCGGTCGATGTCGTTGAGCGAGCCGAACAGCGGATCGATATCGCAATAGTCACTGACGTCGTAACCGGCGTCGGCCATCGGTGAGCGGAAGAGCGGCGACAGCCACAGTGCGTCGACGCTCAGGTATTGCAGGTGGTCGAGGTGGCGCAGCACACCGTCCAGGTCGCCAATGCCGTCACCGTTGCTGTCGGCGAAGGAACGCGGGTAGATTTGATAATTTGATAAACAGTGGCGCCTTTCCACCAGGGTGCGGGGGATGACTCGCTCATTACTCGTGGCCCTTTTCCGGAGTGCGGCAAGCCCGGGGCAACGGGCCTGTGAGAGTTACGACTGACGGACGGTGCCTTGGGTTTCCCCGGTTCATTGATCTCCGTCGGACGGTACTGAACGCCACCGCGGATACTCCGACTAACCTTCACCAGTCTCAACGACCCCGGGAGAGCACCATGTTGCGAGTTGCCATCAATGGTTATGGCCGTATCGGCCGAGCTGTACTGCGAGCCCTGTTCGAGCGAAACTTGGAAAACCAGATCCATATCGAAGCGATCAACGACCTCAGCGAGCGTTCGGCGATGGCGCACCTGACGCGCTTCGACACCACCTTTGGCCGCTTTCAGGGGCAGGTCGATCTGCATGACGATGTGATGCAGATTCGCGGCCAGTCGATCCGTCTGCTGCAAGAGCGCGACCCCAGCCAACTGCCGTGGAAACAGCTCGGGGTCGATGTGGTGCTGGAATGTTCGGGCAAGTTCAAGAAGCGCGCATTGATCGACCAGCACCTGGAGGCCGGGGCCATGCGCGTGTTCGCCTCGCATCCGCTCGATGGCGCCGATCTGACGGTCGTCTACGGCGTCAACCATGAGCTGCTCGACGGCAGCCACCGTGTGATCTCCAATGCCTCCTGCACCACCAATTGCCTGGCACCGCTGGCCAAGGTGCTGCACGAGGCAGTGGGGATCCGTCAGGGCCTGCTCAACACCGTGCACGCCTACACGAATGACCAGAGCCTGCTGGACAAGGCGCACAAGGACCTCTACCGCGCGCGTGCCGCGGCGGAATCGATCATTCCCTCGACTACCGGTGCGGCCAAGGCCATCGGTCTGGTGCTGCCCGAACTCGCTGGGCGGCTGGACGGCCTGGCGGTGCGGGTGCCGACGCCGAACGTGTCGCTGGTCGACCTCACCTTCACTGCCGAGCGTGCACCGGGAAGCGTCGAGGCGATCAACCAGATCCTCCGCCAAGGCGCGCAGCAGCTGCCGCTCGGCGTCATGGAGTGCAACGACCTGCCGCTGGTCTCGCGGGACTTCTTCGGCCATCCGACCTCCTGCGTTGCCGACCTCAGCCACACGCGCGTACAGGGCGACCTGGTCAAGGTGCTGGCTTGGTATGACAACGAATGGGCCTTCTCCAACCGCATGCTCGACGTGCTGCTCCATTGGGGCGAGGGTAATGCGCAGGCTGGCTGACGGATCGCCCGGATGAGCGATGAGGCGAGCATCTGGACGCAACGGCTGGCCGATTTCAGGGCAGCCACGGCGGCCAACCAGCCAACGCCCGGTTGCGGTGCGGCCGCCGCTGTCACGGCTGATATCGGGCTTGCACTGGTACTCAAGGGCCTGCGTATCAGCGAGGCCCACGGGTCCGATCCGACTCGCCGCGCGCTGTTGCAAGCGGCGGAAGCACTGTCGGGCAGGCCCGGCGCGTTCGCCGATGATGATGACCGGGCTTTCGGGGACTACCTGAACGCTGCTCGGGAGGGTGAGCCCGAACAGAAGCAGGCCGCGTCCCGTCAGGCCTGTGCCGTACCGCTGGCGCTGGCGCATTGCTGCCTGGAGGCACTCGCGCTGGCGGTCGATGCCTGGCCATGTACCGACCCGAACGTGCAAAGCGATACCCGGGCCGGCGCCATGCTCATCCATGCCGGGCTCAGCGCAGCCTTGATCAATGTCGATGCGGATATGGCAAGTATCGAAGACGCCGCCAGCCGCGATCAGGTTGCGCAGACTCGAACACGCTTACAGGCTGAGGGCGACGACCTGTTGCAGCGTCTGCTCGGTCAGGCGCTGTCGCCTTCTTAGTGCAGCTGATCGCCAGCAAGCTGGCTCCTACGAAAAGCCCGCGTCGTCAGCCGCTCGTGGTCTGTAGTTGTCTCCGCGCTGACGATCTCACCAACAATGAAAAGCCAGGGTTCAGTGCGGCTGTGGCATAGCAAACCACACATTCCTGTAGGAGCCAGCTTGCTGGCGATCCGGGCCCGCTCCCTCGTCACGTTCAGCACGTATCCATACGGCCCTGGCATACCGGCTCCTCCGATAACGAGAATAAACGTCTCGTTTTAGCTTGACGCTTGCGGTCATTGTTTCTAGTCTCCAAGCCACCTGAGACGAACTTTCTCAATCGAGACCTGAAGTTTTCTCATGCAATCCGTTCACATAGCGCCTCATCTGGCTGGCCTTTAGACCTGTCCGAGCGCAGCGCGAACCCTATCGGAGAACCCAATGAGCCATCGCATCGTTTTGCCGCGTCTGATGGAAGTCGGCGCCGGCGCCAGTCAGCAGGTTGTCTCGGTGCTGCATAACCTTGGCTGCAAACGACCATTGATCGTGACCGACCGGATGATGGTCGAGCTGGGCTATGTCGCCCGGATCAGCGAGATACTGGCCAAGGCTGACATCCCCAGCGACTGCTTTGCCGATACCCTGCCGGAGCCGACCGCGGCATCGATTCGTGCCGGCGTCGAGATGGTCCGTCAGGGCAGCTACGATTCGATCATCGCCCTCGGTGGCGGCAGCCCGATCGATTCGGCCAAGGCCATCGGCATCCTCGGCAAGTTCGGCGGCGAAATGCGCGATTACCGCTTCCCGCGCGATGTCAGCGAAGCCGGCCTGCCGCTGATCGCCATCCCCACCACGGCGGGCACCGGCTCGGAAGCCACGCGCTTCACCATCATCACCGACGAAACCAGCGACGAGAAAATGCTCTGCGCCGGCCTCGGTTTCATGCCCATCGCCGCGCTGATCGACTACGAGCTGACCCTGTCGCTGCCGCCGCGGGTCACCGCCGACACCGGCATCGACGCGCTGACCCACGCCATCGAGGCCTATGTCAGTCGCAAGGCCAGCCTCTACAGCGATGCCCAGGCGCTGCAGGCCATGCACCTGCTGGCGCCGAACCTGCGCGCGGCCTATCACGAGCCCGGCAATCGCCAGGCCCGCGAGGCGATGATGCTTGGGGCGACGCTGGCCGGCATCGCCTTCTCCAACGCTTCGGTGGCGCTGGTGCACGGCATGAGCCGGCCGATCGGTGCCTTCTTCCATGTGCCGCACGGGCTGTCCAACGCCATGCTGCTGCCGGCGATCACCGCCTTCTCGATTCCCGCGGCGCCCGAGCGCTATGCCGACTGCGCGCGGGCGATGGGCGTTGCCGCGCAAACCGACAGCGTCGAGGTGGCCAACGACAAGCTGCTCGCCGAACTGCGCGCGATCAATCAGGAGCTTAAAGTGCCGAGCCCAGAACAGTTCGGCATCACCCGCGAACGCTTCTTCGAACTGCGCGAAACCATGGCGCGCCAGGCGCTGGCCTCCGGCTCGCCGGGCAACAATCCGCGCGTGCCCACGGAAGCGGAAATCATCGACCTCTACGAAACCGTCTGGAACCAGGAGTAACCCATGCAGACCCTCGGCAACCTGATCAACAACGAGGCCGTCGCGGGCCGCTCCGAACGCCACGCGACCGTCTACAACCCGGCCACCGGTGAGCCGCGCCTCTATGTTTCGCTGTCTTCGGCCGACGAAACCCGTGAAGCCATTGCCGCCGCCCAGAGCGCCTTCGCAGACTGGTCGAAGACGCCGCCGCTGGTCCGTGCTCGCGTCATGTTTCGCTTCAAGGCGCTGCTCGAAGCGCGTCGCGACGAGGTGGCGCGGCTGATCTCGCTGGAGCACGGCAAGGTGTTTTCCGACGCCCAGGGCGAAGTCACCCGCGGGCTGGAAGTGGTGGAGTTCGCCTGCGGCATTCCGCATCTGCTCAAGGGCGAGTTCTCACCCAACGTCGGTCGCGATATCGATTCCAACTCGCTGATGCAGCCGCTGGGTGTCTGCGCCGGCATCACCCCGTTCAACTTCCCGGCCATGGTGCCGCTGTGGATGCTGCCGGTGGCCATCGCCTGCGGCAACACCTTCGTCTTGAAGCCGTCGGAAAAGGACCCGAGCGCCACCATGCTGATCGGCGAGCTGCTGGCCGAAGCCGGGTTGCCGGCGGGCGTGCTGAACATCGTCAATGGCGACAAGGAAGCGGTGGACGTGCTGCTCACCGACGAGCGCGTGCAGTCGGTGAGCTTCGTCGGCTCGACGCCCATCGCCGAGTACATCTACAGCACTGCCTCGGCCCACGGCAAACGCTGCCAGGCCCTGGGCGGGGCGAAGAACCACATGGTGATCATGCCCGACGCCGATCCCCAGCAGGTGGTCAGCTCGCTGACGGGCGCCGCCTATGGCTCGGCCGGTGAGCGCTGCATGGCGATCTCCGTGGCGGTGTGCGTCGGTGACGAGGTGGCGGACCATCTGGTCGAGATGCTCAAGGACGAGATCGCGCAAATGCGCACCGGGCCGGGCACGGGGATCGAACCCGAACCGCACATGGGGCCGCTGGTCACACGCGAGCATCAGCAGAAAGTATCCGGCTACATCGACCTGGGCGTGCAAGAGGGCGCAACGCTGGTGTGCGATGGTCGCGGCTTGAAAGTGGAGGGCTTCGAGAACGGCTTCTACGTCGGGCCGACCCTGTTCGACCGGGTGACCCCGAGCATGCGCATCTACCAGGAGGAAATCTTCGGGCCGGTACTCGTGGTGGTGCGGGTGCAATCATTCGACGAGGCGCTGAAATTGGTCAACGATCACGAGTATGGCAACGGTACCTCGATCTTCACCCGCGACGGTGACACCGCACGCCAGTACGAAGAGAACGTGAAGGTGGGCATGGTCGGCGTCAACGTGCCGATTCCGGTACCGATGGCCTTCCATTGCTTCGGTGGCTGGAAGCGCTCGATCTTCGGCCCGCTGAACATGCACGGCCCGGACGGCGTGCGCTTCTTTACCCGGATGAAGACCGTGACCCGGCGCTGGCCGACCGGTATCCGTGCCGGCGCGGATTTCTCGATGCCGACCATGAAGTAACCGCTAGGCTTATCCGCCAAGTCGTAGGAGCCAGTCGTAGGGTGGGCTTCAGCCCACCAATGGGTCGTCGCTTAGCCACCCTAGGGTCTGGAAGCGCTTCATCCGCCCGTCGAGCCTGCAGGGTCCTATGGCTTGCGCTTCTTCACGCGGATGAAGACCAGTGCCTGGCACTTGCCGATCAATATTCGCCTCAGCCGAGATTTTCAGAGCTGGCACGGGCACGGGGACGGGGGCGGGGGCAGGAGGGTAGGCCGTGCGGCGCCTCGCTTGAGCCCAGCTGATCGCGGTGGGCTGAAGCCCACCCTACAGGACGAGCCGGTCTCCCAGCGGGCTTGGTTGCGTCGGTTATACCGACCGATACATTCGTGCCGCCCCGATCGGGCGCTCTCTATTATTCGAACAACAGGGCAGACGATGCGCAGTACCCCCCGTGAAAAAGGTTCATCCATTACCCGCGTGCTCGAGATCATCGAAGCCGTAGCCAGCGCCGCGGAGCCGCTGACGCCCAGTGCATTGGCGGACAAGCTGGACATCCCCAAGCCGAGCGCCCACCGCCTGGTGCAGACATTGGAGAAAGAGGGCTTCCTGCAATTCGGCCTCAAGGGCGGCCTGCTGCCGGGCGATCGGCTGCATGCGACGGCGGTGAATATCCTCGGCAGTGGTCGTCACAAGGCGTTGCGCCAGGCGATCCTGCGTCAGCTGTCCGAGGAGATCGGAGAAACCTGCGGTTTGTCGGTGCCGAATGGCCTGGACATGCTCTATTTCGATCGGGTGCAGACCAACTGGCCGCTGCAGATCAACCTGCCCATCGGCAGTCATACGCCGCTCTGGTGCACGGCCAGCGGCAAGCTCTATCTCGCCTCGCTGCCGCTGGAACAACTGGAAAAGATTCTCCCGCGCCTGCCGATCCGACAGCTGGCACGCAACACCATCACTGACTTGAGCGCCCTGCGTGACGATCTGGCACGTATTCGCGAGGAAGACCTGTCCACCGACTCCGAGGAGTTCATCGACGGCATGGTCGCCTGCGCCGTGCCAGTGCGCGATGCCCGCGGCGAGCTGAGCGCCTGTTTGTTCACCCATGCCCCGGTGATCCGTTGTTCGATGGCGTCCCTGCTCGCCTTCGTGCCTCGCCTGCGGGCGGCGGCGAAGGAGCTGGAGGCGATCGTCGCCGGCTGAGGGTGGATGACGCTCTCTTCTTATCCGCCGTAATCCCGCTCGTTGAGCGTCACACATAGCGGATCGCCACCCGGTGGAGCGCCACCCGGTGGATCGATAAAGCGTGATCCACGTTGGCTGGGGATCGGGGCTGCTTTGGCGTTGGAGGATGGAAGCGCCGAAGGCGTTTGTGTCGTTTACCGCGTCGGGCCGTGCGGCGTTCGCTGTCACGGCCCCCTCTAGGCTCAGGTCACGACGCGGTAGCAGGGTTCGTACGGCCGGCCGCCGGGCAATTTCATCCGGTGCTGTTCGACGAATGCCTGCAGCAGGGCGTCCAGCGGCTTCATGATCGTCTGATCGCCGTGTATTTCGTAGCGGCCGAACTGCTCGATGCGGCGAATCCCCTTGTCCTTGACGTTACCCGCGACGATTCCGGAGAAGGCGCGACGCAGGTTCGCCGCCAGCAGGTGGGGCGGCACGTCGCGGGTCAGCTGCAGGCTGGCCATGTTGTCGTGAGTCGGGTCGAACGGGTGCTGAAAGCCTTCCTCGATTTTCAGCAGCCAGTTGAAATGGAAGGCGTCGTTACGCTCACGGCGGAACTGCTTGACCGCTTTCAAGCCTTCGGACATCTGCCGGGCTACCTGGGTCGGGTTGTCGATGATGATCTGGTACAAGCCCTGGGCTTTTTCGCCGAGCGTGGCGCCGACGAAGTCACGCAGCTGCTGCAGATACGGCGCGGCACTTTCCGGGCCGGTGAGGATGACCGGGAAGGGCACGTCGCGGTTGTCGGGGTGTAGCAGAATGCCCAGCAGGTAGAGAAATTCCTCTGCCGTGCCGACGCCGCCGGGGAAGATGATGATGCCGTGACCGACGCGGACGAAAGCTTCCAGGCGCTTTTCGATATCCGGCAGGATCACCAGCTCGTTGACGATCGGGTTCGGCGCCTCGGCGGCAATGATGCCCGGCTCGGTCAGGCCCAGGTAACGGCCGCCGACGATGCGCTGCTTGGCATGGGCGATGGTCGCGCCCTTCATCGGGCCCTTCATCACGCCGGGGCCGCAGCCGGTGCAGACATTCAGGTTGCGCAGCCCCAGCTCGTGGCCGACGTGCTTGCTGTACTTGTATTCCTCGGTGCTGATCGAATGTCCACCCCAGCACACCACCATGTTCGGTTCGACGCCGGGACGCAGCGTGCGGGCGTTGCGCAGTAGATGGAAGACGTAATCGGTGATGCCCTGGGAGCTGCTCAGGTCGATGCGCGGGCTTCCCAGTTCGCTTTCGGTGTAGACGATGTCACGCAGCGCACTGAACAGCATTTCGCGGGTGCTGGCGATCATCTCGCCGTCGACGAAGGCATCGGCCGGCGCATTGAGCAATTCCAGACGCACGCCGCGATCCTGTTGATGAATACGTACTTCGAAGTCGTCGTAGGCCTCTAGGATGGTCTTGGCGTTATCGATGCGCGCGCCGGTATTGAGAATGGCCAGGGCGCACTGGCGGAACAGCGTGTAGGTACTGCCACAACCAGCTTCGCTCAGTTGCTGGACTTCCCGTTGGGACAGCGTCTCCAGGCTACCTTTCGGGGTAACCGAGGCATTGATTACATAGCGTGAGGTCATGCGTGTTTTCCCTGAAAACAATGCGGCCTGGCCGAGACGGACAGCTGCATCAGGATGTTGAGCGCCACGGCGGTGGGCAGCGGCGTATGAGAATAGGGCCGTCCGAGCGGACAGTGCGCCAGTGGACAGGGTTGCTGCTGGGCGCAGCGGCTAAACCCACAGCCGCAAGCTGCTTGCCGGTGCCGGCTGGATCTTTCCGGGTGCAACGATGCGCCGGGACGGGCTGTACTTGACGTTTGACCGGCGACAACGTTCCTGGAATCCCCTCCTGGGGCATTGCTCTGTTCATGCGTACATCCCGTACGGTCTTGGCTGCAGGCGTTTTGACCGCGAGCATGGCTGTTTGATTGCGCACGGCGCGGAGGGTTTTTCCGCCACGGGGCGCGGCGCGGCCTTCCGCGTGAAGAGGGGTCTCAAAAGGCAAACGGCAGGGCGCTGCGGCAGTGCTGGCGGGCGCTGAGCATACGGCGGAATTCGTCGGGATCCTTGATCAACACAGGTTGGCCAGCGAACGTCTGCGCCGCGATCAAGCGCGACAGCCAGAAACGCACGCAGGCGACGCGTAGCATCGGTTGCCATAGTTCGGCCTCGGCCGGGGTGAAGCGGCGCAGGCTGGAATAGGCGGCCAGCAATGCCTGGCTGCGCGTCTCATCGATCTCGCCGTTGGGGTGCGAGCACCAGTCGTTAAGGGCGATGGCTATGTCATAGAGCATGGGCCCGGAACAGGCGTTGTAGAAGTCGATCACGCCGGTCAGGTGGCTGCCCTCGAAGAGCAGGTTGTCGCGGAACAGGTCAGCGTGCAGGTTGGCCCGCGGCAGCGCCAGAAGCTTCGGCTTCAGTTCGGCAATCTCTGCAAGGCTGTCACGCAGCAGCGGCATTTGAGCGGCGTCCAGCGCCAGCGCCAGGCTCGGGCCTTCTTCCTGCATCCAGTCCAGGCCACGGTCGCTGCGCCGCTCGATGATGTGGTCGCGGGTCGCCAGGTGCAGTCGCGCCAGTAGTCGACCCACTTCAGCGCACTGATGGGGGTTGGGCGCCCTGACGTGTTTGCCGGCCAGGCGCGGCTGCAGCAGGGCCGGCTTTTGCGCCAGCGTCCGTAGCGCTTCGCCGCGGTCGGTACGCAAGGCATAAGGCACCGGTAGTCCGGCGCGATGCAGCACGTCGAGCAGCTCGATGAAGAAGGGCAGATCCTGGCGCGGGCCGCGCTCGATCAGGGTCAGTACATACTCGCCCTGCTCCAGGCTGATGAAGAAATTGCTGTTTTCGCTGCCAGCCGCGATGCCCTCGAAATCGCGCAGCCGCCCAAGCCCATAGGGCGCCAGGAATACCTCGAGCTCTTCGCGTTGCAGGGGCGTAAAAACCGACATGGGCTGCCTTCCGTTAGGTGTGCTGCCAGGTTACCAGCTGAAGATTTTCCAGGCCGGGATGAGCATGTCCGGGCGATCGGCGCGGATGAAGTTGCTGTCGCCATCGGCGCGCACCAGGAAGTACGGCTTGCCGACCTTGGGCGTGATCTTTACCGCATAGAGGAAGCCGTTGACCCGGTATTCCTCAACCGTGCGATCCCCTTCCTGGCGAATGGTGACGTCGGGTTCGCCATCGACCGGTTCCTCGGCGAAACCGCTCAGCGGCACCAGTGCCAGCAGCCCGGCGAGCAGCAAAGGTTTGAATGTGCGCATGATAACCTTGTCCCTTTGTCGTCAAGTGGTCCTGTGCATTCTAGCCGCAGACCCGTCGAAAAGGTTGATCCTGCTCATGAGCCAAGCGCCCCTCGTTCTGGTGGACGGTTCGTCCTACCTCTACCGCGCCTTCCACGCCCTGCCGCCGCTGACCACCTCGACCGGCAAGCCCACCGGGGCGGTCAAGGGCGTGCTGAACATGCTGCTGGCGCTGCGCCGGCAATACCCGGACAGCCCCTTCGCGGTGGTCTTCGATGCCAAGGGGCCGACCTTCCGTGACACCCTGTTCGCGGAATATAAATCCCATCGCCCACCGATGCCCGACGACCTGCGCAGCCAGGTCGAGCCGCTGCATGCCAGCGTCCGCGCCCTGGGCATGCCGCTGCTGTGCGTCGACGGCGTCGAGGCCGACGACGTGATTGGAACACTGGCGCGCCAATGTGCGGCGCTGGGACGCGACGTGATCATTTCCACCGGCGACAAGGACATGGCGCAGCTGGTGTGTCCGCATGTCACCCTGGTCAACACCATGAGCGGCAGCGTCTATGACATCGAAGGCGTGAAGAACAAGTTCGGCGTCGGCCCGGAGCTGATCATCGACTTCCTCGCGCTGATGGGCGACAAGGTCGACAACATCCCCGGCGTGCCCGGCGTTGGCGAGAAGACCGCCTGCGGCCTGCTCAACGGCATCGAAGGCGGCATCAAGGGGCTCTACGAGAACCTCGACA
Organism: Stutzerimonas stutzeri; assembly: GCF_024448935.1. Classification (GTDB taxonomy): domain Bacteria; phylum Pseudomonadota; class Gammaproteobacteria; order Pseudomonadales; family Pseudomonadaceae; genus Stutzerimonas; species Stutzerimonas stutzeri_AO. The sequence continues at coordinate 69,145 of NZ_JAMOIE010000004.1, forward strand.
AGGTTTGCGGCCTGCCGATCCGCGGCGCCAAGTCGCTGGCCGCCAAGCTCGAGGAACATCGTGACGCGGCGTTCATGTCCTACGAGCTGGCAACGATCAAGGTCGATGTGCCGCTGGACGTCCAGGTCGCCGATCTGATGCCCGGTGAGCCGCACCGCGAGGCGTTGATCGCCCTGTATCGCGAGCTGGAGTTCAAGCAGTGGCTCGACGAGTTGCTGCGCCAAGCCAAGGCCGCCGGGGGAAGCTGCGAGGTGCAGCCCGAGGGCTGTTCGATCCAGGCCGAAGCCCAGTACAGCACGATTTTCGAACAAGCCGAGTTCGACGCCTGGCTTGAACAACTGCGGGCCGCCGATTGCTTCGCCTTCGACACCGAAACCACCAGCCTGGACGCGCAGAAGGCGCAGCTGGTCGGCGTCTCCTTTGCCATCGAGACCGGCAAGGCGGCTTACGTACCGCTGGCCCACAGCTACATGGGCGTGCCGCAGCAGCTCGATCGCGATGCGGTGCTCGCCGCCCTCAAGCCGCTGCTCGAAGATCCGAGCAAGCGCAAGATCTGCCAGCACGGCAAGTACGACATGAACGTGCTGATGCACTACGGCATCGAGATGCACGGCATGGCCTTCGACACCATGCTCGAATCCTACGTGCTCGACGCCACCGCCACCCGCCATGACATGGACAGCCTGGCGCTCAAATACCTGGGCCGCGGCACCATCCGTTTCGAGGACATCGCCGGCAAGGGCGCCAAGCAGCTGACCTTCGACCAGATCGCCATCGAGCAGGCCGGGCCCTATGCCGCCGAAGACGCCGACGTCACCCTGCGCCTGCACCAGACGCTGATGAACAAGCTGGAAGCTACGCCATCGTTGCTCAAGGTGCTCAACGAGATCGAGATGCCGTTGGTGCCGGTGCTGGCGCGCATCGAGCGCAACGGCGCGCTGGTCGATGCCAATCTGCTCGGGCTGCAGAGCGTCGAGCTGGGTAACAAGCTGGTCGAGCTGGAGCGTGAGGCGTTCGAGATCGCCGGTGAGGCATTCAACCTGGGCTCGCCGAAGCAGCTCTGCGCGATCCTCTATGACAAACTCGGTTGCCCGGTGTTGTCGAAGACCGCCGGCGGTCAGCCGTCTACGGCGGAAAGCGTGCTGGCCGAGCTGGCCGAGCGGGACTACCCGCTGCCCAAGGTGATCATGCAGCATCGCTCCCTGAGCAAGCTCAAGGGCACCTATACTGACAAGCTGCCGCAGCAGATCAACCCGCGTACCGGGCGCATCCACACCAGTTATCACCAGGCGGTGACGGCGACCGGACGCCTGTCCTCGTCGGACCCGAACCTGCAGAACATCCCGATCAGAACGGCCGAAGGGCGGCGCATCCGTCAGGCCTTCGTCGCTGCGCCCGGCTACAAGTTGCTGGCAGCCGACTACTCACAGATCGAACTGCGCATCATGGCGCACCTGGCGCAGGACGCTGGCCTACTGCATGCCTTCCAGAACAATCTGGACGTCCACCGTGCCACCGCCGCTGAGGTCTTTGGTGTCGAGCTGGCGCAAGTCACCACGGACATGCGGCGCAGCGCCAAGGCGATCAACTTCGGCCTGATCTATGGCATGAGCGCGTTCGGCCTGGCCAAGCAAATCGACGTGGGCCGCAAGGAGGCGCAGGAATACATCGACCGCTACTTCGCTCGTTATCCCGGTGTGCTGGCCTATATGGAGCGCACCCGCGCCCAGGCCGCCGAGCAGGGTTACGTCGAGACGCTGTTCGGCCGTCGCCTCTACCTGCCCGAGATCAACTCCAAGAATGGCGCCATGCGCAAGGGCGCCGAACGCACCGCGATCAATGCGCCGATGCAAGGCACCGCAGCGGACATCATCAAGCGCGCCATGATTGCTGTGGATGGCTGGCTGCAGGACAGCGGCCTGGATGCCCGGGTGATTCTGCAGGTGCACGATGAACTGGTGCTGGAAGTGCGCGAGGATCTGGTCGAGCAGGTACGCGACGCCATCTGCGCGCTGATGAGCCAGGCCGCCGAGCTGGATGTACCGCTGCTGGTGGAAACCGGCGTGGGCGATAACTGGGACGAGGCGCACTGAGGAAGGGCACACGAGGCCGGCGCCGTTCAGTTGCAAAAATTTTGCGGCGCATTGAACTTCGCATGCAAAAGCCGGGTCCTAGGCTACGAAGGGTGTAAAACCCTTCGATGCTCCTTGTTGTGTTAAGTGTTGGCAGATCTCTGGACCCCGCCCTAGCGGTCCGGATTCAACCTCGAACTTCCCCCCTCCCCCAATGAAGTTCGAGGTTTTTTTTCGCCTGGAGAAAGCTCGGGGCGATCCGAGCATGATCAAAAGAGGCGTCGGCAAGAACGCAGCTCGGGCCGAATCGACTCAGCCCTGCTTTTCCCAGCTATGTGTAGCTGCAAGCTGATACAGCCAGTCCAGTCTCGGCTCACTGCTCACCGTATTACCGAACGCTGCCGCAACTTGATGTTTCGATGCCGGCTCAGCAAGACCGGTAGAGCCGTTATCATTGCCGCATCAAAAACCAGGAGACATCACCATGAAATGGATCAAGCGGCTTACAGTTGCCGTTGTGCTAGGCGCGATCGCCGCTTCCGCTCTCGGCCTCTACTACGTGTTGCCTCGACACGACGTCGTATACGTGACCGGCGTCGAGGTCAAACGGGTTGATGATGACGGCGTGATCAATGCGGAGAATCCAGCGGAGGGGCCGACGAGGGATATCTACTTCATCAATACCGAGAACCCTGACACCAGGAAAGTCAGGGTCTACCGCAATGAAGATACCGGCTGGGGCTTCCCGTGGTATTTCAAGTTCGATTCAGCGGACGTCCAGGCCCGCGCCCAGGGAATCTCCCGAGACAGCGAGCAACTTGCGCTGGTCCGTTATTACGGCTGGCGCATCCAATTGCTTTCCATGTTCCCGAACATTACCGAGGTGACGACCACCTCTACTCGTGACGAGCCGCTGCCGGTCTTCAATATCCTGTTCTTTGCGTGCTTGAGCGCATCGGTAATCGCTCTTGCAGTCTGGATCCGACGCAGATTGAAGCGCCGGTCCCAAAGCGTCAGGCCAGTTTGACGTACCAGGCGTGCCGCTTGGGCTCAGCAGCGGGTATCCGATAGCCCGCTGCCCGGAGTTGCCGACCCCGCACGATTGTCGAGCGAGACCGTATGGCATGCAGCGGCGGCTAAGCGACGCTGCATGCGGGCAGCCGAGCCGATCAGACGTACCGCTTCTTGCCGCTGCTGCTCAATGGGCGCCCTTTGAACACGTGAGGGCCGTCCATGGTGAGCTCGAGCTTTTGCCCCTTCCGGGTCAGCCACGGCGTCGCTTCGGAGCCGGCCTTCGACGTGACCCCAGATGGGCTCAGTTCAATCTGGTCCTGATCGATTTCGATCAGCCCGATCACGTACGTGTAAATCATGTTGCTGAAGAAGCCCTTCTTGAACTCGAATGCGCACTCGACAACCTGGTCGCCATACTCCATACGCATCTTCGGTTTTAGCGAGGCGACTGAAACCGCTCCATTATCGACCGCCGAGTAGACGCTGCACACCAGCGCCACCTTTCCGCCCATTCGCTGAGAGATGGCCGGATTGATTTCCACCGTCTCGATGCCAGGCGCTGAAGCGCTGGCGCTCACGACATCGCCGGTATGAAAGACAAACGGATCTGCATCGAATGCACCGCGCTTATCCGGCGCCTGGATGATGGACATACCGCCATCGGGGCGAAGAATGCCAACCCGCAGGTCCAGATCGTCATTGTCTCGCCCGTCACCGTTATCAACCCAGGTAGCGCTCACCCGGATCAGCTTCGGTGCGGATGGCCCCTTGTCCAGTATCACCTTGTGGCTTGTTCCCGGCTTGTCGAGCCGGATGACCGTCTTCTCGATGTTAACCGGCTTAGCGGCTGCTACCGGGGGCGTAGCGGGCGCCGGCGGCGTATCTTCCTCGACGTCCACGCCGTAGAGACCGCAGAGACCGGCAAGCCCCGATGCGAAGCCCTGCCAGACGGCGCGCGCTTTGTGCTGGCCGCCGCGGACATAGAGTTCGAGCACGATGATGCCGGTTTCCTGGGTAAACGCCTCCGGAGCCAGCTCCAGAACCTGGCCGCCTGCAGTTACGCTTGCGTTGAGATCACGCACCGCGGCGAACCCGCCGGCACCGCCGTCCTGAGTCAAGGTGATCGCGATCTTGGTAATCCCGACGGGAAGCCTGGACAGGTCGAAGGCGATGCTATGAACAACCCGTCCACCTTGAGCGACCGGGGCAGTGAAGGACGCAGCGCCGGATGCATGAACAGGTGCGTTGAAGAAAACCATCCCGCTATCGTCAATCATCTTGCCCTGCTCTGTAACAAGGAACGCGGTGAGGTTGACGTCCAGATTATCGCCGGCGGCATGGGACACCACCACTTGCCCTTTGGCGGAACTGATCGCTGTGTTTTCGCCCGGTTTGAGGAACTGATTCAATTCGATTCGCCTATTCCATGCGTTGGTCATTGAAGAGCTGGACGTTTTTCCACGCCCGTGAAGGTTACGGGTAGCACTGCTACCCGTGCGGCGCCACTATACTAAGCGTAGAGACAACCATCGCAAGCGGACAAGAAAGCACTCGGCTGTTCCCGTTGCGACGCCAGCCTTGCTTCAGTCTGGGCTGGGTGGCAGTGCGGGCTAGTTCAGCGATTCCTGTTGCTCCGGCGCAGCCTCGGGAATCTCGACGAGGCTAAGCAGGTAGCGATTATCCTCCAGCGGAGTAAGCGCTAGCTGAAAGCCTTGCGGAATATCCCCGTCGAGAATGGATACCCGCTGCGCCAACAGCGCATCGAACTGTTCGCTATGTTGCTTCTTCGCGCTGTTTGATACTAGCTGGCCGAGGCTGGCGATGAGGAACCCGACGGTGATGATCGGACCGGGGTATGCCTGAATCATCTGCAGGAAGCTCATTCCGTGCAGCCGGTTGTAATAGATCGTTTCGGGGCCGAACATCAGCGTCAATACGCCTACCGCAAGAATGATATAGCCGAGGCAAGCCACCACCGAGCCGATGAAGTCGTCAGGTTCAGGCAGCTTGATCTCGAATTCAGCTGGCAGGTCGTCAAGCGTGATCGGGGTATTCGTAGCGTCTGTCATGAATTCCGTTTCCTTTGTTTACCGGTAATTCGCTCAGCCAAAAAAAACATGAGCGATGCAGAGCAGGCATCCGCCTGCCCCGAACCCCTATGTTCGGGTGCAGGCAAGTCCGTGTCAGCAATCGCTCCGCTCAACTGTGGTGTTCGTCGCGATTTGAATGGCATTCCGGTGGTGGGGCGACAACGAAAGGGACGGCGAGTACTTGTTCCGACGAGGCACAGACTTGCGATGCTGCGAGACTTTTCTCCGAAACCAATGCCGCCTAACGTAACCAGGAAAAAAATGCTTCTGTTCCTTGAAGGGCAATCGAGCCAGCGTGACGTGATCGCTGGCGCACGGGAGGCGCTACCGTCTTCAGTTCTTATCTACGCATCTCACGGCCATGACAGGCCAGAGATCACAGGGCTAGCCAACGTTGCCTGGCTCGAGCCGGAAGATGAAGCCGAGCGTATTGAATGGGCACTCGCCAGCGCGTTGGAAAATGGCATCAAGGTTGTCCTTGCTGGCAGGTCAGGGCAAATTTACGAAGGTCACAGGGAGCGCTTCCAGGCCCAGGGCATTCAGCTGGTGACTGGCTGCACCTCGCTTGCTGGATTTCAGCTGATTGACGACAAGGGCAAGTTCACGATCGAAGCCACCAACGCGGGGCTGGCCTGTGTTCCGGCCATAGCTATTACCACCGCCGAAGAACTGTTGATGGCCTACCGTGAATTCGAGCAGCACGGCCAGGTGTGCGTGAAGCCTGCGGTGGGCATATATGGTCTAGGCTTCTGGCGACTCAATGAGACCGTTGACCCCTTCCGCTGCCTCGCCAATACGGATGCCCGCGAGGCAAATCTGCAGGTGTTTGCTGATCTGTATTCGCGAGCCGAGGATCCCAAACCATTATTGGTGATGCCATACATGCCGGGCACTGAGTGTTCGGTTGATATGGTCTGCGAGAACGGGAAGGTTGTCGCCCACGTTGGCCGGCGCAAGCAAGGGCTCGCCCAGACATTCGAGCGGGAAGGCGCGGCTGTCGAGCTGGCAATAAATGCAGCTGAGCATTTCAAGTGTGATGGGCTAATCAACGCTCAGACGCGTGACGATGCCAGCGGCGTTCCGCACTTGCTTGAAATCAACCCGCGCTATTCTGGTGGTATCGGCTACACCCGCCAAACGGGCATCAATCTGCCGGGTATCTTTGCCACACGCCGCCTCGGTCTTCCCGTGCCGGCATCAGCTTGGGCCAATGGTGTGCGCGTTAAAGCTATTACCGTGGCGGTACGGCTAAGCCCCGCCAATGGCAATGGCTAAAAAACCTGCGAAATGATAACAATGTGCGCTGGATAGGGGGTACACGGATGATATTGCTCACGCCTGGTGCCAATACCAGTCTTGAATGTAGCGACTGCTATTGGAGTTTGGAGTGTGATCGGGGGCCGCTGCTAGGCGATTACGCAGGCCTTGCGCTTCTGCCCGTTGATGGCAGGCGGTCGCCGTGCGGAAACCCTGCCCTGTTCCAGTCGCCGCAACCATGGATGGAATGGAGCGGTGGCCCTGAGCGCGCGGGCTGCAAAGTACAACTCGACAAGCTCCCGCATGGCTGCGAAAAGTTGCTGGTTGTCGCCTATACCTATGCTGCGATCGGACCGGTAGGCGAGCTCGGTTCTGTGCGCCTTGTCGTGAACGATCGCATCGAACACAGGCACAATCTCACTGGCTTTGGTGAGGCAGCCGTTGTTCTGGGCGAGTTCTATCTGCGAAACGCTGAGTGGAAGTTCAGGGCGCTTGCAGAAGGCTCCGCATATGGCTTGGCGGCGTTGGGGCGCCGGCTTGGTTGGGACATCGACGACACTCATCCTGATCGTGGCGCACGGGACGACACGGCATCGCGATGTGAGTCAGCTACAGGAACGGGGTTTGCTGTCAGCCCAGTCCATGTCCTCACTTGTGCGCATGTGATCGAGGGGATGAGGACGATCTCCATCGCTTCGTTTGAAGGGCGGTACAAGGCGGAACCCGTGGTAGTGGACGAGCGCAACGACATGGCCCTGCTACGGGTGGATGGGGCCAATCCGCTGGTGCCGTTGATATTCAGGGAAGGGGCTGGATGCGAGCTCGGCGAAACAGTCGTTGCACTAGGGTTCCCGTTATCCGGGCTTGCGGGGAGGGGCCTTCACGCGACGCAAGGGGGCGTCTCGGCGCTTTTCGGTATTCGAGATGATTCAAGCCTGCTGCAGTTCACCGCTGCGATACAGCCTGGCTCTAGCGGCAGTCCACTGTTCGACAGCTCAGGCTTTGCGGTGGGTCTGGTCAAGTCGAGTATGACTGACGCCCAGAGCATGAATTTCGCGGTGAAGTCGGCCTTGGTCCTGGCCTTCCTGGATGCGTCGGGCATCGATGCACGACGTGCCAGGGGTGAAGCGGGACTGCAGAAAAACGCGACTGAAATTGCCAGGGATGCACGTGCGTCGTTATGGCGCATTGAGGCGAGTTCTTTTTAAGCGACCTGTTTGACTTGAAAAGCACCAGCAGACCGTTAAGGTCTTCAGCCTCAACAACTAGGAAGTATTATGAATCACAGCAGTACCGCAGGTGTACAAGCCCTGCACGCGGAACTCATGCGTGGGCGGCTCGACGTCACAATCAGGCGCGCCAGCGTCGAGCCATCCTTGTTGTTCGGTTTTGCTGAGCGCCGCAACCCCAAGCGCGCGTTCCTCTTTGTCTCGAAGGTCCTCGGGCGGCACATTCCTGTGCGGCCCTCCGTCATGTCGGACAGTTTCAACCGACTCGCCGCGCAGATCCCAGCAGACCTGCCAGGCCCCGTTCTGGTGATCGGCATGGCCGAAACGGCCGTCGGTCTAGGCGCAGGTGTCCACAGGGCGCTAAGCCAGACGCGGCCCGACACCGTTTACATAGTGAGCACCCGCCATCCTGTCGGCACCGAAGTCTTTGCCCGGTTCGAAGAAGAGCACAGTCACGCGAGCGCACACCTGATACATCTCCCTATCGACCCAGGCACTCGAGAGATGATGCTCAATGCCAGGTCGCTTGTTCTTGTGGATGACGAAGCGTCGACTGGAAAGACGTTCATCAACCTGCACCGGGCGCTGATCGATGCAGGGCTCAGTCAGATTGAGCGAGTCGTCGCTGCAACCCTGACCGATTGGTCGGCTGGCGCTGTCACCCAAAGCATGGGCCGTCGTGCTAGCCAGGTTTCGCTCCTGGAAGGCTCCTACACATTCAGCACAAATCCTGACGCAGCGCTCCCGGAGATGCCTGAAGTGGGGACGGTCGCGGTGGGTGATTGGCCCATTCACGCCGACAGGGATTGGGGTCGCCTGGGCGTGAGCAAAGATCAGGATTCTCTCGGAACGGCTATCTCCGTGAAGCCGGGCGAGCGTGTTCTTGTGGTGGGAAACAGCGAGTTCGTGTGGCGGCCATTCCTTTTAGCTGAGCGCCTCGAGCGAGCTGGGGCCGAGGTGTACTTCAGCTCGACAAGCCGTTCGCCGATTGCGATGGGGCATTCGATCCAGCACGCCCTGTCTTTTTCCGATAGCTATGGTTTGGGGATTCCGAATTTCCTCTACAACGTGGCTCCAGGTCAGTTCGACCGAGTCCTGATCTGCAGCGAGACTCCGGCCGAGGCCGTGGACCGAACGCTCGTCCAGGCACTTAACGCCGAGGTGGTCGTCGATGGCCAGTAATCGTCCGCTTGCGTTCGTCGACCTCGACGACACGCTTTTCCAAACCGCGCGCAAGATGGAAGCGGGGTCGCCGCGTCATGTGGCGACCCTCGACATCGAGGGCAACCCGAACGGCTATATGTCCCCTGTCCAGAAAGCGTTTGTTGAATGGCTGGCTGCCAACGCCGACGTGGTTCCGGTGACCGCGCGAAGCGTAGAGGCGTTCAGCCGCGTCCAGCTTCCCTTCGAACATGGCGCTGTCTGCGCCCATGGCGGAGTGATCCTTCAGCCAGACGGTACATTGGATAGCGACTGGCACGCGGTGATGTCGGAGTCGCTGGCGAACTTCCAGACCCGGCTGGCTGAACTCAGCGAGGCCACGCTTGCGATCGGCGAGGCACTCGGAATCTCGCTGCGCGGCTGGGTCGTCGCTGAGGCGGGGCTTGAGAATTATGTGGTGACCAAGCACAACGGGAATGACGACGAAGTGCTTGTCCGGGTCCTCGAGGCCGTCCAGGAAAAGGGGCTGCTCGAAGGCATGTACGTGCACCGGAACAGCAACAACCTTGCCTTCCTGCCTATCGGTCTGGAAAAACGCCTGGCGGTGCAGGAGTGGTTGCGCCGGGACATCGCCGTCAATGGCGAGCGACCGGTTCTGGGCTTTGGCGACAGCATCTCCGACCTGGGCTTCATGGGCGATTGTCATTTCTGGGCGACGCCGGCCCATAGCCAGCTGGCCAAGGCGGTAAAAGGAGGCCTCCATGTATAGCGCCATCGACGCACTGGAGACCGTCGGTAGCGGAAGCTACGACGTGGCGGATGTGCATTTCCTGCTGCGGAAGATGGATATCGAGCCGACCGATGTGCTGGAAAAGGAACGTCTCATCCAGACTCGCCAGCGCCACTATTCGGAGATGATCAGCCAGGAGAACGCGCCAAGCGACATCCACCAGCAGCTATATGCGCGCGCGATGGTTCAGAACGGCGAGCGCATGGCCGCCGATGTCCAGGCGCTGGCCTTGGCGCTCGACAGCGAATACAAGGGCCCTTCGATTGCGCTTGTTTCGTTTGTCCGAGCGGGCCTACCCCTTGGGGTCCTGTTACGTCGCGCGCTCGTTGATCTAGGGCGCGAGGCCCATCACTACGGTATCAGCATCATCCGCGACCGAGGCATCGATAGCGCCGCCCTGGAATCGGTCATCCAGGCGCATGGTGCCGAGAACATCGTGTTCGTCGATGGCTGGACGGGGAAAGGCGCAATTTCGGGGGAGATCAAGCGCAGCCTGAAAGACGATTCCCGCTTCGCCGCAGAGCCGCGGCTGGTCGTGCTTGCTGATCCATGCGGAAAAGCATGGCTGTCGGCATCCGCGGAAGATTGGGTAATCCCTTCGGGCATTCTTGGCGCCACGGTTTCGGGGCTTGTTTCTCGATCCATCTGGCCGGCCGACGGCGGTCTGCACGGTTGCGTTGTGTACGAGCATTTGCATAACCACGATGTCACGCGGGAATTCGTCGATACGATTGATACCCTTCGGCAAAAAGCGAGCGGCGTAACGCCAGCGGCCCCATGGACTGCCGACCGCCGTGAAGCGCTCCAGGCCGCCGCATTGGACGTGGTGAGTGAAATCGCCAGTCGCTTCGATATTTCGAACCTGAACCGCGTCAAGCCTGGCATTGCGGAGGCCACACGGGCGGTGCTGCGCCGTGTCCCCGACCACGTTCTGGTAAGGGACAAGCGTGATGCTGACGTCCAGCTGCTCATGCACCTTACCGAGCGGGCGGGCGTGCAAGTGCAAGAGGTGGGCGTCGCACTCGGGCCTTACCGAGCGGTGACAGTGATAAGGAGCGTCAGCTAGATGAGGACCCTTTCTCCGTATGCACTGGGCGCTACGCTGTACATGCCCGCGACACGCGTGGACATCCTGGACGTCGTCTTTGGCGAAAAACTGCCAGACCTCCGCTCGCTCGTCGTCTGCCTGGAGGACGCCGTTTCCTCTACCGACGTGCAGATGGCGCTGGCCAATCTGGACAGGCTTCTGAAGAACATTCAGGAGCGTGGCGGGCGTCCGGCATGCGGCCCAATGCTGTTCATTCGGCCCCGGGACTCGAAAATGGCGGCCGTCCTGAATGACTGGCCGCTGATCGGCTTGGCCGATGGTTTCGTCGTTCCGAAGCTCAATTCAGCGAATCTGCGTGACTGGGAATCGGCGGTTACCAACCCAGCGATTGCCCTCATGCCGACGCTGGAGACGCCTGACGTCTACAACCCCTCGGCTATGGCAGATCTCGCCCAAGCGTTGCGCGGTGGGTTCGATCAGCGAATTATCGCACTGCGCATCGGCGGCAATGACCTGATGGGTTGCCTTGGGCTGCGCCGCAGTCCCACGATGACGCTTTACAAGAGCCCGATGAGCTACGTCATCCCGATGCTTGCCGGGGTGATGGGCGCGGCAGGTTTTTCCCTCACTGCGCCAGTTTTCGAGCAGCTCCGCAGTCCGGCGCTACTGGACGAAGAACTCGAGCTGGACATCGCTCATGGATTGGTCGGAAAGACCGCCATTCACCCTTCACAGATCGCGGCAATCCACGGTGCACTGCGCGTCAGCGTTGACGACCTGAACAGTGCGCGGCGCATCGTGGAGGATTCTGCGCCGGCGGTTTTCAAATTTAACGACGCCATGTGCGAGCCGGCGACCCATTACAAGTGGGCGCAGAACATTCTCGAGCGGGCCAAGTGGCATGGTGTCAGACAGGAAACAAGCGACTCCGCGCTGCGCCTGGCAGAAGTGGCCCAGTAGCGGTTCGTACAATCGGTAACGAATGAAACGCAAGAAATGCCTGGCGCTGTACGAAAATACTTTCGATCGAAGTCATTCGCGGCTGGGGATGATGGAAAACAGCGAGGGAGCGCCTTGAGGTGATCCTCGTGTCATCAACGAAAAGAAAGACTCAACAACAAGGAGTGCAACATGGCGCTTTCATTGGCTAAGAACCAAACGATTTCCCTCGAAAAAACCGCCGGCAACGGGCTGAAAAAAGTACACATGGGCCTTGGTTGGGACCCCGTGCAGAAAGCCAAGCCTAGCGGCGGTTTCCTGAGCCGCGTGTTCGGCGGCGGCGACAGCGGCGGCGACGCAGTCGACCTCGACGCCTCCTGCATCATGATGGACGCGGCCAAATCGGCTATCGACATCGTCATGTTCACCCAGCTGAAGTCGAAAGACGGCTCGATCACCCACTCTGGCGACAACCTGACCGGTGAAGGCGATGGTGATGACGAGACCATCTACGTCGACCTGGAAAAGCTGCCGGCTGCAGTGAAATACCTCGTGTTCACCGTCAACTCCTTCCGCGGGCAAACCTTCAACGAGGTTGAAAACGCCTACTGCCGCATCGTGAATCAGCAGGGAAATTCCGAGCTCGCGAGGCTTACGCTATCCGAGAAGGGCGGCCACACTGGCGTGATCATGGCCTACCTGACCCGTACTGCCGGTGGCTGGGACATGACTGCTGTCGGCCGTGCAACCAACGGGCGTACTGCTCGTGACCTCGCCAGCGAGGCTGCTGGAGTTATCGCCTGATGACTACCCTGACCCCAGGTGCGAACGCCCCGGTCGCCACCGGGCCTGTCTCGGTTACCGTTAACTATTCGCCGGTCGCGGGCGCTGACATCGATGTGTCGGCGTTCCTTCTCAGCGGCACAGGAAAGGTCCGCAGCGATGCTGACATGTGCTTCTTCGGCCAGAAAACCGTAGGCAACGGCGGCGTGCAATTGACCGAGGCGAGTGCCGGTCGTGCTGTGTTTACGCTGGATCTTTCGCGGATCGAAGCCGCGATCGAGAAGGTCGCGCTGACGGCGACGATCTACGAAAACAAGGCCAGTTTCGCCGCCGTGGCGAATCTCTCCGTGAGCGTCACGGGAGGGGTCGAAGCGACAATTCCCACGTCGGGAATGCAAGAAACAGCGCTTATCCTCGGTGAGTTCTATCGCCGCCAGGGCGCCTGGAAGTTTCGTTGCGTGGCTCAGGGATTTGCGGGCGGCCTCGAGCCGCTGGCAAAGCACTTCGGCGTCGATGTCGCGGCCGCACCGGCGCCTGCCCCGGCGGCGGCTCCGACTCCCGCGCCGAACCCGACACCGACTCCTGCAGCGACACCGGCGCCGTCACGGGTCAACTTGAACAAGATTACCCTCGACAAATCTCGCTCAAGCATCAGTCTCGAGAAGAAGGCAGGAGGCCAGTACGGGCAGATCCGGATCAATCTGAACTGGAACCAGCAGCAAACCAGCGGATTTCTCGGCTTCGGAAAGAAGGCTTCGGTTGATCTCGATCTGGGTTGTCTGTTCGAGCTCAAGGATGGCCGCAAGGGCGTAGTCCAAGCACTTGGCAAAGGCTTCGGCGCCTACAACTCGCCTCCCTACATCCAGCTAATGGGCGATGACCGAACCGGATCTGTAAGCGACGGTGAGTGGCTGCACATCAATGGCGATCGCTGGAGCGAGATCAAGCGCATCGCTGTTTTCGCTTTCATCTACCAGGGCGCACCCAACTGGGCCGCAACCGATGGGGTTGTCACGCTGTTCGCACCGAACCAGGCGCCAATCGAAGTGCGCGTGAGCGAGGAGGGTGGCCAACTCGGATGCTGCTGTATCGCGCTCCTTGAGAACGTCGATGGGGATGTTAAGGTCACCCGCCGAGTAGACTTCCACGGCGATCAGGAAAAGCTCGACAAGGCCTACCAGTGGGGAATGTCCTGGCGCGTAGGCTCCAAGTAAGTACACAGGCGGGGCCTGATCGGTCCCGTCTCTATTTGAGGTGAAACACAATGCTCGACTGGCTGAAGAAGAACGCGACAGAAGCGCGTGACCGGCTCGCGACCGAAGTAACCAAGTTCAAGAACCGCGAGTTCATGGACGCCGTCGTTGCTGGTTGTGCCCTGGTAGCTGCTGCTGATGGAAACATCAGCGCTGAAGAAAAGCAGAAAATGATCGGTTACATCCAGAACTCCAAAGAGCTCAAGGTCTTTGACACGAAGGACGTGGTCCGGTCATTCCAAGAAATTTGCAACAACTTTGAATTTGACCCTGCGATTGGAAGAGCTGAAGCTCTGAAAGTCGTTGGAAGGCTCCGTAAGAAAGAAGATGCGGCCCGTCTACTGGTGCGTGTTTGTTGCGCGATCGGTGGAGCGGATGGCAGCTTCGATCACAGCGAGCAAGCCATCTGCCGCACCATTTGCAACGAGCTCGGCTTGAATCCGAGCGATTTTGATCTTTGAGGGAAACAATCTTGGAAAACACGGCTATCGGCTTTCCGCCACTGACAATGGCAGTCTTTGCCGGCCTTGCGATATTTGCGTTGGCGCTCGACCTGTTTACCCATAAGAGCGACAAACCAGTGACGCTGCTTAACGCTTCGCTCTGGTCGGTCTTCTGGGTACTTGTCTCGCTCGCCTTCGCCGGCTTCCTCTACATCGACCACGGTCCCGAGGTCGCCAGCCTCTTCGTTACCGGCTACGCCCTGGAAAAAGTCCTCAGCGTCGATAACCTGTTTGTTTTCATGGCCATCTTTGCCTGGTTCAAGATTCCCGACGCGCTACGGCACCGTGTCCTGTACTGGGGCATCATCGGTGCGATCGTTTTCCGCATGGTATTTGTCGCGATCGGCACTGGCCTCCTGGCTTTCGGTCCTTGGGTCGAAATCGTTTTCGCGGCAATCGTCGCCTGGACAGCGGTCATGATGCTCAAAAGTGGCGGTGATGATGATGCTGAGGAAGATTACTCCCAGCACATCGCATACCGCTTCGGTAAGAAACTGTTCCCTGTTTGGCCCAAGCTGTATGGCCATAATTTCTTCGTCCGCCGCGAGGTGCTGGAAGGCGAATTGAAGAAACCTGAGAACAAGGGCATGACGCTGGCAGCAAAGGGCACATTGTTTGCCACTCCGCTGTTCCTGTGTGTGTTCGTCGTCGAAATCTCCGACGTCCTGTTCGCCTTCGATTCGGTACCGGCAGTTATTGCCGTTAGCCGTGAGCCGCTGATCGTCTATTCGGCAATGATGTTTGCAATTCTCGGTCTGAGAACCATGTACTTCGTGCTTGAAGCATTGAAGCGCTACCTGGTGCATCTGGAGAAAGCGGTCGTTGCTCTGCTGTTTTTCATCGCCGGCAAGCTAGCGCTGAACGCGACGAACCACCTGTTCCACCACGGCTATGAAATCGACCCGAACACTAGTCTGATCATCGTAATGGTCGTGCTGGTCATCGGAATCGCGGCAAGCGTCATCTTCCCCGAAAAGGAAGAAGTTGCAGACGATTCCAAGTCAAAAGAAAGCGTTTAACCACAAAAGGAGTTGCCAAATGGCTCTTTCCCTGCAAAAAGGCGGAAACCTGTCCCTGTCGAAAACTGATCCAGGCATGACCAAGACTCTGATCGGTCTTGGCTGGGACCCGCGCGCAACGGATGGCGCGGAGTTCGACCTGGATGCCAGCGCCTTCCTGCTTTCCGCAAGTGGCAAAGTTCGTGGCGAAGCCGATTTCATCTTCTATAACCAGTTGAAGAGCGCGGACGGTTCCGTAGAGCACACGGGCGACAACCGCACCGGTGAAGGCGATGGCGACGATGAAGTCCTCAAGGTCGACCTGTCTCGCGTCCCGGCTGACATCGACAAGATCGCATTCACTGTTACGATCCACGACGCGCAGGTGCGCAACCAGAACTTCGGTCAGGTTGCCAACGCCTTCATCCGCATCGTTAACGAAGTGACCGGCGCTGAGGTAGTGCGCTACGACCTGGCTGAAGACGCGAGCGTCGAGACGGCGATGATTTTCGGCGAGCTGTACCGCAACAACTCAGAATGGAAGTTCCGCGCTGTTGGTCAAGGCTTTGCTGGCGGCCTCAAGGCGATGGCGAACCAGTACGGCATCAACATCTAACGCTCCATCACCATAAGGAATATCGCAATGGCTGTAAGTCTGAGCAAAGGCGGCAACGTTTCCCTGTCCAAAGAAGCTCCGGGCCTGTCCGAAGTACTCGTTGGTCTCGGCTGGGACCCGCGCGTAACCGATGGCGCGGAATTCGACCTCGACGCGTCCGTCTTCGTCTGCGGTGAAAACGGCAAGGTTCTGAACGATGCCTCGTTCATCTTCTACAACAACAAGACGTCGCAAGACGGGACCATCGAGCATCTGGGTGACAATCGCTCCGGTGCTGGCGAAGGTGACGACGAGCAAGTCGCGGTCAAGCTGAGCGGTCTGGCGGCCGACGTGAAGAAGCTCGTTTTTGCCGTAACGATCCACGAAGCAGAATCGCGCAAGCAAAGCTTCGGCCAGGTTTCCAATGCGTATATCCGCGTAGTGAACAAGGCTGACGGCAAGGAAATCGCGCGCTACGACCTGTCTGAGGATGCGAGCACCGAAACTGCCATGGTTTTCGGTGAGCTGTATCGCCACGGTGACGAGTTCAAGTTCAAGGCAATCGGCCAAGGCTTTGCCGGCGGTCTGAAGCCGCTTGCCGAGGCGCATGGCGTCGCCATCGGTTAATTGCTAACACACGAAAGCCCCTGCCATCTGGCAGGGGCTTTGTTTATTGTGTGCCGCTGTTTTACCTTCTTTTTCGCCTGATTACAGCGTGCTATGCGTGATCAGCGACCCCCGATGAAATCTCCCAGCCCACCCAGGATAGAGCCCTCGCCTTGGCGGTTGCCGCCTCCTTGAGGTGCGGCGGCCAGCATGCGGCCGGCCAGTCGCGAGAATGGCAGGCTCTGGAGCCATACGGTTCCTGGGCCGGTGAGTGTGGCAAAAACAAAGCCTTCGCCACCGAAGAGCATGGTCTTAATCCCCCCAGCCTGCCGAATGTCGTAATCCACAGTACTGGTCATGGCCGCGAGGCAGCCCGTGTCGACGTCCAGGCGTTCGCCAGGCGCCAACTCAACCTGACGGATCGATCCGCCCATGTGGACGAACACCCAGCCATCGCCTTCGAGCTTCTGCAGGATGAAACCCTCGCCGCCGAACAGGCCGGTCAGGATCTTCCGCTGAAAGTGCAGGCCGATTGAAACGCCCTTCGATCCGGCGAGGAAACTGTCCTTCTGGCAAATGATCCGACCACCGTATTGCTTGAGGTCCAATGCCATGATGGTGCCAGGGAACGGCGCGGCAAAAGCCACACGGCCCTTGCCGTTACCTTGCTGTGAAAAAACCGTGGTGAAGAGACTCTCGCCGGTGATCAATCTTTTGCCAGCACCGAAGAGCTTGCCCATAAGGCCGCCGCCTTGCTCGCTGCCATCGCCGAAGATCGTTTGCATCTCGACGCCAGAGGTCTTGTACATCATGGCCCCGGCTTCAGCCACGGCCGCTTCGCCTGGGTCGAGTTCTATCTCAACGAACTGCATTTCAGTGCCGATAATCTTGAAATCGACACCGTCTGTTGCCTGTGATGAGCCATACCCATCGGAGGCCGAGCCTCCTGTGGCGGCGGCAGGAGCAGGCTCGGGCTGCGCAGCGGGCGGCGTAGCGTTATCTACAGCCGGGACTGCGGCCGGCTTGGACGAGATCAAGTGCGGAGGCGGCGGGGGGAAGGGTGTGATGCCATCCTTCTTCATGGCGCGCACTTCTGGAATCAGATGGATGAGTTGCCAATCAGGCATGCCGACACGCCAACACCATGCGCCAGGATTCTCCCTGGCAATTGCCTTTGCCTGGTCAGTGTTGACAGGTCCCGTCAGGGCTCCGTTCATGGATACGTACCAATCGGTCACGGCTAAGGTCCTTTCTTTACGTTTGTGCACGTTATAGCCATCGGGGCGGCAGGCATCAATACGCATGCAGGGCAAACTGCGACGTGTAAGTCGCTTAGACCGCCGCTAATTGCAGGATTCTGCTGAGTTCTGGCCGCGACGAAAAACCGCGGAACGTCGGGTCGGAGCATTGGCAAAGCGTTGGTTGGTCAACAGCATGGTCTTGACGCCGGCCAGCCTGTCGATAATCAGGGCAGCTCCAGGCCGCCGGCCGCCTTGTGCAGGCCGCGCAGATGTTCACCGATGTGCATGAGGTTCTGTTCGATGCGGCCCAACTCCAGCCGGCGCTCGTCGCTCAGCAATAAGCGAACTTCCCGATCCAGTTCTTCGCTCAGTTGCTCGAGGTGCATCTGGCGCTGCTGGCTTTCGCGTTCCAGGCGTTGCCATTCGCTGGCCTGCGGCAGCCCGTAGCCCTGATTGCCGAGCAGTTCGGCCGGGCGGCTGAGGTAGCCGCTGTTGGCGAGAATTTCCTGTAGTGCCCCATCGGCCTTGGTCAGGCTCGCATCGCCGCGCTCACGGCCGCTGAGGTAGCGCTTCTTCAGCTCATCCTGGACCTGTAGCAATTGCTGGCGCAGTGCGGCCTGTTCCACCAGCAGCAGTGCCGCACTGGCGCGCAGGCCGGCCTTGGCGATCCAGGGCTGGCGTTCGCTGGCAGGCAGATCCAGCCACTGCTCCACCTGTTCCTGCGGCAGGCCCAGGCGTTCCTTGAGCACGCGGAACATCGCCTGGTAGCGATCGCGGTAGGAGTCGAAGCGATAACCCAGGCGCAAGGCCTCGCGCGGGTCGTCGAGCACGCTGATATCGGCCAGGCCGCGGGCGATCAGCAGTTCCAACAGGCCGCTTGGCAGGATGCTGTCGAGTGCGACCAGCTCCGCCCGGTCGGTGCCGCTGCGCAGCAATTTCAGGGTTTCCACCGCGCAGTTGTTGGACAGGAAGTAGTAATCGCCGTCGTAGCTCCAGTGCAGCTCGGCGCTGCGCTCGACCAGCATCTCGATCTCGCGGCGTTCCAGCCTGAGCGGAATCGAGGCCAGGCTGCGCAGCTCGACCTTGGTGTATTCATCGATCACCTGTCCCAGCGGCAGGACGAACAGGCGCGATGGATAGGCGCCGGTCAGGCCGTCCCAGCTGGACAGCTGCACGTCACCGACGAAGGCGCGAAAGGACAGCACCAGATGATGGTCCAGATCCAGCCGGCAATCGGGGCCGCGAGGGCGTCCCGGTGCACAGATCACCAGCCGCAGCATGCTGTGGCCCCAGCGGCTGGCCCAGGCATCGTTGGCTTCGGCGAACAGGTAGTCCACCTCGTAGACCCGCTCGGGATCGAGACGCAGCAAGGGCGTGCGGCCGAAATTGCTACCGGCATTGAGTATCGGATAACCCTCGGCGCATGCCTCGGTTGCGCCAGGTTGCCAGCCAAAGTGCTCGCGGAAATAACGATGCAGCGAAGGACGGCGACAGGCGTAGCTGGGGTCGAGCAGGAAATACTCGAGGTTCACCGCGACGAATTCCAGCGGGCTGGTGAGCTCGTAGTGGTCGGGGCTGCGTGCGACCTGCGCATTCCGCGTTTCGCGCTCGCCTCGGGTGCCGACACGCTGTGGCCAACCGGCCAGGTCGAGCAGCCGCGGATCGTCGCTCAGGGTAAAGCGTCGCTGGGTCTGTCCACGACAGACATCCGGCAGGCCAATCAGGTCGAGGCTGGCAGCGCGCTGGCCACAGAAGGCCAATAACCGATTGTTGGGCGGCGACCATAAACGGGCGCGGTCGTAGAGATGGGCCAGCTCGTGAATCAGCGTGGCGAGCAATTCCTGGCGCACCGTGCCGTGGACCCGTGCGGTGTGCTGCCGCGCCGCAGAGCCATCGACCAGAGAAGGCAGCAGGTTGCGGTTGAGCTCGATGAGATCGCCGCCGGCACGCCCGTAGGCCTGGGTCGGCAGGTCATCTCGCCAGCGTACCCGTACGTTCCGGTCCAGCTGCTGCAGCATGCGCGGCGGCAAGGCGGCCAGGGCTTCGTCGAGCAGCGCCTGGGTAGCAGCGCGTTCGGTGTCTTGCAACGCCTGGCCTTCGAGCGTGAGCCGCAACGCCGCGCAGGCATGGCCGGTGAAGGCGGCCAGTGCGAGCGTCAACAGCCAGGCGCAGACTGGCCTCACAGGGCGAGGATGGCTGCGGCCAGCGCCTGATCGCTCGCCTGGCGAGCTTCGGCAAATTCATTGCGAAGGGACTGGAAAGCCGCTTCCAGACGCGCGCCGCGGGTCTCGCCGGCGCTGGCGACGAAGCTCGCCGCTTCGTCCCGCGCGTCGAGGACGAGCTTCATGCCGCTGACCCGGCTGGTCACATCCGAGGTGAAGTTGACGCTGCGATCCACCGCGTTGATGACGATGTTGCTGGTGGCCACCAGCGTCTGCGCCTGGGCGGCACTGGCGAGCAGGCCCAGCGTGACCGCTGTGGCATTGAGTACTGTGCGCATTGGCTTAGGCTCTCGTTCGGGCAGGCCGTTCGCAGGCCGCTTTATTGGACGAGGATGATCTGGGCCAGTTCCAGGTCGCTCGCCGCCAGCTCCGGCTGACTATGACGCAACCAACGCAGGGCAGCTTCCAGCCGCACGCCGTGGACCTGACCGCCGCTGGCGACGAAGCTTGCTGCGTCTTCGCGGGCCTCGATGATCAGCTTGTTCTCGAGCGGAAGACTGGTCAGCTGGCTGGTGACGTAGCCGGAGCCCACGAGGCCGGCGGTGGCGGTATCGAATGCCTGGGCAGAGCCGCAGGCGCAACAAAGGGCGAATACAAGAGTGAACCGTCGCATGCAAATCCTGACGCAGAAAAATCCGGCGCCAAGGCTAGCGAAACGCCAGCGTCACGGCTAGCTACTTAATCGTTACTGCAACGGCATATCTTCTTATAGCGCCAGAATGGCTCGCGCCAGCTCAAGATCGCTGGCTTCGAGCGTGGGAGCCTGGCTGCGAATGTGAACGAGGGCGGCTTCCAGCTGGGCACCTCGTTGCTCGCCATCGCTGGCGACGAAACGCGCGGCATCATCACGCGCATCCAGCACCAGCTTGTCGTCGTTGACCGATGAGGTCAGGTCGGAAGTACCTTCTGCTGTGTTGGCGAGCGAAACGCCGAGCGTGTCGGTCGTGGCGACGAAGCTGGATGCCGAGGCAGTGCCGGCCAGCAGCGTGGCGGATGCGGCAACAATCAGTAGGGTTTTGAACATCGGTATCTCCAGTGCGGCCTGACAGGGCGAACGAACGCGGCCTTGCTGGCCGGCCGGTCGGGTCGTGCAGGATAGAGCCTGCTGTGCGGGCTGCAAAGCCGACCGAATGCCTTCAGCGCCAGAAGGGCTTGTCCAATTCCGCGATTCGCTCGCTGTTACTGATACCGATGTCGGCCAGCAGACGATCATCGAGTGTCGCGAGTTGGCGGCGGGTATCGCTGCGTTGCCGCCACAGGTGTAGCAAACGCAGCAATTTTGCCAGCGCATCGCCGGGCTGGCGCAACGGCACGGGGCGAGACAGGGCGCGGTCCATGATGCCTTCCTTCCGGCTGGCGCCGGGATGAGTGGTATGGGCATATAGGTTCGCGCGCGGCGTAGGGAATCAAACAGTCACAGCGCTGGAGAATTGTGTCGGTTCAGTTGATGTTGCCGGGCAACTGTACCGGTAATCGCGAGGACAACTGTTGCCAGCCGTAGGCGCCCACGCGAAAGCATGGGCGCCATTCGTGGCGGAAGGCGGTTACTCCACGGCCTTGACCATATCCTCGACGACCTTCTTGGCATCGCCGAAGACCATCATGGTCTTGTCCATGTAGAACAACTCGTTATCCAGACCGGCATAGCCGCTGGCCATGGAGCGCTTGTTGACGATCACCGTCTTGGCCTTGTACGCCTCGAGGATCGGCATGCCGGCAATCGGCGACTTCGGATCGTTCTTCGCCGCCGGGTTGACCACGTCGTTGGCGCCGAGCACCAGCACCACATCGGCCTGGCCGAACTCGGAGTTGATGTCGTCCATTTCGAAGACCTGCTCGTAGGGCACTTCGGCCTCGGCCAGCAGGACGTTCATGTGGCCAGGCATACGACCGGCGACCGGGTGGATCGCGTACTTCACGGTCACGCCCATGTGCGTCAGCTTCTCGGCCAGCTCGTTCAGCGCATGCTGCGCACGGGCCACCGCCAGGCCGTAGCCGGGGACGATGATCACGGTGTCGGCGTTCGACAGCAGGAAGGCGGCATCATCGCTGGAACCGGATTTGACCGGGCGCTGTTCCTTGCTGCCCGCAGCCGGGCCGGCATCCGCGTCACCACCGAAGCCGCCGAGGATGACGTTGAAGAAGGAGCGGTTCATCGCCTTGCACATGATGTAGGAGAGGATCGCGCCCGAGGAGCCCACCAGCGAGCCGGCGATGATCAGCATCGAGTTGTTCAGCGAGAAGCCGATACCAGCGGCCGCCCAGCCGGAGTAGCTGTTGAGCATCGAGACCACAACCGGCATGTCGGCGCCGCCGATGGGGATGATGATCAGCACGCCGATGACGAAAGCCAACGCCACCAGGATCATGAACGCAGTGAAGTTGCCGCTGAAGGTGTAGATCAGGCCCAGCACCAGGATCGCGACGCCGACGGCGAGGTTGATCTTGTGCTGGTTGGCGAACACCACTGGCGCGCCCTGGAACAGCCGGAACTTGTACTTGCCCGACAGCTTGCCGAAGGCGATCACCGAACCGGAGAAGGTGATGGCGCCGATGGCTGCACCGAGGAACAGCTCCAGGCGGTTACCGGCCGGGATCGGGTAGCCGATGGCCTGGACGATGCCCAGCGACTGCGGCTCCAGCACCGCGGCGATGGCGATGAACACCGCGGCCAGGCCGATCATGCTGTGCATGAAGGCGACCAGCTCGGGCATTTTGGTCATCTCGACGCGCTTGGCCATCAGCGTGCCGATGGTGCCGCCGATCAGCAAGCCGAGCACGATGAAGCCCAGGCCGCTCCAGGCACTGGCGCTCTCGGCCAGCTGCGCGCCGAGCTTGAACACCAGAAACACGGTGGTGACCACGGCAATGGCCATGCCGATCATGCCGAACAGGTTGCCGCGGCGTGAGGTGGTGGGGTGGGACAGGCCTTTCAGGGCCTGGATGAAGCTCACCGAAGCGACGAGGTAGAGCAGGGTAATCAGGTTCATGCTCATGGCTTGGACTCCGCCTTGGCGCCCGCAACGGCGCGCTCCTTCTTCTTGAACATTTCCAGCATGCGGCGGGTAACCAGGAAGCCACCGAACACATTCACGGCGGCCAGCGTCACCGCCAAGGTGCCCATCAACTTGCCCATCGGGGTGACGGTCAGCGCGGCAGCCAGCATGGCGCCGACGATGACGATCGCTGAGATGGCATTGGTGACCGCCATCAGCGGCGTGTGCAGCGCGGGAGTGACGTTCCAGACCACGTGGTAACCGACGTAGATTGCCAGCACGAAGATGATCAGGTTGTAGATGCCATCAGAAATCAGGTCCATGTTCAGGCTCCCTTAACCGTTGGTGCGCACGACCTGGCCGTCGCGGCACATCAGGCACGCAGCGACGATGTCGTCTTCGAGATTGAGCTGGAATCGGGCATCGCCATCGATCACCAGCTTGAGGAAGTCCAGCAGGTTGCGGGCGTATAGCGCCGAGGCATCCGCTGGCACGAGCGTCGCCAGGTTGGTGTAGCCAACCAGGGTCACGCCGTGCTTGACCACTACCTGTTCGGCTTCGGTCAGTGGGCAGTTGCCGCCTTGTGAGGCGGCCAGATCGATCACCACCGAGCCGGGCTTCATCTGCTGCACGGTTTCTTCCTGCAACAGCGTCGGCGCCTTGCGGCCCGGGATCAATGCGGTGGTGATGATGATGTCGGCCTGCTTGGCGCGTTCGTGCACGGCTTGTGCCTGACGCGTCATCCAGGAAGCGGGCATCGGCCGGGCGTAACCGCCGACGCCCTCGGCGCATTCGCGTTCTTCATCGGTCTCGAACGGCACGTCGACGAACTTGGCGCCGAGCGATTCGATCTGCTCCTTCACCGCCGGACGCACGTCCGAGGCTTCGATCACCGCACCCAGGCGTTTGGCCGTGGCGATGGCCTGCAGACCGGCGACGCCGGCACCGAGGATCAGCACCCGCGCGGCTTTCACCGTGCCGGCAGCGGTCATCAGCATCGGCATGAAGCGCGGGTACTGGTTGGCGGCGAGCATCACGGCCTTGTAGCCGGCGATGTTGGCCTGCGAGGACAGCACGTCGAGGCTCTGCGCGCGCGAGGTACGCGGCGCCGCCTCCAGGGCGAAGGCGGTGATGCCGCGTTCGGCCATGCGTGCGATGTTGTCGTTGTCGAAGGGGTTGAGCATGCCGATCAACACCGTGCCTGGCTGCATCTGCGCCAGTTCGGTTTCATTCGGTGCGTTCACCTTCAGCAGGATCTCTGCTGCGAACGCCGCTGCGGCATCGCCGATGGTCGCGCCAGCAGCCTCGTAGGCGCTGTCAGGGACGCTGGCCTGTACGCCTGCGCCACGTTGCACGGTGACCTGATGCCCTTGGCCGATCAGCTTCTTGACGGTTTCCGGAGTCGCGGCAACGCGCGTTTCACCGGGCCTGGTTTCGAGAGGAACACCAATGTGCATTGTTCTTGTTCTCCTGCTTGATCGTAACCAGCGGGCTGCCCGGGCCACCCCGGCAATCGCACCACTGGTGTTGCTTTTCGCCCGGCCACTGCGGATGGTGACTGGGTGTGGATCGGCTAACGGGCCCTGCACTAGTTGGTTTGAGCCTGCTGCGGCGCGGCATTCTGCAAGGGCTGCGGAAATCAAACAACTGTTTTAATCGGAACGCAGCAATGGCGATTCGTTCACGACGTGACCATCAGGTTGCTTTGTATCGCTGCAGGCTGCGTCGGTATTGGGTTCGACCTTCGTCTAAGGTTCCGTACCCGGTTATGCGCGGCGCAATCATGAATGACGGCCCATAGACGCGGTATTCGTCTGCGGCCTTGTCTATATTCGACCTTGGTGTCGGTTTTGCACCGCTGTTGCGGTGTAGCAGAAAAAGTCTGAAAGGTTTGCAATGTCATGCATTCCTTGTAGTCCATGGCTGTTGGTCGTGCGTAATCGGACCGCCGGCCAACATCAATCGCACCCACTGCGAGAACATACCGGGCATGGCCGAACTGGATTTGAACGAAATAACCTTGCTGGACGAGCCGCTGCCTCGACGCTTGCCCTTCGCCTTTGCCCGTCGCCATGGGGTGCTCCTGCAGGAACGCCCGGAAGGCCTGCGTTTGTGCATGCGTGAAGGCGCGCCGCTGACCGCCTTGCAGGAAGCACAGCGGGTCGCCGGCGGGCCGTTGGCGATGCAGTGGCTGGCGCAGGACGAATTCGAGCAGGCCTTGAGCGCGGCCTACCAGCATGACTCTTCGGCTGCCATGCAGATGGTTGAAGGCCTCGGCGACGACATGGATCTGCATAGCCTGGCCGACCAGATCCAGGAAACCGAAGACCTGCTGGAGCAGGAAGACGACGCGCCGATCATCCGCCTGATCAACGCCATCCTCGGCGAGGCGATCAAGGAAAACGCCTCGGATATCCACGTCGAAACCTTCGAGAAGCGCCTGGTCATCCGTTTTCGCATCGATGGCATTCTGCGTGAAGTGGTGCAGCCCAAGCGCGAGCTGGCGGCATTGCTGGTATCGCGGATCAAGGTCATGGCGCGGCTGGACATCGCTGAAAAGCGCATCCCGCAGGACGGTCGGATTTCCCTGCGGGTCGGCGGGCGGGAGGTCGATATCCGGGTGTCGACGCTGCCTTCGGCCAACGGCGAACGCGTTGTGCTGCGTCTGCTGGACAAACAGGCCGGTCGCCTGACGCTGCGCCATCTGGGCATGAGCGACCGGGATCGCAAGATTATGGAGCAGGCGGTGCAAAAGCCGCACGGGATCATCCTCGTCACTGGCCCCACCGGCTCGGGTAAGACTACAACCCTTTACGCCAGCCTGGTTACGCTCAACGACCGCACGCGCAACATTCTCACCGTTGAGGACCCGATCGAATACAACCTCGAGGGCATCGGCCAGACCCAGGTCAACACCAAGGTCGACATGACCTTTGCCCGCGGCTTGCGCGCCATCCTGCGTCAGGACCCTGACGTGGTGATGGTTGGCGAGATCCGCGACCAGGAAACCGCCGACATGGCGGTGCAAGCGTCTCTGACCGGTCACCTGGTGCTCTCGACACTGCACACCAACAGCGCCATCGGCGCCGTGACCCGCCTGGTGGACATGGGCGTCGAGCCCTTCCTGATCTCCTCGTCGCTGCTCGGCGTGCTGGCCCAGCGCCTCGTCCGCGTGCTGTGTAATGACTGCAAACGCGCCTATGTGGCTGATGAAGCTGAGTGCGCGCTGTTCGGCCTCGACCTCAGCGAGGCCCCGACGCTGTACCACGCCGAAGGCTGTGAGGTGTGCCAGCAGCTAGGCTATCGCGGGCGGACCGGGATCTACGAGCTGGTGATGTTCGATGACACCCTGCGCAGCATGATCCACACCCGTGCGGCCGAGCAGGACATGGTTCGCCATGCCCGCCGCCTGGGCCCGAGCATTCGTGACGACGGCCTGCGCAAGGTGCGAGAAGGTGTGACCACCATCGAAGAAGTGTTGCGCGTGACACGCGAGGAATAAGCGCATGAGCAGTACTGGCAGAAGGATCGCTACCCGGCCATGACCAGCCCTGAATACATTCATACCGCCCATACCGCCGCCGACGTTGGGCAGGCGACTGCCCTCCAGCGGTTTCGCGTCCATTGCCCCGCGCTAGGGCACCTGATCGCCATGGTTGAGCGCTGATGGCGGCGTTCGAATACATCGCCCTCGATCCGCGTGGCCGCGAGCAGAAGGGCCTGATCGAGGCGGACAGCGCACGCCAGGCGCGGCAGCTGTTGCGCGAGAAGCAATGGTCGCCGTTGGAGGTCAAACAGGCCAAGGCCAAGGAAGACATCAGTGGCGGAGGTTTCGCGTTTGGCCGTGGTCTGTCGGCGCGCGACCTGGCGCTGGTGACCCGGCAACTGGCGACCCTGGTGCAGGCCGCGTTGCCCATCGAGGAAGCGCTGCGTGCCGCAGCGGCGCAGTCGTCGTCACAGAAGATCAAGTCGATGCTGCTGGCCGTGCGGGCACGGGTGATGGAAGGCCATAGCCTGGCGGGATCGCTGCGTGAATACCCGTCGGCATTTCCCGAGTTGTACCGCGCCACCGTTGCGGCCGGCGAGCATGCCGGTCACCTCGGGTTGGTGCTCGATCAGCTGGCTGATTACACCGATCAGCGCCAGCAGTCGCGGCAGAAGATTCAACTGGCGCTGCTGTATCCGGTGATCCTGCTGGTGGCTTCGCTGGCTATCGTGGTGTTGCTGCTGGGCTATGTGGTGCCGGATGTGGTGAAGGTGTTCGTCAATACCGGGCAGGCGCTGCCGGCCCTGACCACAGGGCTGATCGCGGTAAGCGAAGTGGTGCAAAGCTGGGGTTGGCTGATGCTCATTGGCATTGTCGCCGCCGCCCTGGCGATGCGGCAGGCGCTGCGTGATGAAAAGATAAAGCGCCGCTGGCATGCCTTCATCCTGCGCATCCCACTGGTGGGTCGGCTGGCGCGGGCGACCAACACCGCGCGTTTCGCCTCGACCCTGGCGATTCTCACCCGTAGCGGTGTGCCGCTGGTGGATGCGCTGGGCATTGCGGCGGCGGTGATCGCCAACCTGCGTATCCGTGACAAGGTCATCGAGGCGGCGCAGCGCGTGCGTGAGGGCGGTAGCCTGACCCGCGCGCTGGATGCCACCGGCGAGTTTCCACCGATGATGCTGCACATGATTGCCAGCGGTGAGAAATCCGGTGAGCTGGATCAGATGCTGGCGCGCACCGCGCGCAATCAGGAGAACGATCTGGCTGCGCAAATATCGCTGATGGTGGGACTTTTCGAGCCCTTCATGCTGGTGTTCATGGGGGCTGTGGTATTGGTAATCGTGTTGGCGATCCTGCTGCCGATCCTTTCTCTCAATCAACTGGTGGGCTAGTGAGAATGACGTTGAACGAACGCAAACAGGGTGGCTTCACCCTGATCGAAATCATGGTGGTGGTGGTGATCCTGGGGATTCTCGCCGCGCTGGTGGTGCCGCAGGTGATGAACCGCCCGGATCAGGCCAAGGTCACCGTGGCCAAGGGCGATATCAAGGCCATCGGCGCCGCCCTCGACATGTACAAGCTGGATAACTATGCCTACCCCAGCACGCAGCAGGGGCTGGATGCGCTGGTGGAGAAGCCGGGCGGCAATCCGCAGCCGAAGAACTGGAACCGCGACGGCTACCTCAAGCGTGTGCCGAAGGATCCATGGGGCAACGAATATCAGTACCTGTCGCCCGGCACCCAAGGCGCGTACGACCTGTATTCCTATGGTGCCGACGGTAAGCAGGGCGGCTCCGAGCTGAACGCGGACATCGGTAACTGGGACCTCTGATCGATGCCCCAGGCGCGCCGGGACGGTGGCTTCACGCTGATCGAGCTGCTGGTGGTGATCGTCATCCTTGGCGGCCTGGTGGGCCTGGCGGTGCTGTCGACCGGTAATACCAGCTCATCGCGTGAAATCCGTGATGAAGCGCAGCGCGTGGCCACCCTGATCAGCCTGATGGCCGACGAAGCCGTACTCGATAGCCGCGAATACGGCCTGCGGTTCGACCGGGACGGTTACCGGCTGATGCGCTACGACGAAGCCGATGCGCGCTGGCGCGATGTTGCTGATCGCGAGGCGCACCAGGCACCCGAATGGATGCGCCTGGAGCTGGAGCTCGATGGCTCACCCCTGAAGTTGCTGGCGCCGGTCAAGCGCGAGGATGACCCGGCCGGGCTGTCCAGCGACGAGGATCGAGCGCGTCGGCGAGCCCCTCGCGTGCAGCCGCAGCTGCTGATCCTTTCCAGCGGTGAGCTGTCTCCGTTCACCCTGACCCTGTCCGATCAGCGACCTGGAGGGAGCCGCTGGACGGTCTCCAGCGATGGCTTTCGCATGCCGCGTGCCGAACCCGTGGAGACCCGTCGATGAGTCATCGTCCGGCGCGCTCGCGCGGCTTCACCCTGCTTGAAGTGCTGGTGGCGCTGGCGATCTTCGCCATCGTCGCGGCGGTGGTATTGACCGCGGCCGCGCGCAGCGTGAGCAATGCCGGGCGGCTGGAAGCGTTGACGCTGGCCGGCTGGATCGCCGACAACCGCCTCACCGAGCTGCAGCTGCAACAACCGGCCCCGAGCGTTGGCCGCGAAGATACCCGCCTGGAATTCGCTGGGCGCCAGTGGCAGACCCTGAGCGAAGTGGAAACCAGCGGCACGCCCGGTTTGCTGCGCATTCGCGTCTGGGTCGCGGCCGCCGAACAGCGGCGGGGTGTCGGGGCCGGCTCTATCGAAGAGCGCGCGGTGACCAGCCTCACCGGTTTCGTTGGCGTTGATCCATGACGATCCGCACAGCTCGCACCGCCGCAGGCTTCACGCTGCTTGAGCTGCTGATCGCCATCGCCCTGTTCGCGCTGTTGGGCCTGGCCACCTACCGCATGCTCGAAGCGGTGATGCGCAGTGATGAGGTGGTGCGGGCGCAGGAAGTGCAGCTGCGCGAACTCGGACGCGCGATGTGGAGTCTGGAACGCGACCTCATCCAGGCCATGCCACGACCCGTGCGCGATGGCTATGGGGATGAGCAGAACGCGTTTATCGGCCAGATGGCCGGTGCCGCGGACGGCGTGTCGCTGGAGCTGACCCGCAGCGGCTGGCGAAACCCCACCGGTATGCGCCGGGCCAACCTGCAACGGGTGCGCTGGCGGCTGGTTGGCGACACGCTGGAGCGGGTCTATTGGGTGGTGCTCGATCGCGACGTGGACAGCGAGCCACGGGTGCAGCCTGTGCTCGACAATGTGTTGGCGCTGCGGCTGCGCTATCTGAATGCGGAGAACACCTGGCACGAGGAATGGCCGCCGTTCGAATTCGGTCGCGGTGACCCGGCTGAACAAGCGCGGCGGCTGCCGCTCGCCGTGGAGGTCTCCATTGACCATCAGCGTTACGGCACCATCACCCGCCTGCTGCGGTTGCCGGATGGCCCGACGCCGGCTGCGCAATTCATCCAGCCCGACTCCCAGGGCGTACCGGAGCCCGGCGGCGTGGGAGAGATGCAATGAAGGCCCAGCGCGGCGTCGCGCTCATCACCGTGCTGCTGGTGGTCGCCATCGTTACGGTGATTTGCGCCGGGATGATTGCGCGTCAGCAGCTGTCGATCCGAGGTACCGGCAACCAGCTGCAGGCGCGCCAGGCCTGGCACTACGCGCTGGGTGGGGAGGCGCTGGCGCAAAGCATGCTGCGCCGTGATCTGCAGCTTTCCGGCCAGGGCACAGGACAACCGGCGGTGGATCATCTGCTCGAACCCTGGGCGCTGCCGCAACCGGCGTACGATCTCGACGAGGGTCAGGGGCAGGTCCAGGTACGAATCGAGGACCTGGCCGGGCGTTTCAATCTCAACAGCCTGGTGCAGGAACAACAGCCCAACGCGGCAGCGCTCGCTCAGTTTCGCCGGCTGCTGCTGCGCCTGCAGATCACCGAGCCTTATGCCGAGCGGCTGGTGGACTGGATCGACAGCGATCAGCAACCCGGCGGCGAACTGGGCGCGGAGGACAACGCCTACCTGCTGCTTGATCCGCCGTATCGCACCGCGGGCAGACGGCTGGAGGACCTCTCCGAACTGCGCCTGCTGCTCGGTATGCGCGATGAAGACTTTCAGCGTCTGGCGCCCTATGTCAGTGTGCTGCCAGCGGATACACCGCTGAACGTCAACACGGCCAGTGCCATGGTGCTGTCGAGCCTTGCCGACAGCCTCAGCCCCAGCGCTGCCGAAGCGCTGGTGAAGGCACGACAATCCGCCCCGTTCCGTGACACGGCCAGTTTCATGGCGCAACCAGCGCTCAGCGGTGTCCAACTTCAACGCACCAACATCGCGGTGACCAGTCAATTCTTCCAGGCCATCAGCGAGGTGCGCCTGGCGGACCGCCGCCTGGCACTGGTGAGTCAGCTGCGGCGTGAGGACGACGGCGATGTTCGCGTGCTGCAGCGCAACCTGGGACAGCCGCCACGGCTGCCCCGAGCAACCCATGACGGAGATCGATAGCCGATGGACTGCCTGTTTCTGCCCGCTGACTGCGGTTCCCGGATCGACAGCGATACCCGGGTCTACTGGCTGCCGGGTGAAGGTGATGATGGCTGGATGCCATTGGCGAACGTCACCGAGCGGGCAGCGGCGGCCGTGACCCTGGTGCTGCCGGCTGAAGTCTGCAGCGCGTTCGCGGTCAACCTGCCGACCCGCAAGGCGCGCTGGGTCAATCAGGCACTGGCCTATGCCGTGGAAGACCTGCTCGCCGAAAACGTCGATGACCTGCACCTGACCCATGGCGATGCGCTGGAAGACGGGCGGCGTCGGGTCATCGCCATTCGCCGGCAGCTGCTGGCCGACTGGCTGGAGGATCTCCAGGCGCTCGGCCTGACCATCGTCGCGATTCATGTCGATGCCGACTTGCTGCCGCGCGACGGTACACAGCTGCTGTTCATCGACGGTCGCGCGCTGCTCGGGGGCAAGCCGGAAGCGCGGCTGGCCTTCGACAGTGCGCAGTGGCCGCACCTGGCTGGGCAGTGCCCTGTGCCGCATCACGGACATGGCACGCTGGAAGCAGCACCCTCGCCGCTGGACGACTACCGGCAGCTGGACGATCCCTATCGTTTCCTGGCCTCGGGTCGCGCGGCTGCGCTCAATCTGGCGCAGGGCGATTTCGCCATTCACGCCGCGGGTAGCGGGCTGGGTCAATGGAAGCCGGTCATGAGCGTGCTGGCGCTGGTGTTGGCGGTGCAACTGGTATTCAACCTGGTCCAGGCCTGGACGCTGGAAAACCAGGCCGAGCACTATGCAGAGGCAAGTCGGGCGCTCTACACCGAGCTGTTTCCCGAAGACCGACGCATCGTCAATCTGCGCGCTCAGTTCGACGACCATATCAGCCAGAACGCCGGTGCTTCGGCAGAGTTCATGCGCTTGTTGAATGAAGTGGCGCTGGCATTGGCCGAGGGCATTCCGGTGTCGGTCGGGCAGCTTGATTTCAACCAGGCCCGAGGTGATCTCGCCCTGCAGGTGCGCGCCAGCGATTTCGCTGCGCTCGAGCAGCTGCGACAGCGACTCGGGCAAACCGGGGAGAGCGTCCAGTTGGGCTCGGCCAGTCGTGACGGCGATGCCGTCAGCGCGCGTGTGGTGATCGGAGGCCGAGGATGAATTTGAGCCAGCAGTTGCGCGTGCGCCTGGCCGAGTCGCCCCTGTGGCTGCGCTGGCAACGGCTGCAACCCCGCGAACGCCTGGCGCTTACCTTGCTCGGTGGCTTTTTGCTGGTGCTGCTGTTCTACCTTCTGCTCTGGGCGCCGGCGCAGCAGCGCGTGCGGGACGCGCAAGCGCATTTCCAGCAGGCGCGTGAGCTGCATGCCTATCTCGAGCAGAACACCGAGTTGGCACGACAGCTGTCACGCAGCAACCCGGTTTCGCTGGCACCGGATCAGTTGCAGGGGCTGGTAACGCAGCGTGCGCAGCAGAGCGGACTGATCATCGAGAGCTTCGATTTCGGCAATGACGGCAGCCTGCAGGTAACGCTCCCCGGTGCATCCTATGGAACGCTGCTGCGCTGGTTCGACGACCTCCAGGCCGCGGGTGCAAGCCTCGCCGAGGTGAGCATCAGTCAGGTCGGAGAGGGTCTGGTCGATGCACGCGTAAGTTTCCGTGCGCAGGGCTAGACCGTTGCACACCGGACGCGGGCAGGGCTCGGTTGCCGGCAGCGCCGCGCAGGCGCTGCTGGCCGAGGCTCACGGCGCCCGCTGAACCTGCATCGCCAGGGCGCGTAGCGCGGCTTCGGCCTCGAGCACCTTGTTCAACGCCTCGTTGGCCTTCTCACGGCTCAGTCCGAGGCGATCGAAGAGGCCCTGCGGGATCTCGCTACGGGGGCCGGAGCCGATGCCGCGGTTACGCAGCAGGCGGACCGCCAGGCAGACCAGGTTGGCGTGCCCGGCATGCTCGCCCTGATAGTGCGGGTCATGCTGGAAGCGCAGTGCCGTCGACAGCTCGTCGGGCATGCCCCAGTAGCGCACCAGCCAGGCACCGATCTGCTCACGGGTAATGCCCAGCAGGTGCTGTTCGATCACGCCGTGACTCAGATGCGGGTTGACCTCCAGGTGTCGACAGATCAGCGAAAAATGCGGTGGAAAGACATGCGCGAGCACCAGATAGCCGAAGTTGTGCAGTAATCCGGCGAGATAGCTGATGCCCGCCTCGGGCCGCTGGATTCGCGGCATGGCGCGGTTCAGCCCCTCGATCACCGCCGCGGTATAGATCGACTGCTGCCAGTATGGCGTGGCCTGCTGCGGCTGATCCTTGGGCAGGCTCAGGCTCTTGCCCAGCGCCAGGCCCAGCGCCAGGTTGATCACCAGGTCGAAACCGAGCACCCGCACGATGGCATCTTCCACCGAGCGGATCTTGCCGGGCGCGGCGTAATAGGGCGAAGCGGCCCAGCTGACCACTTGTGCCGCCAGCGCCGGGTCGGTTTCGACCACGCCGGTGATATCGTCCACCGTGGCGTCAGGGTCGACACGTAGCTTGATGATTTTCTGCGCCGTCTGCGCCAGCGGCGGAATCTCGATGGTTTCCTCCAGCCGCTTCTGAATGCGCCGGGCGGTGAAGCTTTGCACCGCCTTGGTAATGTCCGCGCGGTCCTCTTCGGGACGGTCGAGGTTCGGCTGGATGGTGCTTAACGGAACGGCGAACTGACCGGCGCTGGCTGTGCTGAGCAGCTGCTTGAAATCCGGGCTGGCCATTTCCAGCAGCAGGCCGGGCTGCCCGCTGTCGACGAACAGCAGCGGCTGTTGCAACAGCCTGTCCTCGTACAGGCAGGGCGAGGTGGTCAGCGGCGGCAGGCCGGGCAGAACCTTCAGGTCATGCTTGGACAACATTCGAGTCAGCCGCTCGGGTTTAACCGCCACCAACTGGCGCCCGGTCAGTTCAGCCAGACGTGGCAGGTCGAGCAAATGGTCGCTGGGATAGAGCACCAGCAGCGCGCCGATGGCATCGTCGACCAGAATGGCCTGCACGCGCCGGGCCGGATCAAGGTCCGGTCGGTCCTCGCAGGCGCGGTAAGGCAGCGCCAGCTTGTCCAGCAGTTGAGCGATCATGGGTGGGAGCGCAATGTTGTTTTTGGTTTCAGCAGCCGAATTCATTGAAAGTCCGTCTTTATTCCCGATCGGCGCAGTATAGCCTCAGGGTTTGAGGGTCTGTTCCCGTTTCGTCGCAAGCCGCGCACGAAACGGGAACAGACCCTAATGCGGTTAGGGTCTACCGACGAGCGTCAAACCTGCCCGTATTGCTGGCCGTGGCGCAGCCAGCGCTCTAGCAAGGGGCTTACGTGCTGCGGCCAGCGTTCCAGGAGCGCGTGCGCTGCATCGCGTACGGCAGGCAGCAGATCGGCATCGCGCATCAGATCGGCGACCTTGAACTGCAGCAGGCCGGTCTGCCGGGTGCCGAGCATTTCGCCCGGGCCGCGCAGTTCCAGATCCTTTTCCGCGATGATGAAGCCATCGCAGGTTGCGCGCATGATCCCCAGCCGCTCACGGCCAATCTGCGAGAGGGGCGGGTGATAGAGCAGCACGCAATGGCTGGCGGCACTGCCGCGACCGACCCGCCCGCGCAGCTGGTGCAACTGGGCCAGGCCGAGGCGTTCAGGGTTTTCGATGATCATCAGGCTGGCGTTTGGCACATCGACCCCCACTTCGATCACGGTAGTCGCCACCAGCAGTTGCAGCCGGCCTTCCTTGAACTGGGCCATCACCGCGGCTTTTTCAGCGGGCTTCATGCGGCCGTGGATGAGCCCGACGTTGAGCCCGCCAAGCGCGGCGGAGAGGTCTGCGAAGGTGGTTTCCGCCGCCTGGCAGGTCAGCTCCTCGGACTCCTCGATCAGGGTGCAGACCCAGTAGGCCTGACGGCCTTGGTTACAGGCCGAGCGCACCCGCTCGATGACCTCCAGGCGGCGGCTGTCGGCCACCAGTACCGTATTGACCGGGGTGCGGCCGGGCGGCAGCTCGTCGAGGATCGAGGTGTCCAGGTCGGCGTAGGCGCTCATCGCCAGGGTCCGCGGGATCGGCGTGGCGGTCATGATCAGCTGATGGGGGCAGAGCCGTCCCTCGACGCCCTTGCGCCGCAGCGCCAGGCGCTGCTGCACGCCGAAGCGGTGTTGCTCGTCGATGATCACCAGGGCGAGCCTGCTGAAGCGAACTTCATCCTGAAACAGTGCGTGGGTGCCGACCACCATCGGGCAGCCTGAGGCGATGCGTTCCAGTGCGGTGGCTCGCGCCTTGCCCTTGAGCTTGCCGGCCAGCCAGACGACCTCGATGCCCAGCGGCTCCAGCCAATTGCAGAAGGTGGTGAAGTGCTGCTCGGCGAGGATCTCGGTCGGCGCCATCAGCGCCACCTGATAGCCGGCTTCCAGTGCCTGCAGGGCGGCGAGCGCGGCGACCACCGTCTTGCCGGCACCGACGTCGCCCTGCACCAGGCGCAGCATCGGCTCGTTCTGGGCGAGGTCGTAGGCGATCTCGGCGCCGACTCGCTGCTGAGCGCCGGTGGGCTGGAAACCCAGATTCTGCAGGTAACGCTGCGGCAGGTCGCGGGCAGCCGGCAAGGGCGGTGCGTGCTGGGCGCGGCTGCTTTCGCGCAGGCGTTGCATCGAAAGCTGGTGGGTCAGCAGTTCCTCGAAGGCCAGGCGGTGCTGGGCCCAGTGGCGGCCCTCGGCGAGTTCTTCCAGATCGGCATCCGGCGGCGGGCGGTGCAGGTAGCGGATCGCTTCGTCCAGCTTGACCAATCGGTAGTCGCGGGTCAGCTCGTCGGGCAACCAGTCGGGCAGGCTGTGCGGGCCGAGTCGTGCCAGGGCTTGCGCGGTCAGTTGGCGCAGGCGCTGCTGGGTCAGGCCTTCGGTGGTCGGATAGATCGGCGTCAGTGTCTGCTCGACGGCCACCGCTTCGTTGTCGTTGAGCGCGCGGTATTCGGGATGGTAGATCTCCAGTCCCGAGGCGCCCGGTCGCGCTTCGCCGTAGCAGCGTACCTGGGTGCCACGCTTGAGGGCTTCCTTCTGCGCCTGGCTGAAGTGGTAGAAGCGCAGGCTGAGGCTACCGCTGCCGTCATGCAGGCGCACCAGCAGACTGCGGCGCCGGCCCATCACCACCTCGGCGCCGGTGACGGTGCCTTCGATGACCGCATCCTGGCCCGGCCGCAGGGCGCCGATTGGCACGATGCGGGTACGGTCCTGGTAGCGCAGTGGCAGGTGGAACAGCAGGTCCTGCAGGGTTTCCAGGCCGACCTTGGCGAGCTTTGCCGCCAGCGCCGCGCCGACGCCCTTCAACGCCGTCACCGGGACCGCCGCCAGCTCGCTCATGACGTCAGGCTTTGTCGGCGGGCGGTTTTGCCACCGAGCACAGGCGGATGGAGTCGGCCAGCACTTCGATGGCCTTCGGCCGTGGGAAGCTGGCACGCCAGGCGATGGCCACGGTGCGGAACGGCACGGGTGCCGTCAGCGGCCGGATGTCCAGCACACCGGCCGAGTAGTGATGGCTGTCGACCGCCGACAGCGGCAGGATCGACACGCCAAGGCCGGAAGCGACCATGTGGCGGATGGTTTCCAGTGAAGACGATTCCACCGTGGTGTGGCTTGGGGCCTCGCCCTTGCGGGTGGTCGGGCAGGCTTCGAGCACCTGATCGCGGAAGCAATGACCCTCACCCAGGAGCAGCAGGCTCTTGTCATTGAGCATCTCGCTGTCGATGGTTTCCCGCTTCGCCCATGGATGCCCGGCCGGCATCAGCACATAGAACGGCTCGTCATACAGCGGCAGGGTCAGCACGTCGGCTTCCTGGAAAGGCAGCGCGATAATGATGGCGTCCAGCTCGCCGGTGCGCAGCTTGTCGCGCAGGATGTGGGTGAAATTCTCTTCGATGTACAGCGACATGCCCGGCGCCACGCGATGCAGCTGCGGGATCAAGTGCGGAAACAGGTAGGGGCCGACCGTA
This sequence comes from Stutzerimonas stutzeri, assembly GCF_024448935.1. Taxonomy (GTDB): domain Bacteria; phylum Pseudomonadota; class Gammaproteobacteria; order Pseudomonadales; family Pseudomonadaceae; genus Stutzerimonas; species Stutzerimonas stutzeri_AO. Next base: position 105,900 of record NZ_JAMOIE010000004.1, read on the forward strand.
TAGATGGCGCCCACCTTGAGCGGGGCGGTCAGCTGATTCTTGCCGACCTGGGCCAGCTCGCGAATGCTCTGTGCCTGTTCCAGTACTTTTTGTGCCTGGGTGACGATGCCTTCACCGACCGGTGTCAGCCGTACCGCGCTCTTGGTCCGCTCGAAGATCAGCACGCCGAGTTCGTCCTCGAGCTTTTTCACACCCACCGAGAGGGTGGGCTGGCTGACATGGCAACGTTCGGCGGCGCGGCCGAAGTGTGATTCCTGGGCGAGCGTGACGATATAGCGCAGTTCGGTCAGAGTCATAGGGTTGTTCCATCAGAGTGCGGGCTAGCATAGCCTTTGCTCGTGTTCGAACCAACTGGCCAGCAGCCGTTCCCTTGTTATGTGATCAGCGGAAATGCTGCTGACAGCAGTACACTTGGAAAAGGCGGGCCGAATCGGTGGTCCGCATCGGTTATGGAGCAACCGCCATGGCAACTCGACCTTCTGTAATGATCGCCGGCTGCGGCGATGTCGGTATTCGCCTCGGCCTGCAGCTGAGCCGCGCGGGTTGGACGGTGTATGGCCTGCGACGTCAGGCGGCGAGCCTGCCGGTACCGATCCTTCCGGTACGTGGCGACCTCGCCTCGAGCGAGGTGCCGCGTGGCTGGCCCAATGGCAAGCTGGACTACCTCGTGTATGCCGCCTCGGCCAGCCAGCACGACGAGCCCGGTTATCGGCAGTCCTACGTGGAGGGCCTGCGCAATGCGTTTGGCTGGCTGGAGCAGCGGGGGCAACGCCCGCAGCGCGTTTTCTTTGTTTCCAGTACTGCTGTCTACGCGCAGAACGGCGGAGAGTGGATCGATGAAACCTCGGCCACCGAGCCTACCGGCTACACCGGGCAGGTGATGCTCGAGGCCGAACAGCTGGCGCTTGAGTGCGGCTTTCCAGCGACGCGGGTGCGCATGGCGGGGTTGTATGATCCGGTGCGGCCATGGATGCAGAACCAGGTGCGCTCGGGTCTGCGGGTGGAGCGCGATCCGCCGCAATACAGCAACCGCATCCATCGCGATGATGCCGCTTCCCTATTGGCGTGCCTGCTGCAGACCGATCTGGCCGGTGGCGCTCTGGAAGATTGCTACCTGGGCGTCGACGATGACCCTGCGCCGTTGCATGAAGTGGTGGACTGGTTGCGCGAGCGACTCGGCGTGACCCAATGGGCCGAGCAGACCATGACCCGCCGTGCTGGTAGCAAACGGTGCAGCAACGCCCGAGCGCGGGCGCTTGGCTGGACGCCGCAGTATCCGAGTTATCGTAACGGTTACGCCTCTGTGCGCCCGGGCAAGGGTTGAGCCGCAACGGCCCGGCCGCGGGTGTAGTTGTTGGAGCGAGTGGCGCAAGCTCGGCCTCGTGGGCCACGAAGCGGTTGTCGCAGTGTCGCTAATGTAGGGGCGAACTTGTTCGCCACGCGGTGTTTGCGGGGAGTTCGCGGGGAACAGGGGCGAATGAATTCGCCCTGCAGGGTTATGCGGGGTGCGAGCAGCTTTGTCTGGGTTGCGAGAAGACGCTGCGGGCGCCGTGCGGTTCATGAGCCCTGGCCGCGTCCACACGACAGCCCGTCGGTGATTCCGCCCCAACGGCATCGTTTCTTGCAACTCTGCAGCGGTCGCGAACACTAAAAATCTGATAGCACGCACGCCGTACACCCTGCCGCATGGCAGCGGGCGGGTCAGGAGCAGCTGCCGCAGCGCGGCGCAGAGATCAGGAAGAACCACCACGGCGGCGTTTTCGAACACCGAAGCAGGAGATTTCCAATGAGAGCCCTTCGCTGGCACGGTAAGCACGACATTCGCTGCGACAACCACGTACCCGATCCGTCGATAGAAGATCCCCGTGATGCCATCATCAAGGTATCGTCCTGTGCCATCTGTGGCTCCGACCTGCACCTGTATGATGGCTTCATGCCCGGCATGCAGCACGGCGACATCCTGGGCCACGAGTTCATGGGCGAGGTGATGGAAGTCGGTTCGGCGAACAAGAAGCTCAAGGTCGGCGATCGCGTGGTGGTGCCCTTCACCATCGTCTGCGGTGAGTGCGATCAGTGCCGGCGCGGCAATTTCTCCGTCTGCGAGCGCACCAACCGCAACAAGGACATGGCCGACAAGGTCTTCGGCCACACCCCCGCCGGCCTCTATGGCTACACCCACCTCACCGGTGGCTATGCCGGCGGCCAGGCCGAGTTCGTCCGTGTGCCCTATGCCGACGTCGGCCCGGTGGTGATCCCTGATGGCCTGACGGACGAACAGGTGCTGTTCCTCGGCGACATCCTGCCCACCGGCTGGCAGGCCGCGGCGCAATGTGACATCCAGCCCACCGACACGGTGACCGTCTGGGGTGCAGGTCCGGTCGGCCAGTTCGCCATCCGCAGCGCGATCATGATGGGTGCCGAGCAGGTCATCTGCATCGACAACGTGCCCGAGCGGCTGTCCATGGCGCGTGCCGGCGGCGCCATTACCATCAATTTCGATGAAGAAAGCGTGCTCGAACGACTCAAGGAGCTGACCCGTGGCAAGGGCCCGGAAAAGTGCATCGACTCGGTGGGCATGGAGGCGCATGCCGCGCGTTCCATTGACTCCATGTACGACCGCGCCAAGCAGGCACTGATGATGGAAACCGACCGTCCCCATGTCCTGCGCGAGATGATCTATGTCTGCCGCCCGGCCGGGATCATTTCCATTCCCGGCGTCTATGGCGGGCTGATCGACAAGATCCCGTTCGGCGCGGCGATGAACAAGGGGCTGACCTTCCGCATGGGCCAGACCCACGTCAACCGCTGGACCGACGATCTGCTCAGGCGCATCCAGGAAGGCGAGATCGACCCCAGCTTCGTCATCACCCACAGCGTCAGCCTCGAGCAGGGGCCGGAGATGTACAAGACCTTTCGCGACAAGCACGACGGTTGCATCAAGGTGGTTCTCAAACCCTGAGCCAGACCCTGTGAAAACGACTGCGCTTGGTCATGCTGCGTCGAAGGCAGGCGGGCGACCCGCCCGGTCAGACGCTGATTTACAAGCGCCGTTGTCTTTGCTGTCTGCCTTGCCTGTCCTGCGCGGGCTACGTTTCCCAGGGCTTGCCAGTGCCGTGTTTCGAGAAGCGGCTGTAAAGAGGAGGTTTTCATGAGCGTTCCACACCGCGTTACCCGCCCCAACCATTCCGCCCGGACGCTGGCCCGTGGCCTTGGCTGGTTCAGTATCGGCCTGGGCATTGTGCAGTTGACCATGCCCGGCAAGCTGGCGCGCTTTCTCGGCGTGCCCGACCACGAGGGGCTGATCCGCGCCTGCGGTGCCCGTGAAGTGGCCGCCGGTATCGGCCTGTTGCTGAGTGACGATCCCAGGCCTTGGATCTACGGTCGCATCGGCGGCGATGCCCTGGACCTTGTCGGCCTGGGCTTGAGCATCGAGAACGGCACCGAGCAGGCCAACGCAGCCATTGCGGCGGGCGCTGTGGCCGGCATCACTGCGCTGGACATCTCCTGTGCAAAAGGGTTGGCGAGCGAAGGCCAGCTGGTGACGGAATGGGATTACAGCGACCGCAGTGGCTTCCCGCAGGGGGTTGAGGCCATGCGTGGTCGAATCGAGGCGGAGTTTGCCGCAGGGCGTGCCGAGCCGAATGGGTACAGTCCGTCGACGATGTTGCATTGAGGTTGGGTGCTAAGTGCGGCGCTGGAATGGTCAGAACGTAGGATCGGCGGAGCCCTTCGCGCGTGGTCGATGGGTTGCACCCATCCTACGGCTGCGCGCATGGTTGATGGGTTGGGCCCATCCTGCGAGCTGCGTTCGGAATCGCTCATTTCACCGGGATTCGATTCGTCCCCAGGGCTTGCGGCAACCCGCGAATAGCCGATTTTTCTGCTAAGGTTTGCCGCCGGCTCGTTCCGGCCACCGCCGTTCCCGCGCCGCCAGCCTGCTGCCGGCGAGCCTGCCGATGAGAATCCATGTCCGCCGTCGTCAATGTCGTCCTGCCGGTTTTCGCGCTGATCCTGCTGGGTTTCATCTGTCGCCGTACCGGACGCATGGGGCCGACCGGCGCCTCCGAGCTGAACCGTTTCGTGGTCTGGCTGGGGTTGCCAGCGCTGCTGTTCAGCGTCGTCGCCAATTCCACTTGGCAGCAGCTTTGGCAGCCAGGCTTCATCACGGCGTTCTCGGTGGGCTGCCTCGGTGTCTTCGGCTTCACGCTGGGTTATCGACTGTTGCAAAAGCAGCCGCTGGCCGACGCCAGTCTCGATGCGCTGGGCGCGTCCTATGCCAATACTGGCTACATCGGCATTCCGCTGTGCATGTTGGTGCTCGGCGACGAAGCGCTGCAGCCGGCCATGGTGGCGTCGATCATCGTCGTCTGTGTGCTGTTCGCCATTGCCCTGGCCTGCGTGGAAACCGGATTGCACGCCGGGCAGGGCTTCAACCAGACGTTGCGAAAGGTCAGTGTCGCGCTGCTGCGTAATCCGCTGGTGGTGGCGCCCCTGCTGGGTGGGTTATGGGCGGCGAGCGGGTTGGAGCTGCCGGTGCCGGTGGCGACGCTGCTGACGTTGCTGGGCGCGGCGGCGGCGCCCTGCGCGTTGGTTTCGCTGGGGTTGTTCCTGGCGCAACCGCAGCCGGGTGGCACGGTGAGCGGTGTCTGGCCGCTGGTCACGCTGAAGCTGGTGGTGCAGCCGCTGATCACCTGGTATCTGGCTTTTCAGGTGTTCGAGTTGCCCGCGCTCTGGGCCTACTCGGCGCTGCTGCTGAGCGCGCTGCCCACCGGTACCGGGCCCTATATGCTCGCCGAGTTCTATGGCCGCGAGGCCTCGCGGGTGTCGCGCGTGGTGCTGTATTCCACGCTGGGCTCGCTGCTGACCTTGTCGGCATGCCTGGTTCTGTTGCCCGTGTAGCCTCCAGCGTCTGCTTGGGGTTGAATTGGGTTTCACCCGTCTACGGACGGCAGTGGGCAGTGGGGTGACGGGCTTCCTGTCCAGCAGTCGGCGCCGCGTAGGATGGGTGCAACCCATCAACCCATACAATGCGCCGCGTCGATCACGCTGACGGCCGGGTTACTTCCAGCACCACCGCGGCGATGCGGTCGCACTGGATATAGGCACCATCGAGCAATTCCTCGCCGAATACATCCGGGTCCACTTCACGATAGCTCCATTGCAGCCCGCGTCCTTCCAGGCGCTGGCTGACTTCGCGGAGAAAAGGGTCCTGGTTGCTCACCATCGCCACCCCGGTGTAGAGCAGCAGTGTGCCGCATGGGGCCAGACGTTCCAGCGCGTTGTCGAAGATCGCCAGCGACAACCCGGCGCCCAGCGGACCGCCGCCGTGGCGGTAGGCGCGCTCGCCCGGATCGACCAGATAGGGCGGGTTGGCCAGGATCAAATCGAATTCGCCCTCGACACCGTTTAGCAGATCGCTGTGTCGAGCCGCCAGGTTGTCAGCGCCCGCCAAGGCCGCGTTGATGCGCGTCAGGCGCAGCGCCGACGGATTGATATCCACGGCCAGTACTTCAGCCTGTGGCCGCGCCAGCGCGGTGAGGACGGCGCCGGCACCGGAGCCGCAGCCAACATCCACGACGCGGCCGATATGGCCTGGATGATTGTTCAGGTGCGCCTGGATGGCATGGGCGAAACGGTAGGTGTCCGGGCCGAAGAACACCGCGTCTGGTGCATCGGTGGGGTAAGCCGAATGCACGAACAGCTGGCCGTCGAGACTCGACAGCCGCACCCGACTGCGCCAGCGTGAGTCGCTGGGGGCAAGCACGCCGGCTTGATCCATCAGGCTGAAAGTTGCCGGCGGCAGCAGTTCATGCTGGAACGGCCGGCTCCAGCCGAACACACCTTCCAGATCTCTAGCCAGCTGGTTTTCCACCCGCGCGTTGACCCGCTCGTGCGTCAGCGGCGTGGGGGTGATGAAGTGATAACCGCGCTCGCGCAATGCCTGGGCCAGGTGCAGCAGCGCGCGGTCCTGGGCAGTTTCCGTGGTCATGTCAGATTCCCTGGCGAGTTCGCCTCAGTTGAACAATCCGGTGAAGATGCGGGTGGCCAGCAGTCCGGCCGCGCTGTGATGGCGCGTCGGTGCCAACAGCGGCAGGAGGTGGCGCATGCGTGCTTCACGCGTGGGCAGCTGTGTCAGTTGCTGTTCGAGCAGCAAGGTTTCCTGATCGAAGTCGCTGACGGGCTGGCCCTGCTGCACCAGCGCCGGCTTTGCCGGCCGCTCGGTAGACGACCGTCGACGGCTGCTGAACGGCACTTGGCGTTGTGCAAGCGACGGCTGCGGCTTGCCACGGGTGGGCGCCTGCTCGGCCAGCCAGTCGCCAGCGATCCAGTCGTGAATCAGTTGCTGCTCGTGGGCGCTGAACACGCCGAACATCGGGGCCTGTTCGCCGGTAATCAGCTGCCAGAACCGGCTGTGCTGTGGGTCTTGGTGACGCTTGATCCAGCTGCGGCGCTGCAGCGTCTCGATGAATTGCGGGATCTGTTCCGGCTCGGCCAGCCATTGGTTCACGGTACGCCCATCGAAGCGGCAGTAGTCCGAATGCACGAACTGGCCGACGCCGGCCTTTTTCTCCAGCACGCGCAGCACTTCCTGCTCGGGCTCGAAACCGCCAATCACCGAAAGCGTGCTCGCCCCCAGCTCATTCAGGCGATAGCCGTTCATGACTCGTCGGTAGAATGCTTCGCCGTCGCCCACCTGCGGCCAGGCTGCAAGCAAGCCTTGAATGGCCTTCTTCGCATGGCCGTTGTCGGCGTTGTCGACCGTCACGTGCAAGGTGAAGTAATAGGGGTCGACGCCCAGCTCGGAGAGCTCGTAGGCGCTGATCAAGAGGTGCAGCGGGAGCTGTTCGTAGCCGAGGTTGAAACCGATCACCTCCGGCAGGAACTGCTCGGCGTGCTCGGCCAGCGCCAGCTGGATGGCTCCTTGGACGAAGTTGTCGTCATCCAGCGTCTGCCAGTCGTCACAGCCCTGGCTGGCGAGCAGCTTGCGATAAAGCACCACGTGGTTCTTTTCCGGCTGACCTTCGCCCAGCTCCTCGAGATAGGTCTGGATCAGCGACGTGAAGCGCGCATCGTCCCAGCGCTGCAGCAGGCCATAGAGCCAGGCGCCATCGACCAGTTTGGTCGGCGCTACAGCGCGCAGGAAATGCAGCGCATGAGCCTTGCTGGTGAAGTAGCGACGTGGCCCGCCGGCGCGGCGTTCGTCGAGGTAGGCCTGATACTGCCCGCCGACCTTTGCCGTGTGTGCGTCCAGACAAGCCCCGAGCCCGGCTGGGTCGTGCGGCAGGTCGCAGGGCAGCGCTGAGGCTTCGTCCAGCTGTGCATTGAGGTAGTCAGCGGCGCGATTGCGCACGGCTGCGTCATCGGGGGCGTCGAGCAGGGCGAAGTAAAGTGCCCTGGAAGGCGCTGCCACCTCACAGGTCACAGGCGTGGTATCGACGGGCAGGCTTCGAGTCAGTTGCATAGATTCACACGGTGGCAGTGGGGAAACCCCCAGATGATTTTTTGGCCGTCGCTGTACCGGATTAGTTCAGCGCGCCTGCCGAATGGCCGGCCATCTCGGCAGATTTGCATGCAACTTCTGCGATCGCGCGTCTTCCTAACCTATAGAGATGCCGAGTAGAGGTGCCGAGCGGTGTCCGAACGAGCAACCAGACGGAGGTCCCATGAATCAATCCGAACGCGGCAAGGAAAACCTGGAAACGATCAACGATCGCAACGATGAGCGCATCGACCAGGCGGACAGGACCAGCAATGGCGAAGCCGCTGGCGGTGATCGTGACGACGTCCCAGGCGGCGCCTACAACGTCCCGCCGGGCATGGCCGATGCGGTCAGCGATGAAGATGCGTTGAAGCGCAACGACCAGGATCGCCCCGAGGGCTAGTCAGGGTTGCGGAGCAGAGCCTCGGCCCCGCTCCGCTAGCTGAACAGATAGTTGGCGAAGGCCCTTGCGAAATCCCAACTCACCGCAGCGAGATCGACATGAAACGATGTGGACGGCGGTGCCTGTTGCACAATTATATGGATAGCCATATAGTGGGTTGCCATTAACATTATCGGAGTCAGAACATGAGCACTTTATATTCCACTACGGTCAACGCGGTCGGCGGGCGCAATGGCACGGTCAAAAGCGACGACGGGCTTCTGGACCTTGGGCTTGCGATGCCGGGTAGCCTGGGTGGCAAGGGTGGCGCGACCAATCCCGAGCAGCTCTTTGCCGCCGGTTATGCCGCCTGCTTCGGCAATGCGGTGATCCACGTCACCCGCAATAAGGAACAGAAGATCAAGGATGACGATGTCGAGGTGGCGGCCACCGTCGGCCTGGAACCCAACGGAAACGGCGGATTCGCGCTTACGGTCGCGCTGGAGGTCACGCTTGCCGGCGTTGACCAGCCGACAGCGGAGGCGTTGGTCGCGCAGGCACATGAAGTTTGCCCGTATTCCAACGCGACGCGCGGCAATGTCGATGTGGCGCTGAGCGTGAGGACGCGATGAGCGACACCCGGCACGCGAGCGGTGCCGGGGACTGGCTTCGCCTCGACCGGCAGATCTGCTTCCCCCTTTACGCGGCGACCAACCTGATGCAACGGCTGTATCGTCCGCTGCTGACGCCGCTGGGGCTGACCTATTCGCAATACCTGGTGCTGCTTCTGCTGTGGGAGCGGGAAAGCGCGACGGTCGGCGAATTGCGCGATTGCCTCCATCTTGATGCCGGGACCATCACGCCGCTGCTCAAGCGCATGGAGCGCGGCGGTCTCGTCACCCGCAGTCGGGACCGACAGGACGAGCGCCGTGTGATCATTGCATTGACCCCGCACGCCAGCCAGTTGCGCGAGCAGGCCCGGCAGATTCCCGAAACCCTCGCGGCCCGGATCGGTCTGAACGACGTGGCGGGCGCGGACCTTCATGGCCTGACCACGTCGCTGGTCAAACGGCTGCACATCGTGCTCGACCGCTGACGGTCACGGCGCTGTTCAACAACACGACACCTGCATGACGAGGTTCAACATCCAGCACACGCGTCTGCCCTGCCGGGCGCCATGACACCAGATAGGCGGCATCGAGGGCGATCACCCTCGATCCCCGAACAGGAGGCACCAATGTCATCGCTTGAGACCCAATTCCTTCCCCTGACCGAACATCATGACCGCTATGACGCGATCGACCCGCGCACGGCGCTGAAAGACAGCGCGTCGGGCAAGGTCATCTTCATCACCGGGGCGTCACGGGGAATCGGCCGGGCCACCGCTGTCGCCTTCGCCGAGGCGGGCGCACGGGCGGTCTATCTGACCGCACGCTCAGAGCGGGCGCTCGAAGAGACCCGAGACATGCTCCGACAGGCGAACCCGAACACGCAATGCGGATGGTCGGCCTGCGACGTCACCAGCGCGGCCCAGGTCGAAGCCGCCGTTGCCGACTGCGTGGCGAAATTCGGGGGCATCGACGTGGCCGATGCGAATGCCGGCTATCTCGACCACTGGGCCAGGATCGGCGAATCCGATCCGGAAAGCTGGTGGCACAGCTGGGAAGTGCACGTGAGAGGGGCCTATCATGTGATCCGCTTCTGCATGCCCCCTCTCATCGAGTCGGCGAAAAGGCGGGCCGACGACGGATCGAGCGGCGGTCATCTGATACTGCTGTCGTCGGTGGGTGCGCAGATGCTGGCCCCGACGGCATCCGATTACCAGACCTCCAAGCACGCGATCAACCGCCTGTGCGAATTCGTCAATCTGGATCATGGCGAAGACGGCATCAAATGCTTTGCCATCCATCCGGGCGGCGTGGCCACCGCGCTGGGTCGGAACATGCCCGAGGAAATGCACGCCTATCTCACCGACAGCCCCGATCTGGCCGCCGGCTTTGTCGTCTGGCTGGCCTCGGGCAAGGCGGACTGGGCCAAAGGCCGCTATCTCAGCGCGAACTGGGATGTCGAGGAACTGACCTCGCGCCGGGACGAGATCCTCAGGGACGATCTGTTGGTGAACCGCCTGCGGACCAAGGCGTGACAGGGGGCGCCGCGTGCCTCGCATCGGTGGGCGGCGTCCCGGGGCCATGACCGCGTGGACAAGCAAAGCGTTGTCCACCCTTGTCACCGCTCCCGCCTGCCCTATCGAAGCCTCGCCGTTTCGTAGCGTGGAAAACGGCGGAGCCTTTTCCACGCGCCAGGTCCGGGCTACCTCTGGACGGGGCAGCGATGAACCATTGGGTTTTCGCGGTGATTTGTGCAGCGGTTAAAACAGATAACGGAGTTAGCGGACGGAAAAAGGGCCGAATAAATAAATCTGTCCCCTTTTCTCA
>NZ_JAMOIE010000005.1 GCF_024448935.1 Stutzerimonas stutzeri
TCGTGCGCACCTCTACAACCCGCGCAATGTCGTGCCGGAATCGAAGATGCCTTCCTACCCCTGGCTGGTCGAGCACAGCCTCGACGGCAAGGACACCGCCGACAAGATGGTTGCACTGCGCAGCGTTGGCGTGCCTTACACCGAAGAAGACATCGCCGGCGCTAAAGAAGCGGTCAAAGGCAAATCCGAAATGGATGCCCTGGTCACCTACCTGCAAGTGCTCGGCACTGCACTCACCAACAAACGGTAACGCACCATGGATATCGGGACTCTTCGCGGCCTGGGCACCATTCTTGTTTTCGTCGCAATGATAGCCATCATCCTTTGGGCTTATAGCAGCAAGCGCAAGAAAAGCTTCGACGAAGCGGCCAACCTGCCCTTCGCGGACGAGCCCGACGTCAACAAGCGTGATGAAGAAGCTTCCAGGAGTAAGAAATAAATGACCTCGTTTTGGAGTTGGTACATCACCCTGCTGAGTCTGGGGACCATCGCAGCCCTGGTCTGGCTGCTGTTGGCGACTCGCAAGGGACAACGCCACGAAAGCACCGAAGAAACCGTCGGCCATTCCTATGATGGCATCGAGGAATACGACAATCCGCTGCCGCGCTGGTGGTTCATGCTGTTCGTCGGCACCGTGATATTCGCCCTCGGCTATCTGGTCCTCTATCCGGGACTGGGTAACTGGAAGGGCATGCTGCCCGGCTACGAAGGCGGCTGGACCCAAGTGAAGGAATGGCAGCGCGAAATGGACAAGGCGGACGAACAGTACGGTCCACTTTATGCCAAGTTCGCGGCGATGCCGGTCGAAGAAGCCGCTCAGGATCCGCAAGCCCTGAAGATGGGCGGTCGCCTGTTCGCATCCAACTGCTCCGTCTGCCATGGCTCGGACGCCAAGGGCGCCTACGGCTTCCCCAACCTGACGGACAACGACTGGCTGTGGGGCGGCGCCCCCGAGACCATCAAGACCACCATCATGGGCGGTCGTCAGGCAGCCATGCCTGCGTGGCGTGACGTGATCGGCGAAGACGGCATCCGCAATGTCGCCGGCTACGTTCGCAGCCTGTCCGGACGTGATACCCCCGAGGGTATCAACGTCGACATTGAGCAGGGTCAAAAGATCTTCGCAGCCAACTGTGTAGCGTGCCATGGTCCAGAAGGCAAAGGCACTCAGGCCATGGGCGCGCCTAATTTGACCGACAACGTCTGGCTTTACGGCTCGAGTTTCGGACAGATTCAGCAGACCCTGCGCTACGGTCGGAATGGCCGGATGCCAGCCCAGGAGCAGATCCTTGGCAACGACAAGGTGCACCTGCTGGCCGCTTATGTGTATAGCCTCTCGCAGAAGTCGGAGGACTGATCCAATCGGTCCAGGCTGCGACCCGAGGTCGCAGCGTGCTTCGACTGACGAGGCGTACCATTCGCAGCAGGTAAGCAAAAGATCCCGGCCGGCACGTATCGACCGGGACACTCACCCTCCGCAGTGGTACGTATTCGATGTCCGAGCAAATCCCCGTTCATGATGTAACCCCTCCTGCCAAGGTCGCCTCGTCTTCCGACCTTTACGCTGCTCGCGAAAAAATCTATACCCGCGCCTTCACCGGCCTGTTTCGCAATCTGCGACTCGTCGGCGGCGCGCTGCTGTTCGTTCTCTATTTCGGAACCGTGTGGCTGACCTGGAACGGTCGGCAAGCGGTTTGGTGGGACTTGCCAGAGCGCAAGTTCTACATCTTCGGCGCGACCTTCTGGCCACAGGACTTCATCCTGCTGTCGGCACTGCTGATCATTTGCGCATTCGGGCTGTTCTTCATCACCGTCTTCGCCGGGCGCGTCTGGTGTGGCTATACCTGTCCCCAAAGCGTGTTTACCTGGGTCTTCATGTGGGCGGAGAAGGTCACCGAGGGCGACCGAAACCAGCGCATGAAGCTCGACAAGGCACCTATGAGCGCAGACAAGTTTTTGCGTAAAGCGGCCAAGCATTCCATCTGGTTGGCGGTTTCCCTGGCGATCGGCATTACCTTTGTCGGCTATTTCACCCCGATCAGGGAACTGGTGCCTGATCTCGTGACGCTACAGGTGGGCGGCTGGGCGTTGTTCTGGGTGGGCTTCTTTACCCTCGCCACCTACGGTAATGCCGGCTATCTGCGCGAGCAGGTCTGTATCTACATGTGCCCGTACGCTCGTTTCCAGAGTGTGATGTTCGACAAGGACACGCTGATCGTCTCCTACGACCCGCGTCGCGGCGAGCGTCGTGGCCCGCGGAAAAAGGATGCCGACTACAAAGCGATGGGCCTCGGTGATTGCATCGACTGCACCATGTGCGTGCAGGTCTGCCCCACCGGCATCGATATCCGCGACGGCCTGCAGATTGAATGCATTGGCTGCGCCGCCTGTATCGATGCCTGCGACACCATCATGGACAAGATGAATTACCCGCGTGGCCTGATCAGCTATACCACCGAGCACAATCTGTCCGGACAGAAAACCCATCTGATGCGGCCGCGGCTGATCGGTTATGCCGTTGCGCTGGCAGCGATGATGGGCGTGTTCGCCTATGCCGTCTCGGATCGCGCGCTGGTCAAGCTCGATGTTCTGAAGGACCGTGTTCTCTACCGAGAGAATGAGCAAGGACGGATCGAGAACGTTTATACGCTCAAGGTAATGAACAAGGCCCAAAATGAGCAAACCTTCATCATCGAAGCCGTTGGCCTGGAAGGCTTGCAATACGAGGGGCGCAACGAGATTCGTGCTGAGGCAGGCGAGCTGGTCACCGTTCCGGTGGAGCTCTCGGTCGCACCGGAACAGCTGCCCTCGAGCACCAATGACATCGTCTTCCACATCAGATCGGCCGACGACCCCGCAATTGAAGACGAATCAGAGAGCCGCTTCATCGGCCCGAGCATTCGCTGAACAGGTAGTACATGAGCCATTCCGAGCACGAAAACACCCGTTGGTATAAGCAGTTCTGGGCCTGGTTCGTCATTGGCATTCTGCTGATGTCGGTCATCCTCGGTACCTCGATGTTGACCATTGCGATCCGCAATGCCGATTCATTGGTCTCCGACAATTATTACGATGCGGGCAAGGGTATAAACCAGTCACTGGAACGCGAGAAGCTCGCTGAGCGCCTGCAAATGCAGGCGCAACTCAACCTCAACGACGAACGTGGACTCGCCGAACTCCAACTGAGCGGAGCGAGCCGCCCGCAACAGGTAATACTCAACCTGCTCTCCCCTACGCAGCCAGAACGCGACCGTCGTATCGTTCTACAGCCCCAGGGTGATGGGTTCTATCAGGGACAGATGCAGGAGCCAGTCACCGGCAGACGTTTCGTTGAGCTGCTCGGCCGAGAGGGCGACCAGGATTGGCGACTGTTCGAGGAAAAGGAAATCGCAAGCGGTCAGACGATCGATCTGAGCTACTGATCGAACGATGGCAAGCCCCATTCCCTGCTACCACTGCGGGCTGCCAGTACCTGCTGGCAGTGCATATCACGCCCGCGTGCTGAACGAGCAGCGGGCGCTATGCTGTCCCGGCTGCCAGGCGGTCGCAGAAGCGATCGTCCAAGGCGGTCTGGAAAGCTACTATTCGCATCGCAGCGATGCATCTATCAACCCAGATACCCTGCCACAGGCACTCACCGAAGAGTTGGAGCTGTACGATCGCAAGGACGTGCAAGCGCCATTCGTTCGCCATGAAGGTGAGCTGGCCGATGCCTCACTGATGATTGAAGGCATCAGCTGTGCCGCTTGCGGTTGGTTGATCGAAAAACATTTGCGCCGGCTCGACGGGATTTCGGAAGCCAGCCTGAACCTTTCCAACCATCGCCTGCGGGTGCGCTGGGATGACGCCGCCTTGCCGCTCAGCGAATTGCTCGCCGAGCTTCGTCGTATCGGCTATGCCGCTCATCCCTATCAAGCTGACCAGGCGGCGGAGCGGCTTGCTCAGGAGAACCGACGCAGCATGCGCCAACTCGGCGTAGCCGGCTTGCTGTGGATGCAGGTAATGATGGCGACCATGGCCACCTGGCCCGAATTCAACATCGACCTCTCGCCAGGCATGGACAGCATTCTTCGCTGGACCGCTCTGCTGCTGACCACGCCGATCGTCTTCTATTGCTGCACCGATTTCTTCAAAGGTGCACTGCGTGATCTACGCACCCGCCATCTGACCATGGACGTTTCTGTTTCGCTGGCGATTGGTGGCGCCTATGTCGCGGGTATCTGGTCGACGGTCACCGGTCAGGGCGAGCTGTATTTCGATGCGGTGGGCATGTTCGCCCTGTTTCTTCTGGCCGGACGCTTTCTCGAGCGCCGCGCGCGGGAACGCACCGCTGCGGCGACCGCACAGCTGGTGAATCTGCTGCCGGCTTCTTGCCTGAAATTGGCCGACAATGGCCAGACTGCACGGATTCTGCTTCGAGAGTTGCAACTCGGCGATCGAGTGCTGGTTCAACCCGGCGCGCTAATCCCGGCCGATGGTCGTATCCTCAGTGGACAATCGAGCGTCGATGAATCGGTCCTCACCGGCGAGTACCTGCCGCAGGCTCGAATCGTTGGCGATGCCGTCACTGCGGGAACCCTAAACGTCGAAGGCGCCCTGACCGTAGAGGTGCAGGCGCTCGGCGACAATACTCGGCTTTCCGCGATTGTCGGCCTGCTGGAACGCGCCCAGTCGGACAAACCGCGCCTGGCCGAGCTGGCCGACCGGGTCGCGCAGTGGTTCCTGGTGATCGTACTGCTGACTGCCGCTGTGGTTGGCATTGTATGGTGGCAGATCGACCCGCAACGCGCGTTCTGGATCGTTCTTGCCTTGCTGGTGGCCACCTGCCCCTGTGCTTTGTCGCTGGCTACACCGACCGCCTTGACCACCGCCACTGGCACGCTGCACAAGCTTGGCTTGTTGCTCACTCGGGGCCATGTGCTGGAAGGCCTCACTCACATCGACACGGTGATTTTCGACAAGACCGGAACCCTGACCGAAGGTCGCCTGACCCTGAGTGAGGTGCGGCCACTGGCTGAGCTGGATGCCAATGCCTGTCTGGAGTTGGCCGCAGCCCTGGAAAACCGCTCCGAGCATCCGATTGCCCGGGCGTTCGGCCGAGCGCCCCGGGCAGCCGAAGCCGTAAACAGCATTCCCGGCCTGGGTCTACAAGGTTCGGTCGGGGAACGTACGCTACGTATCGGTCAGCCCGATTTCGTAGCGAATGGCTATGCCGGCGCAGCGCCCGAGATTCCCGGCAAAGAGGGCCAATGGTTGCTGTTGGGCGATACTCAGGGGCCTCTGGCGTGGCTGGTGCTCAACGACCGCTTGCGTGATGACGCGCCGGCTCTGCTGCAAGCGTGCAAATCCCGTGGCTGGAAAACGGTTCTGTTGTCCGGCGACAGTTCGCCGATGGTAGGCGAAATCGCCCGGCGGCTCGGCATCGAAGATGCGCACGGCGGCATGACCCCAACCGACAAACTAACTCACCTGCAGCACCTGCAAGCCAAAGGTCGGCGCGTGCTGATGCTTGGTGATGGCGTCAACGATGCTCCAGTCCTCGCGGCTGCCGACATCAGCGTGGCCATGGGTTCGGCCACCGATCTTGCCAAGACAAGCGCTGACGCCGTCCTGCTCAGCAACCGTCTCGACAGCCTGGTGCAGGCATTCAGCGTGGCGCGCCGCAGCCGCCATATCATCATCGAAAATCTGACCTGGGCGAGTCTGTACAACGGCTTGATCTTGCCATTCGCGGCTATCGGCTGGGTAACACCGCTGTGGGCGGCACTGGGCATGTCTGCCAGTTCGCTGCTGGTGGTGCTGAACGCGTTGCGGCTGAGCCGACTGCCGAGTCAGCGGCGACCCGACAGTCTGTCCTGACTGGCGTACGATAGGAGCGCGCCTAGTCGGGCTCGCCTTGACCCATCGTTGTCGGGCTCGCCTTGACCCATCGTTACAGGAGGCATCTTTGGCTGCACTTTACATTTTGATCCCCGTCGCCGTGGTTCTGGTTGCGTTGGCCATTTGGGTCTTTTTCTGGGCCGTCGACAGCGGCCAGTACGATGACCTGGACGGCCCCGCCCATAGCATCCTTTTCGACGAAGAAGATCCCAAGCACCGGGCAGGCATTGAGCAGGCAGACAAGCGTCGCGACGAAGGGAATCCCGATCGTGAATGAATTGTTGCCACTGCTGATATCGGCTCTGGTGCTCGGCCTGCTTGGTGGAGGCCACTGTTTAGGTATGTGCGGTGGTTTGATGGGTGCCCTGACCATGGCTATTCCTGCTGCGCAACGCGGCAAACGCCTGCGCCTGCTCGTGGCTTATAACCTGGGAAGAGTACTGAGCTACACCTTTGCCGGTCTGCTGATCGGACTGGCCGGTTGGGCCGTTGCCAACAGCCCTGCCGCGATGGCATTGCGGATTCTAGCCGCACTGCTGCTGATCAGTATGGGCTTGTATCTAGCCGGCTGGTGGGCAGGCCTGACCCGTGTCGAAACGATTGGACGAGGCCTTTGGCGCCATATCCAACCATTTGCCAGTCGGCTGATGCCGGTTAAGAATGTTCCACGAGCCTTGTTGCTCGGCGCTCTCTGGGGTTGGCTGCCGTGCGGCCTTGTCTACAGCACCTTGCTATGGGCGGCGAGCCAGGGCGATGCGCTGGACAGCGCCCTGTTGATGCTGGCATTCGGCATCGGCACCTGGCCCGTGCTTCTGGCAACCGGCCTGGCTGCCGAACGACTTACCGCAGTGCTGCGTAAACGCGGCGTGCGAATGCTCGGCGG
The DNA here is from genome assembly GCF_024448935.1 of Stutzerimonas stutzeri. GTDB lineage: Bacteria > Pseudomonadota > Gammaproteobacteria > Pseudomonadales > Pseudomonadaceae > Stutzerimonas > Stutzerimonas stutzeri_AO. Next base: position 6,764 of record NZ_JAMOIE010000005.1, read on the forward strand.
TGTCACCGTGATCCTTTTTGGCCTTTGGACGCTTCCAGGCCCTCATCAGCAATGGCTGATGGGCCCTGGCCATGTCGGCGGTGCGTCCCTGCAGCAAGCGCCCCCGCACGTTCATCAGTGAAATGCCGCTGACCGAGAGAGCCACCGAAACGCCGGCTTCCGTTCACGCCTGCATTTCGCTCAGGGCTCTTTCGGCAGCTGGCGCTTGTGCGCCGACTTATCGTAGGTGTCGATGATGATGCGAGCCGCCTCGTCAGGTACCGTTCGGCCTTGCAGAAAGGCATCGATATTTTGATAGCTCACCCCATGAGCATCTTCGTCCGGCTTGCCGGGTGAAAGCTCTTCGAGATCGGCAGTGGGGACTTTCCTTACCAGCTGTTCAGGCGCACCCAATGCAGCGGCCAGCTCACGGACCTGATGCTTGACCAAACCGGCCAGCGGCGTCAGGTCGCAAGCCCCATCGCCAAATTTGGTAAAGAACCCCATCACCGCTTCGGCGGCATGATCGGTGCCGATAACCAGCCCCTGCCTAGCATTGGCAATGGTGTACTGCGCCACCATGCGCATCCGCGCCTTGGTGTTACCGACCACGAAATCGCGCATTTCCGGCGTCAAGTCATCAAGCGCCTCGGTCGCTCGCGTCAAGCCTTGCACGGCGGCACCGATGTTGACCGTATGGCACTCGTCCGGCTTGATCGAATCGACCGCAAGCTGCGCTTCGTCTTCGTCATGCTGAACCTGATAGGGTAGCCGGACAGCAATGAATCGGTAGTCATCGCCCTCGCCCGCTTCGCGCATGCCTTCGACTGCACGCTGCGCGAGCAAGCCAGCGGTGGTCGAATCGACACCCCCGCTGATTCCCAGCACCAGCGTCTTGAGACCGGACTCACGCAGACATTGCTGGATGAAGGCGACTCGCCGATCAATCTCGGCCTGTATCGCGGCTGCCCCATCGAAAGGGGCGCAAACGTTAAGCGCAGCAGCGATTTCTTGCTGACGAGGATGCATGGGTTTCTCCTTGCAGTTGATAAGACGGGAACGACGGTAGCTAATCCGACCATAATTCAGCGAATAAATCTCCTTCTGCGTACCGCCGGTCTCGGGCGCCGCAACAGGCTCTGGACTCGCTTGATACAGGTCAAGTCTAAACAGCGAAAGCCGCCCTAGAATCCGGTTACCGCAGTCAACCCGAGACCGTATGATGCTCGACGCCATTCGCTGGGATGCCGACCTGGTTCATCATTACGATCAGGACGGGTCGCGCTGTAGCGCTTATCCAACGCCCCTTCAGTTCAACTGCAAGCTGGGCTCATTCGACCTGTTGCATGCACTGCGCAGCAGCCGCCAAGCGGCCAGGCCGCTGTCACTGTACGTCCACCTGCCGCTTTGTGCGGACATCTGCTCTCACTGCCAATGCGACAAGATCATCGCCAAGGATCGTGGGCGGGCATTGCCATACCTTACCCGACTGGAAAAAGAAATCGAGCTGATCGGCTGCCACCTCAGCCCGGAACAGGTTGTGCAGCAACTGCAGTTCGGCGGTGGCACGCCGACCTTACTCGGCCATGCCGAGCTGCGTAGATTAATGAGTCATTTGCGTAAGCACTTCAATCTGCAGAATGACGATCATGGCGATTTCAGCATCGATATCGATCCACGCGAAGCGGACTGGCCAATGATGGGGCTATTGCGGGAGCTTGGGTTCAATCGCATCAATATCGGCCTGCAGGATCTTGACCCCGATGTGCAGCGAGCCAACCGCACGCAGACGATGAAACAGACACAGACGGTTATCGAGGCTGCCCGAACCCTGCAGTTCCGTTCAATACGGATCGATCTAACCTACGGTTCACCACTGCAAACACCCGAGCGGTTTGCTCACACGATGGCCGACGTGATTGCCCTGCAGCCGGAGCGCGTATCAGTTTCCAGCTATGCGCATCTACCGGAACGGTACATGGCGCAGAGAAAGATCAACCCCGCAGAGCTACCCACCCGACCGGACACGCTGACAATGCTGACAATGCTGACAATGCTGCAACACAGCGTGGAGCAGCTGACTCGCGCCGGCTATCGCTATATCGGTATGGATCTTTTCGCCCTGCCTGACGATGAGCTCGCAATGGCCCAGGAGGATGGCGCACTTCAGCACGGTTTCCATGGCTATACGACTCATGGGCATTGCGATCTGGTCGGCCTGGGCGTTTCAGCGATCAGCCAGATCGGCGATCTGTACTGCCAGAACAACGGCGACATTACTCTCTACCAGCAGTCGCTGGAACAAGGTCAGCTCGCCACGATCCGCGGCCTGCGATGCAATGAGGACGACCGGATCCGGCGCTACACAATCCAGGCATTATTCTGTAATTTCGAGCTGCGTTTCGATGAGATTGAAAGCATCTTCGGGGTCAGCTTCAAGAGCTATTTCGAGCAAACCTGGCCGGCTTTGGAGCAGATGGCTGCCGACGGGCTGATCCAACTGAATGCAGACGCGATGACCATTCTGCCGGCCGGACGGCTGGTTGCGCATGCAGTCTGCATGCAGTTCGACCACCGCTTGCCGCCCCAGCCTGCCTCGCGGTTTTCCCAGGCTATGTGAGTAAATACCACGAGTCGACGACCGCACTGCGACCCTTGTACCGATTGGCCTAATGTGCCTGCGTGAGTTAGTCTTGCGGCACCGTAAGGTTTATCAGGATCCCGCAATGTCCGAGCCCATCAAGGTCCACAAGCAGCCGCAGGCTAATTGCAATGATTGCAGCCTCTCAGGCCTCTGCCTGCCGCTTTCGTTGAATAGGCAGGACATGGAATCGCTGGACGAAATCGTCAAGCGCGGACGCCCCCTGAAGAAAGGCGAAACACTGTTTCGTCAGGGTGACCCGTTCAGTTCCGTGTTTGCCATCCGCTCCGGTGCCCTACGCACCTTCAGTGTCACGGATGCCGGCGAGGAGCAGATCACCGGTTTCCACCTGCCGAGCGAGATGGTTGGACTGTCCGGCATGGACACCGAAACTTACCCGGTATCCGCACAAGCCCTTGAGACCACTTCGGTGTGCGAAATCCCCTTCGAACGCCTCGATGAGCTTAGCGTGCTGTTGCCGCAGCTGCGCCGCCAGCTAATGCGCATCATGAGCCGCGAGATTCGCGATGATCAGCAGATGATGATGCTGCTGTCGAAGAAGAGCGCTGACGAACGCATCGCGACCTTTCTGATCAATCTGTCGGCCCGGTTCAGTGCACGCGGCTTTTCCGCCAATCAGTTCCGCCTGCCCATGTCACGCAATGAAATAGGCAACTACCTCGGTCTCGCGGTAGAGACGGTTTCACGCGTGTTTACCCGCTGCCAGGCGAGTGGCCTGTTGGAAGCGGAAGGCAAGGAAGTCCGAATTCGTGACTCCATCCGGTTGTGTGCCCTGGCGGGTGGAAACATGGACGCCTAACGGAGCCCGCATGATCTTTGATGAATTCGCCATCAAAACCCTGATCAGACCGGTTCCGGACTTCCCCAAGCCTGGCGTAGTGTTCCGTGACATCACGCCGCTGTTGCAGTCGCCGAAAGCTCTACGCATGGTGGCGGACAGCCTGATCCAGCGCTACGTCGAAAATGATTTTAGCCATGTCGGTGCGCTGGATGCCCGCGGCTTTATCATCGGCTCGATCATTGCCTACGAGCTGAACCGGCCACTGATTCTGTTCCGCAAAAAGGGCAAGCTCCCCGCCGACGTACTGGCGGCGTCCTACCGCACCGAGTATGGCGACGCCTACCTTGAAGTGCACGCCGACAGCCTCTGCGAAGGGGATTCGGTTTTGCTGTTGGATGACCTGATCGCCACGGGCGGGTCACTGGTCGCCGCTGCTCAGCTGGTTCGCCGCATGGGCGCTCAGATTCACGAAGCCGCAGCGATCATCGACCTGCCGGAGCTCGGGGGTTCTCGCCAATTGCAGGACATGGGCATTCCCACGTTCACCCTGACTGCATTCGAGCTCAACGAGCGCTAGTCTCGAGCGCAGAAGGACCTCGGCGATACGCTGCGCAGCGCTGCTCGGCTTGCTGGCGTTCTGCTCATCTTCGCGTGCGGTCGACCGCGGAGCCATGCTGCAAGAGGCTATTCGATGAGAACGAGCGCCGATGGCTGCAAGCTGCCGAGCAGCTACTCGCCGCGAAGCGCGGCAACGGAGTCAATTGTTGGAAGCGCTCTGCGGCTCTGCTTCGAGTAGATACCGCTCCCGGGTGTAGGCCAGGTAGTACTTGTTCACGGCATTGACATAGCTGACCACACCCATGCCCATGCTCGACATGGCGACGCGCTCAACCTGGAAAAACCACTGGTCCGGGTTAAGGCCTCGACGGCGGGCCTCGGCACGCAGGCTCTGGACCCGCTGCGGCCCGAGATTGTAGGCCGCCAGCACAAACGCCATGCGCTCGCGCTCATTCAGCCTGGGGCTGGCAAAGAAGGTTTGGCGGATATTCGCCAGATACTTCGCACTGGCAAGCACGTTGTTATCCAGTCGGCCGATATCTTTCACACCCATGCTGTGAGCAGTCGCCGGCGTCACCTGCATCAGCCCGACGGCTCCGCCTGCACCGCGTGCCGACGGATCGAGCGTCGACTCTTTGAAGGCCAGCGCAGCCAGGTTGAGCCAATCGATCTCTTGCCGCCGGGCATGCCGCTGCAAGGTCGGACGGATTTTTTCCAGGCGCTGTCTGCCGACACGATCCAGCGGATACTGCACCCGATAGAGCCGGCGGTAGACGCGAACGAATGCTGCATCCTGATTCTCAGGCGCGCTGTAGGTTTGGAGGAAACGGTCGATGCTCGCACGTAGCATTCCCGCATCCTTTTGCACAAACCAGTGCATATCGGCGGGGTCGCCCAGCGTCAGCTGCGATTCGATGCGCAGCTTAGGCAATACTTTTGCCCAGCGCTCTGCAATGGGCTGCTCCACTACGGTAGCCGGATAGACGCCAGCCTGTACCATCTCCAGCACGTCCTCCACCGCCAACGTGGGGTCAACCCACTCGACGGCAATCGGTGCCCGTCCGGCTTGCATCAAGCTCCGATTGAGCTTCTCCAGCGCAGAACCCGCGGCGCTGCCGGCCGACAACGCCAGGCTACGACCTGATAGTTGCTCGAAGCTCTCATAACGAGGGCCACCCTGTCGACTCACCAACACCATTGGCACCTGAGCGATCACAGCACGGCTACGGCTTATCCGGCGCGCCGCACCTTGCGGCAAGATCTCTCCAGGGGCAACCAGATCACCCTCACCGCGTTGCAGCGCACCGAGCAACTGGTCCTTGGCCTTGGGGATGATCTTCAAGCTGATCGGCGTGCCCTTCGATCGACGATTGAGATACTGCTCGAAGGCGCGCAGGCGCACGTATTCCACACCGATGGGCTCGCCTTTGACCTCGCCGGAACTGTTGCGGCTTTGATTGACCAGGACCCGGAGAACGCCACTGCGGCGAATATCGGCGAGATCGCGTACGGTATCCGCCGACTGCCAGGCTGGCGGCCCCATCACCCGTGCGACCGCCGGCCAGGGTGCAAGCATCAGCAGACACAGCAGCAGGGAACATAATCGGGTCATTTCCGGGTATCGGCTCGAATGAGACAAAATGCACAGCGGCACCCTGCCGCAAGGGGGCGAAGACTCTCATAGCCTGCGCCCGGCCGCCAGCGGTACCTTCTAACAGACTTTAATTAGCAGTTGCAACTGACTGATTTTTATCTATATATTTTGATATCATAAGCGAGACGCGTCATGCAACTTGTCGACATCGGCGTCGACCTCACCCACCCAACGTTTGCCCGTGACCCCCGTGCAGTGGTACAGCGCGCCTACACGGCGGGCGTCACACAATTGGTCTTGACCGGCACTAGCCTTGCTGAAAGCGAAGCGGCACTGGCCCTCTGCCGGGAGCTGGATGAAGGCCGGCAACGGTTGTTCTGTACCGCAGGTATCCACCCTCATGACTCGAGCCAATGGACGTCCGGTACCCGCGCACAGCTCGAAGCCCTGCTCGCCGAACCCGAGACGCGCGCGGTCGGCGAGTGCGGACTGGATTTCAACCGGGATCTGTCCCCTCGCGCACAGCAGGAGCGGGTCCTGGAGGAACACCTGCAGTTGGCGGTAGAAACCGGCCTGCCGGTGTTTCTTCACGAGCGCGACGCCGATCAGCGTCTGGCACAAATACTTCGACCGTTCCGTGACAAGCTCAGCGCTGCGGTCGTGCACTGCTTTACCGGCGAGAAACGCGCGCTCTATGCCTACCTCGATCTCGACCTCCACATCGGCATCACTGGCTGGATATGTGATGAGCGCCGCGGCACTCACCTGCATCCATTGGTGCGCGACATCCCTGAGGCTCGCTTGATGCTCCAAAGCGATGCACCCTACCTGCTGCCACGCACGCTGCGGCCGAAACCTAAAGGTGGCCAGAACGAGCCGGCATTTCTTCCTGAAGTACTCCGTGAAGTGGCGCAGCATCGAGGCGTCAGCGAGGAACAGCTGGCGCAGAGCACGACGCGCTGTGCTCAGAAATTCTTCCGCATCGAGCCGCTGAATCAACCCTGAACCGGCTCAAGCCCAACCACTTTCGGCCGTTAACAGAACGGGTTCGCAAAAAGGCGGCGATGCCACTGCGCGACGAACCGTTCCTGTCATCGACATAAGAAGGGCATGCAATGGCTGTATGGATTCGCGATCTCTCACTGAAGTACAAGTTCTGGGCGCTGAACCTGGTGTCGTTCGCTACCACGCTGCTACTGGTGCTCTTTGCCCTGCAACTCGAACAGCAGTCGCGAAGCCACGATGCACAGAACAATGCGCAGCAGTTGGCGGCTCTGCTACAGGCCTGGCCAGAAGGCTCCGCACCCCCTAGGGATGCCGACATTCAAGTATTTCCGGCTGGTCAGGCAGTTGCTATCGAGGGGCAACCGGTAGCCGCCCGCCAAGGGTGGGTTGCAATCGAACATGACCGGCTGTTCGGCAAGACACCGATCGTGGGCGCCCAACTGGTGGTCCGACCGGGCGGGGACACCCTGGCCGTGCTGGCTCGTGTGCCCAGCACCATGCAACTGCTGGGTGAACATTTCTTTAGCTACGCCGTTGCTGTTGCTGTGCTGATGCTGGTGCTGCTGGCCGCATCACAGTTGTTGATCCACTTCCTTCTGAGCCATCTCAACACGCTCAAGAACGTGATGGTGCATGTCGAGCGCAGCGGCGACCTGTCGATGCGAGTACCTTTGGCCAGCGCTGATGAAGTCGGCGAGATGGCTGCGGCATTCAACGCGATGCAAGCCGGTTACCAACGCATTGTCAGCACCGTTGCCCAGGCCGCGACCCGCCTCGATGACGGAGCCGCTCGACTGGCATCAAGCATGAGCGAGGTCCGCCAGGGCATGCTCGGCCAGCAGAGCGAAACCGACCAGGCAGCGACTGCGATCAACGAGATGACCGCCACTGTCCACCACATCGCCGAACACGCCAGGGAGACGCGCAACCAGTCGCAGAGTGCCGACCGCCTCGCAGGCAACGGGCAGAATGTCGTGGGACGGGTCGAGCGCTCTATATCCAGCCTGTCGCAGGGCGTCCAGCAAACGGCCGAAACAATCGGCCAGCTTGCCGCCGACAGCCAGAAAATCAACGGCGTGGTCAGCGTCATCCACAGCATCGCCGAACAAACCAATCTGCTGGCACTGAACGCGGCGATTGAAGCCGCACGTGCCGGTGAAATGGGCCGCGGCTTCGCTGTGGTTGCAGATGAAGTGCGCAACCTGGCCAAACGCGTTCAGGTGTCGACTGACGAGATCACCCAGATGATCACCGGCCTGCAAGCCATGACCCGCGACGCCGTCGAATTCATGCAGGAAAGCTCACTCAAGGCAGACGACTGCATGCGCGAAGCACGCGACGCAGGACTCGCGCTCGAAGCCATTACTGCGGCAGTCGCACAGATGCGCGAAAGCAACACGCAAATTGCCGTGGCCGCTGAACAACAGAGCGAAGTTGCCGAGGAGCTGAACCGCTCGGTCACCGGCATTCGCGACGTCACCGAGCAAACGGTCCAGCAAACCGTCGAATCGGCAAACACCAGCGCAGAGCTCGCGGCGCTCTCCGGCGAACTCAGCAAAGCGATTCACCAGCTCAAGCTTTGAGCGCATCTGCGTGTACCGATAGCCTATTGGCCCGCTGGCGCAAGAGCCAGCGGGCGGCGCTCGGCTTATCCGAAGACGGTTACCGTCTGCCGACTCAATGCAACCAATTCACCGTTGCCGGTCCATAACGCGGCCGCGCAATGACCGTAGCCATCCTGAGCATGCTCGATCACCGCGCGGTACCGGCACCATTCGTGGGTATCGAGTATTGGCAGTGGCTGGACAAACTCGATGGTCCAGGTCAGCGAGCTGCCCGGCGCGAAACTGTTCAGGTGTGGCAGCACGGCCGGTGGCCATGCGTCGACCAGCGCAAGCAGATGCGAGACGGTTACCGGCTCCCGGTCGACCTCGCCACGCTGACGAACCCATCCGCCCATTTCTCGCGAGGTATTACCTGAGAAAGGCAGACCGCCAATGCCCCAGCGCATGGCGAGATGGCGGGCAAACTCAGGTGTTGCGCCGCTGATGTAGGGCAGCTCCTGGCAGGCCTCCACCGGCGGCAGTTCAGGCGCCGGCTCAGCCTCCACCCTGACGGCGGAAACACGCGCTGCGCCGAAGCTGCCTTGCACCAGAGTCACCACCTGGCCGTTCTGGATGGCACGGCCAAGTACCTGACTGACCGCCTTGCCTTCACGCAGCACTTCAGCCTCGAAGCTGACAGGCACATCAACCGCAAGCGGCCCAACAAAGCTGATCGACAGCGACCGCACCGGACGATCACTCGGCACTTTCGCCTGCATGGCCTCAAATACCAGCGCCGCGGCCAGCCCTCCAAAACCGGCCCGGCCTTGCCCCCAGCTGGCAGGCACGACGACACCTTGAGGGGTTTCATGCACGGCGTGTAGCAGTTCGGACAGGGTCATTCCTACCTCGGCTCGTTGTTATTGCGGTTCATCTTATCGCTGCGCAGACCCGCGCAGGCATCGCCGAACACCTGGTGATGTCATGCCATCTCGAGCAGCTATGGGTTGTCGCCGTCGATGCCACCCCGCGGCTTGCTCACAGTGGCACGCCAAGGCAGCTGGCGTCGCAAGCTGCCGAGTGCAGCCTTCATCTCTGCCAGGTCGGTTGGCTGCCCCGCATAGCGGGCCTGTTCGTACAGTCCAGCGAACGCTTGAATCGGGTCGGCAGCACCCGGCAGCCGCTCTGCTGCACGTTGGGCGAAGTCACGCGCGCCCTCGCCTGCGCGCCGTGCCACGCCATGCCGCGCCAGCAATTGTTCGAAGCGCTGGAACTGGCGCAGTTGCGCATCCTGTTCCCGGCGCCAAGGTTTCAGGAGCCCAAGCGCCAGCAGGACAACCAGCAAGGCCCCCATGGCCACCGTCATTAAACCGAGTGTGCGGGCGTCGACTTTGCCGAACAATCCTTGCAGTACCTCCAGCTGCCGTTCGCCCTGGTAATCAAGGACCCAGCGCTGCCAGCCGTAATTGAGGCTGTCCCAGCCGAAACGCAGGTCGTTCAGCCAGCCAATGTCGCGGTAGCGCCGGAGGTCCATCATGGCGCCTTCGATCAACTCCTGCTCAGCGCCAAGCGCCTCCTCCAGCCCGCGCTCGATCCGTTCCGGCGCGACCTGGAATGTCGGATCCACACTGACCCAACCGCTGCCCGCCTGCCAATATTCAACCCAGGCATGGGCATCAAGTTGACGCACCGACAGGTAGTTGCCCGAAGGGTTGACCTCCCCACCCTGATAGCCAGCGACCACCCGCGCGGGGATACCGGCCGCGCGCAGCACGAAGGTCATCGCGCCTGCGTAATGAATGCAAAATCCGTTCAGCGTATCGAAGAGAAAACCGTCGACGATGTCCTCGCCCACCGGCGAAGGGCGCAAGGTATAGCTGTACGGCTGCCGGTTGAAATGGCTGAGCAGCGCTTGCACCGTTGCCTTGGGCGCCTTATGCGCGCGTCGCAGCTCCGCCGCCCAGGCCCTACTGCGTAAGTTGCCTGTGGACGGCAGTTGCAAAGCCCTTCCCAGAACAGCAGGTCCGGCATTTGGCTCGCGCAGTGCCTCCGGCCAGGAAGTCGCCTGGTACAGCAGCGGTTTGTCGACTGGCCGAGGGCGCGCCAGGTGGAAATCACTCATCAGTCGCACATCGCCCGCGTCGACCTGCGCTACGTCCAATCCATACAACCACGGCCGCCCACTGGGCTGCATGACGATGCTGTATGCAACCGGTGCGCCCCGCGGTGACCATTCCGGGGTCTGCGGAAGCTTCGATGTGAAAGACTGCGACCATCGCCGTCCATCAAAGCGTTCAAAGGTCACTGCTCGCCAGTACAGCTGATCCCTGTCAGGGATCGGGCCCTCGAAGCTGGCGCGAAATGCCAGGGCATTCGAGCGACTCAGTTCGGCCATATCGCCTGGCGACATGCTGTCAGCCAGGCCGGTCACGCCGCGATCCTTCGGCTGAGGCAATGACCAAAGCGGCCCTAGACGCGGAAACAGGACGAACAGCACCAGCATCAGTGGGATCGCCTGCAGCAGCAACGAGCCGGCCAGTCGCAGCGTCGGCCAGGGATGAGTGCCCGCAGGGCTCTGCTGTAGGCCGATCATCGCCGCCAGCAGCGCGGTGATCGGCGCCAGGCTGTAAACCCCGGCGAGCAGGTCGTCATTGAACAGATAGCTGGTGACCACGGCAAAGAAGCCGAGAAAGACCAGTACCAACGCATCGCGACGACTGCGCATTTCCACCAGTTTGAGAATAAACGCCGCGATCAGCAGCACCACGCCTGCATCGAGCCCGATCAGCCCTCCGCGTGAGAAATAAACGCCAAATGCAGCGCCCAGCATCATCAGTGCCTTTACCCAGCCCCGCGGGTATGGAGCGCGCATGCGGAAGATCTGCACCCGCCAGATCGCGCAACCCAGCCAGAGGCCGATGATCCACAGTGGCAGATGAGCCAGATGCGGCAGGATGACCAGCACCTGCGCGACCAACAGCCAGACCAGGCCGTTGCGTGGGATAGGCTGCAAGCTGCTCATTGCGGCGTCACCGACTGCTGGCCGAACAGCGCCAGTACTCGCAGGCAACGGTTACGGTGCTCAACGCCCACAGCGGCCTCGATGGTGGTTTCCCCCACTCGGAGGGCGAAGGGCTGCTGGCGCGACGACAGTTCCACGACCCAATGACAGAGCAACGACAACCGGGATTCGATATCGCCGACGAGTTCATCGAAATCCAGGAGCGGGTCCTCACCGGACAGCGCAGTGAAATCCTTCACCAGCAAGCCTTGACCGCGCGAGTAGGCTTTCCAGTTCAAGCGCTTTCTCGAGTCGCCTGGTTGCCAGGGACGCAAGCCCTGGTAATCGTCGATGCCGCTGCCCTGCGCCCGTGAACCTTCACCGCTCTCTTCGTCCAGCCCGACGGCCCGAGGCAGATCGCCCGCGAGTGGGCGTGGGTACACCAGCGCGGCAAGCTGCAAATCCACCCAGCTCCACGCCACGAGAATGCCCAAGGGGAATCTACTCTCAACGCGCAACCGTCCTGGTCGTAGCCTGCCACGACGCTCGGTGGGCAGGCTCAGCTGCAGTTCGCAGGTGCCTGCGGCTGGCACGTCAACCAACTGCAGGCCGCTTTTGGGCCATCCGACCGAGACGGCTTGATACAGGCGTCCGCGACTCTCCAGGCGTACCCGCAAACACGCCTGCTCGCCAAGAAAAACCGCCTCCGCCCCCCCGGCCTGCAATTCGAGACCCGCCAGGTTGCGCCAGGTATGCAGAATCGCCACGACAAATACCGAGCCCAGCAAAAACGTCAGGGCATAAGCCAGACTGTTCTCGTAGTTGATCGCGGCAAGCAGCATCAACAGCAGCGCGGCCAGGAAGCTCATCCCGACCGCTGTGGGCATGATGAAGATACGCCGCTGGTTGAGGCGTACGCCAGGACCCGGAGGGATGCGTTTCAGCAGCCAGCGGTCTCGTATCCGTGGTAGCACTCGCATAGCCGCCCCCGTCAGTCCGGCAGAGGCGGCATTACAACGCCGGCACTTCGCGCAACAGCCATTGCACCAGCGCGCCGCCGCCATGCCCGGTGGCATCGGCACGTTCGCGCAAGCGATGGCCGACCACCGAGGGCAGCACCGCCTGGACGTCTTCGGGGATGACGTAATCTCGGCCGTCGAGAAAGGCCCAGGCACGGGCTGCCGCCAGCAGCGCCAGGCTGGCGCGAGGTGACAGGCCCCAGGCGAATTGCGGCTGGGTGCGCGTGGCCTCGACCAGGCGCAGGACGTAATCGACCAGAGCATCACTGACGCGAACGGCGCTCGCCGCCTGCTGGATAGCAGCCAGCTCGGCGCGATCCAGCTGGGGTTGCAACCGTGTGAGCAAATCACGACGCGAATCGCCGAGCAGCAACGCTTTCTCCGCCGCTTTGGCGGGGTAGCCCAGCGAAAGGCGCATGAGGAAGCGATCCAACTGGGATTCGGGCAACGCGAAGGTGCCGCCAGAGCTGACCGGGTTCTGCGTGGCAACCACGAAGAAGGGCTCCGGTAACGGCCGCGTCGCGCCCTCGATGGTGACCTGGCCTTCCTCCATCGCTTCAAGCAGCGCGCTCTGGCTTTTCGGTGTGGCCCGGTTGATCTCGTCAGCCAGCACCAACTCAGCGAAGATCGGTCCAGGGTGGAATACGAACTGACCGCTATCCTTGTCGAAAACAGAGGTACCGAGGATATCGCCGGGCAGCAGGTCTGAAGTGAACTGGATGCGCTGGAAGTCCAGCCCCATGACCTTTGCAAGCGCATGGCTCAACGTCGTCTTGCCCATGCCGGGCAGGTCTTCCACCAGCAGGTGCCCCTTCGCCAGCAGGCAAGCCATGGCCAATCGCACCTGCGATTGCTTGCCGAGCAGCACTTCATTGACCGCCCGCAGACAGACATCCAATCGGGTGCGCATGCAACTCTCCTCTGTTTGTCCGCTCCAATGCTACTGGCCATCCGCAGCCAGGCAAAGCACAGGAAACGCCGGGTAACGAGTTTGTGATCCGGACCTTGATCCAGCGCTATGTCCTGCTCCGCTCGACGGCTTAGGCTTGACCTCTCCAGAGTTGCCAGGAGGCTCCAATGTCCACGCCCGCGCCACACACCTGGCATGCGCAACCCGCCGACCAGACCCTGCAGCACCTGGACGTCTCGCCCAGCGGCCTGGATACGGAGGAAGCGCAGCGGCGCCTGCAAGTCTTCGGCCCCAATCGCCTGCCGCAACGCCGCGGCAACGGCCCGCTCAAGCGCTTCGTGCTGCAGTTTCATAACCTGCTGATCTACGTATTGATTCTGTCGGCCGTGGTCACCCTTGCCCTCGGCGAATGGCTCGACAGCGCCGTGATCTTCGCCGTCGTGGTGATCAACGCGATCGTCGGGTTCGTCCAGGAAGGCAAGGCGGAGCAAGCCATGCGCGCCATCCAGAAGATGCTGACGCTCGACAGCAAGGTGCGCCGCGCCGGGCGGACCACCACGGTGGCGGCCGAACGACTGGTGCCGGGCGACATGGTGTTGCTGGAAGCCGGCGACCGGGTGCCCGCCGACCTACGCCTGCTGGAATGCCGCGACCTGCGCATCGAAGAGGCGACGCTGACCGGTGAATCGCTGCCCAGCGACAAGCAGGTCGAACCGGTACCGAGCGATGCCAGCCTCGGCGACCGACACAGCATGGCCTACTCCGGCACCCTGGTCAGCGCCGGCAGCGGCTGCGGCGTGGTCGTGGCCACGGCCGGCCAGACCGAGCTGGGCCGGATCAGCCATATGCTCGGCGAAGTCGTCAGCCTGCAGACGCCGCTGCTCGCCGATATGACGCGCTTCGCCAAAGTGCTGACCTTCGTCATCCTCGCGCTGGCTCTGGGCACCTATGTCTTCGGCGTCACCCTGCGCGACTACTCGTCCGACGACATGCTGCTGGCGGCGGTCGGCCTGGCCGTCGCGGCCATTCCCGAAGGATTGCCCGCGGTGCTGACCATTACCCTCGCCCTGGGCGTGCAGCGGATGGCGCGACGCCGGGCGATCATCCGCCACCTGCCGGCGGTGGAGAGCCTCGGCGCGGTCACGGTGATCTGTTCCGACAAGACCGGCACCCTGACCCGCAACGAAATGACGGTCCAGCAGGTGTTCACCGCCGCCCACCGCTACCAGGTCGACGGCGTCGGCTATGCCCCGCAGGGCAGTATCCGCTGCGATGACGGCCAACTGTGCATGCTCGACGAGGCGACCGACCTCCAGGCGCTGGCCCGCGCCGGCCTGCTCTGCAACAGCGCCAGCCTGCTGAGCGACGGCGACGGCTGGAGCATCACCGGCGACCCGACCGAAGCCGCCCTGCTCACCCTTGCCGGCAAGCTCGGCCTGCAGGCCGAGCATGAGCATGCGCATGCTCCACGCGTCGATGGCATCCCGTTCAGTTCCGAACGCCGCTGCATGGCCAGCCTGCACCACGACCACGCCGGCCATGGGCTCATCTATCTGGTCGGCGCCCCGGAACGGTTGCTGGCAGTGTGCAACCGGCAGTTGGTCGCCGGCTGTGCCGAGCCGCTGATCCCGGGCTATTGGCACAAGGTCCTGGCCGATGGCGCCAGCCAGGGGTTGCGCATGCTCGGGCTGGCGCTGCGTCCCCTCGGCGTGCCACGGCACGAACTGAACTACGAAGACCTCGAGGGCGATTTCGTGCTGCTGGGCCTGGTCGGCATGCTCGACCCGCCACGCGAGGAAGCCATCGAAGCGATCGCCGAGTGCCATCAGGCCGGCATCGCGGTGAAGATGATCACCGGCGACCATGCCGCCACCGCCGCGGCCATCGCGGTCCGGCTCGGCCTGGGAAGCCAGGCGCCGCTCACCGGGGCCGAACTGGATCATCTCGGCGACGCACAGCTCGATGCGCGCCTGGCCGATACCACGGTGTTCGCCCGTACCAGCCCGGCGCACAAGCTGCGCCTGGTGGAGCGCCTGCAGGCCTGCGGCGCACGCGTGGCCATGACCGGCGATGGCGTCAACGACGCGCCTGCGCTCAAGCGCGCCGACATCGGCGTGGCGATGGGCATCAAGGGTACCGAGGTGGCCAAGGAAGCGGCGCAGATGGTGCTGGCCGACGACAACTTCGCCACCATCGCCCACGCGGTGGAGGAAGGCCGCACGGTCTACGACAACCTGAAGAAGTCGATCCTCTTCATCCTGCCCACCAACGGCGGCGAAGCCCTGGTCCTGCTGGTGGCCATCGCGTTCGGCCTGACCCTGCCGATCACCCCGCTGCAGATCCTCTGGGTGAACATGATCACCGCGGTCACCCTGGCGCTAGCCCTTGCCTTCGAGCCGGGCGAGGCGGGCCTGATGCAGCGACCGCCGCGTGACCCGAGAGCCCCGCTGTTGAGCATGCAATTGCTGTGGCGGGTGGTGCTGGTGGCCATCCTGATGACCGCGGCCTGCATGGGCGTCTTCATCTACGCGCAACAGCTGGGCTGGAGCCTGGACGCCAGCCGCACACTGGCGGTGAACGCGCTGGTGGCCTGCGAAATCGCCTATCTGTTCAGCAGCCGGCAGATCAACGCACCGGCGCGCTTCGGCCTGCGAGACAACCCGATGGTCTGGGGCATGGTGGCATTGCTGACGGCGCTGCAGTTGGCCTTCACTCAATGGGAGCCGCTGCAGCGGCTATTCGCGACCGAAACGCTGGACCTGGCAGCCTGGGGCCTCTGCCTGCTGGCCGGCGCCATGTTGCTGGTGGTGGTCGAACTGGAGAAGTGGGTGCGCCGGCTGGCCGGCTGGTCGCTGTGAGAGCCCGAAGCTTCAAGCTTGAAAAGCTCGGCCCCGAGGTCGGGCCTCCCGTAAAAGCAGCGGATGCACACCGAACCCCGCGGGAGGCACGCCCTCGTGGCGATCGCAGGCCAAGGGCTAAGCAGCACCACCCGGAACAGCCGCGACTTCAGCGCCCGGCCCGCGACTCGCGAAGGTAGAAACGCGCTTTCTTGGCCTTCTCCATGCAACCCTGGTAAGCCTCGAATTGTTGCTGGGTCTTGGCACCGGCCAGCAGTGCCATCGCCTTGGAATAGCTCACGGTGCCGGCGAACCCTTCCGCCTCGGCCAGGCTCTGCTCTTCCCAGGCGGCGTTCAGCTGAGATGCGCAGCTGTCTCGATAGGCCGTCTTGGCGGCGCAACCGGTAAGGGCAAGTGCCAACAGCGATAGACAGATAATGTTCTTCATCGATACATCCTTTTTTTCGAGACCTGCTCAGTCTTGTTGACCCGCGGCGCGCTCGCGCAAGAATTCCACGACCGCGTCCTGTTCACCTGCGAATTCGATCCGGGCGGCCTTGCTTTCACGCTGATAGCCGTACATCGGATCGTAGTACTGCCTTAACAACGTCTCGATCCACTCGCGGTGGAGATCAACCGAGCCGGTACTCGCCTGTTCGGCAAGTGCCTGATTCATGATTGCCGCCAACCGTGTATAGCGTTCGCCGCCAAGCCGTTTGCTGATATTGACCAGACTTTGCTGCAAGCGCTCGGCAAATGCAGTGAATCCTTCCGCGCCGTACTCGACGGTGAACTCTGCACAGAGGTCGATCACATAATCCTTGAGGATGCGGTCCACCCGTCCATCGAAACTGTCTTCGAGCCAGACCAGCGGATAGTGCTGCATCCCCTGAAACAAGGGCAGCGGAATCGAACAACGACCGACCAGCCGCGCTTCATCCTCCAAAACGAACTGCCGTGCACCAGCCTTCTGCATCTTCAACAAACGAATCGCCAGGGTGTTCTCGAAATCGATTTGCACCGGCTGCGGAGTGGCGCGCTTGCCGAAGCTTGAACCACGATGATTGGCAATGCCTTCCAGATCGACTCCGTCGTCAAGGCGTGCCAGCACCTCGGTTTTACCCGTCCCGGTCATACCGCCGACCAGCACGAAATTGTCATGCGCGGCGGCATGCTCAATGGTTTCAAGCAAAAAGTGCCGCATCGCCTTATAGCCACCGGTCACGCGCGGATAGTCGATCCCCGCCTCGGTTTTGAGCCACTGCTGCACCAGCTGTGAACGCAACCCGCCGCGGAAACAGTAGATGTAGCCCTGAGGGTGGTTGCGCGCGAAGTCGGCCCAAGCCTGAATTCGGTCGGTCTTGACTTGACCACTCATCAGCCGGTGGCCCAGTTCGATCGCCGCTTGTTGCCCATGCTGCTTGTAACAGGTGCCGACCTTCTGCCGCTCGAGATCGTTCATCAGCGGCAGGTTGACCACGCCGGGGAATGCGCCTTTGGCGAATTCCACGGGCGCTCGCGCATCCATCATCGGCACATCGTTAAGGAACAGCTCAGCTAAATTATCGGTATCACCGCGCATCAACGCACCTCAACGGCATAGGCGCCGGCTTCGATCACTTCGCCGATTGGCTCGAGTGTCAGGCCGAGTTCGGCGGCGACCGCGAGGAACTCCGCCTCGCCTTCCGGCGCGACCGCAACCAGCAATCCGCCACTGGTTTGCGGGTCGCAAAGCAGCTGTTTCTGCGCCTCGTCAATGGCCGCGATGCGGTCGCCATAACTGTCGAAGTTACGGCCGGTGCCACCGGGCACGCAGCCTTGTTCGAGGTAGTACCCGACGCCGTCCAGACGCGGCACGCAGGCGTAATCAATGCGCGCGGTCACAGCGCTGCCATCGGCCATTTCCACCAAATGGCCGAGCAGGCCGAAACCGGTGACATCGGTCATTGCGTGCACGCCTTCCAGCTTGCCGAAACGACTACCGGGCGTGTTGAGCGTGCACATCCAGTCGCGGGCCAGCCCCACGTCCTCGGCGCGCAGGCAGGCCTTCTTCTCGGCGGTGGTGAGGATGCCGATGCCCAGCGGCTTGGTCAGGTACAGCTTGCAGCCGACGGTCGCGGTGTCGTTGCGCTTCATCTGGCGCTTGTTGACCAGGCCGGTGACCGCTAGGCCGAAGATCGGCTCGGGCGCGTCGATTGAATGCCCGCCCGCCAGCGGAATGCCTGCGGCTTCACACACGGCGCGACCGCCCGCGATGACTTCGCGGGCCAGTTCCGGCGGCAGCACATTCACGGGCCAGCCAAGGATGGCGATCGCCATCAGCGGGTCCCCGCCCATGGCGTAGATATCACTGATGGCATTGGTCGCGGCGATGCGGCCGAAATCGAAAGGATCATCGACGATCGGCATGAAGAAATCAGTAGTCGATACAACCCCGCGCTCTTCGTCGATGCCATACACCGCAGCATCATCACGCGAGGCATTCCCGACCCACAAACGCGGATCGAGATTCTGTGCCCCGCTACCGGCGAGGATCACGTCCAGCACCTTGGGTGAAATCTTGCAGCCGCAGCCGGCACCATGGCTGTATTGGGTGAGGCGGATGGGTTCGCTCATCGGGAAAGGTCTCGTGATGCTGGCAAAAACGGGCGACGATTGTAGCAAGGCTGGTTACCGCATCGCTGCGCCATGGCCGATAGGGTTGCAATGAAACGGCCGGCTCCTCGGCTTTAGCTTGAAGCTCCTCGCTTTAGCTTGCAGCTTGCAGCTTGCTGCTCGAAGCTAGAGCCCCATGCCAAAGGGAGAATCATATGGGCAACAAGGTCGCACTGGTATTGGGTTCGGGAGGCGCGCGTGGTTATGCGCACATCGGCGTGATCGAAGAACTCGAAACCCGGGGCTACGAGATCACCTGCGTCGCAGGTTGTTCGATGGGCGCAGTCGTAGGCGGTATTTACGCAGCCGGCAAGTTGGAAGAGTACCGCGAATGGATCGAAAGCCTGGACTACTTCGACATGCTGCGATTGGTCGACCCGAGCTTCAGCCTCGGGGCGATACGCGGCGAGAAGATCTTCGGGCGGATCCGAGAGATGCTCGGATCGGTCAACATCGAGGATCTGCCGATTCCTTTCACCGCCGTTGCGACCGATCTGACGAACCAGCAGGAGATCTGGTTCCAGGAGGGCAACCTGGAACTGGCCATGCGTGCATCAGCAGCCATCCCAAGCCTGTTCACGCCGGTCATGCAAGGCAACCGAATGCTGGTCGACGGCGGGATACTCAACCCACTACCAATCGTGCCGGTGGTCTCGAGCCACAGCGACATCATCATCGCCGTCAATCTCAACGCCAATAACCATCGGCAATACCCGCTTCCGGAAGTGGCCCGACCAGGACGCTTCGATGCCATGGTCAGCTCGATCAGCTCGTACGTTCCGTTCTGGCGCAGCAAGGGGCTTGAAGAGCATATGGCCGAACTCACTGCTGCCGATGGGCCTGGCGCGAATCAGCCACCGGCCGCCCCGTCTGGGCAAAGCGCGCCGAAGTCGGCCGAGGGTTCGATGGTGATCGACGTGGGCGGCCCGGCATCCTTGCTGGAACTCATCAACCAGAGCTTCGAAGTGATGCAATCCTCACTGACGCAATACAAGATCGCCGGTTACCCACCCAACGTGCTGGTCAATATTCCCAAGCGCGCCTGCCGTTTCTACGAGTTTTACAAAGCACCCGAACTGATCAAGCTGGGGCAGATAATTGCCAGCGACGCGCTTGACAAGTACGAGCGCGAGCAGCTCTGAACAGGGAGCCTGCAATCCGCAACAGCCGGCTAGTCGCGGACTGCTGCATCGTTGGATTGTTTGCCCGGTAGTTTTGCTGGCGTGACGACCCCTGGCACTTCCTTGACCAGCCAGTCTTTCAGCAGGCTGTAGGCAACTGCCAGCAGCGTCGGGCCGAGGAACAGCCCCATGAAACCGAACGCCAGCACGCCACCAAACACGCCAAGCAGCACCACCACCAATGGCAGGTTGCCTCCGCGGCTGATCAGGTAGGGTTTCAGCACGTTGTCCACCCCACTGATGATGAACATTCCCCAGATGCCCAAAAATATCGCCATGCCGTACTGCCCCTGCCAGGCGAGCCAGAGCGTGGCAGGCCCCCAGACCAAGGGTGGGACCATCAGGAAACTGAAAGCGAACGTCAGCAGACCGAGGAACAGTGCCCCGGGTACGCCTGCAATGCTGAGGCCGACGTACGCCAGAATAGCCTGGGCAGCAGCAGTGCCGATCACACCGTTGACGACACGCTGAACTGTCCCAGCCACCAGCTCCAGGTAATGATCAGCGCGATCGCCGATCAATCGGTGCAGCAGGCTATGGACGAACGCGGCCAGTTTCGGCCCGTCGCGATAGAAAAAGAACACCAGTACCAGGCTGAGCGCGAGTTCCAGCATCCCCCCGCCTACGCGCGCGCTGCGCACCAGCAACCAGTTGCCGACCTGACCGACATAGGGCCGGATCGTCGCGAAGAAGGCCGTGCCTTGCTCGTCCAGTGTGTTCCACACATTCAACAGGTTGTCGCCGATCAGTGGCAGCTCAGCGAGCCACGCCGGCGGTGCTGGCAGCCCCT
The DNA here is from genome assembly GCF_024448935.1 of Stutzerimonas stutzeri. Lineage (GTDB taxonomy): Bacteria > Pseudomonadota > Gammaproteobacteria > Pseudomonadales > Pseudomonadaceae > Stutzerimonas > Stutzerimonas stutzeri_AO. Next base: position 27,280 of record NZ_JAMOIE010000005.1, read on the forward strand.
GCACTTGCAGGTTGTGCACCAGCACGTTGAACTCGCGAATCTGGTCGGCGATGTTGAATCCCAGCCAGACCAGCGGCACCGCCACCAGTACCATCCAACCGCCGGTCAAGAGGGTCGCGGCAAGCGTGGAATTGCCCCTCATCCAACGGGTCAGCAGGCGCATGATCGGCCAGCTGGCGAATGCGAGCACCGCCGCCCAGAACAGCGCCGAGGCAAACGGGGCCAGCACCCACACACAGGCACCGAGCAGCACCAGGAGCAGAATCTGCACCAGCAGACGATCGTTGTTAAGCATGGTGTTACCTATGGAAGAAGGCGGTGCACTTTGGAGCAAAGTGCACCGGAAGCAGTGGCCTTCGCAGTCTGCAACATACGCTCAACGCAACAGCGTCATACGCAGCCCATCCTCGTCGGAGGTCTCCGCTTCCATGCGCCGCGCATTGATCCGCTCCTGGGTAAGCGCCTCGTACCAAGCCGCGGCGCCTTTGCCTTTCAGCGAGACCCGTATCGTGCTGTCGAGCCGCAGGACATTGGCCAGCAGCGCGCCCCACTCCGCCGTGGGCTCTTGCGGCAATCGAGGCAGCCAGAGTTCGCCAGTGCTTTTCAACTGACGCAACAGGGTGCCCGGATTCGGCAGGATGATACCGAGCGACTGATCAGGCTCGAACTGCTCCACATGCAGATAAGGACGACCGTTGCCACGGGTGACACCGTATAGCGCCATCAGCCGATCCGAATCGCCTGGCAGGCGCGCCAGCAGATAGGCCTGCCTCGCCTCTGGGCCATACAGCGTCGAGCGATGAAACACCTCGTTAGCCCATAGACTGCTCGATCCGCACTCACGCCCCTCACACCAGAAGAGCAGTTCAGCGCCCTCGTTCAACAGACGATGTCGTCCCCGCTCGAATGCTTCGATGCCGGTATGGACATCGGGCAGCAGATAGGTAACCGCCGTCAGGTGGCCGCTGGCGGTGATCTGGTCGCTCATTCGCAGCCGCCCGCTGATACGCCGTATCGAATCCAGCGGATAGGTTCGGTCCAGCACGTCCCGCTCTTTGAAGCCCACGATTTCAGATTGCGGGTAGCGCGGAAGCACGTCGAAATCTCTGCTGCCCGGAAGATCCGCCGCAGCAGTGGTACTGATAGCCAAGATCAGCGCCGTTATCCATCTAACTCGCATACGACTCCTCAATGGGTCACCACCGACGGCAGGGTCTGACCCTTGGAGGTGGCTGTGGTATGGAGGTTGATCATTGCGGTGTTCCCTGCTGAGGCGATAGCCCAGCCTCACCAGTTGGCAAATGCAAGTCAAGCGGGGCTTTGCGACAGATTCTTGCGTAATCCCGTCCTGGCTCGATTCACCCTGCGAAGAACGGGTTGAAAACTGCCGCCACCGCTTCGGCCCCGACTTGATCATCCAGGTGCAGGTGATGGCCGCCGGGCAATCGATGCAGCACGAATGGCAAGGCCTGGATCAGTTCGAGCCTGGCCGGCTGGGTCAGCAAACCTTGCTCCGCCAGCACCAGGCTCGCCGGGCAGGCCACGCCATGCACGAATGCCAACGCGTGGGCACGAGTCAGGCGCATCGACGACGGCAGCATCAAACGCGCATCAGTGCGCCAGGTATAGCCACCGGGAACCGGCATCAATCCTCGCTGCGCGAGCCGCTCGGCCGCCTCGTGGCTGACCGCCCCCACGCCTTTCATGCGCGCCGCGACAGCCTGCTCGAAGCTGGCGTAGACCGGCTTTCGCTTGTTGTCGACGACAAGCAACTTTTGCAGCGATTCCCCAAGCTTCTGCGGCGCCGTTTCGGCTTCGCCGGTATAGGGGATCACCCCGTCGATCAGGGCCAGTCGCTCGACCCGATCAGGCATGGCACCGGCCAGCAACACCGACACGATGGCGCCCATCGAGTGCCCCAGCAAGGAGAACCGCTTCCAGCCAAACTGTTCGGCCGTCTGCAAGACGTCGTGCGCGTAGTCCCAGATGTTGTACGCCGCCCCGAGCGGTCGATGATCGGAATGACCGTGCCCCGGCAGGTCTAGCGCAACGATCCGGACGCCCTCAAGCAACGGCGCCAGACGCGAAAAGGTGGCCGCATTGTCCAGCCAGCCGTGCAAGGCAATGACCGGCTGACCGTCTTCCGGACCGTACAGGTGAGCCGCAACCTCGATATGTGGCAGGCTCAGGCGGATCTCTTCGAACGTGACCCTCATGCGGCACCCCGCCTGTCCAGTTCGGCCCAGCGACCGAACAGCTGCCTGAGCAGGACCGCGGTTTCATGCGGTCGCTCGAGCGGAAACATATGCCCGCCGGGCAAGGTATGGGCCTCGCCGCGGGCAACCAGCCGGAGCAGATAAAGATGATGGGGCAGCACTACTCGGCTTTCACGTCCCCGCACCACAGCCAGCGGCATTTTCAGCGCATGGGGCCAGCCGGGCGTCACATGCGGCACGCTGCGATAGATACGAATTTCAGTCTCCGGGTCGAAGCGCAAACGCACCCCCTGAGCAGTCGGCTCGAGCCCATGCTCGACGTACGCATCCAGGCAGGCAGGATCGAAAGCGCGAAACAGTGCTTTGCTGGCGAAGTAACGCCGCGCTTCGTCGACGCAACTGAACTGCTCGCGACGACCGCGGGTACGCCCCGCGGGCGTCAGGCGATCAATGAAGCCAAAGCGTTTACCCGCCCAGATCAAGGTCTGATCCAGCCAGGTCGGCATAGGCGAATCGAGCATGACCACCCCGCGATAAAGCTCCGGGCGTTGCAAGGCGGCGTGATAGTGCAGCATTCCACCAAGCGAATGCCCGACTCCCCAGACCGGCTCCTGCAACGCCGCTAGCTGTTCAATCAGCTCCTGCACCAGGTTCTGCCAGTTGTCATCGACCGGGAAGCGCGGGTCATGACCGTGCTGATCGAGGTGGGTGACTGTGTACTCGGGCATCAGGTCTTCAAACAGCTTGCGATAGGTGGCAGATGGAAAACCGTTGGCGTGAGCGAAAAAAATGCGTTGCGTCATGAGTTATAGGCGCTGGATGGAGACGACGGCCATTGTCGGGCGCCCCTTCCCTTAACGGCAATCGGCCGAAGCGGCAGAAGCAAAGGCAGTCCTGCCAAACAGAGCGCCTAAGACGCTTGCACAGGCTGCGGACTGTTTTCGCCAATCGGCACGACCGCAACAGTCAAACGCGAGATGCAGGTCAGTTTGCCGTCATCCCCGTGCAGCCGTATGTCCCAGACGTGGCTGGAACGTCCCAGATGAACCGGACGACAAACCGCGGTGACACGACCGCTGCGTACCGCGCGGACATGGTTGGCGTTCACTTCGAGGCCGACACAATAAAATCGGCTCGGGTCGATACATTGGTAGCTGGCCGTGGACCCAACGGTCTCGGCGAGCACCACCGAAGCACCGCCGTGCAGCAACCCATAAGGCTGATGAGTACGGGAATCCACGACCATGCTGGCCGTGAGGCAGTCCTCTTCGACTGCTTCGAAACGAATATCGAGCAGCTCGACAATGGTGTTCTGACGGTTGGCGTTGAGTTGTTCGAGGCTCGCTGGTCGCTGCCAAATGCTCACGTATCGCTCCTGTTCTTGTTTTATCTGCTGCAAGTCACTTGCAGTTGCTAGCGCAGCATAGCGAGTAGCCAATTGCAGTCAGACGGGATGCCGCAGCGCAACCAGGCGCATCAACCCCGCCGCAACATGCTCCCCTTCCAACTCGGCCAGGCTGGCGGTTGCCATCGGAATGGGCGCGTCACGCTGACCACTGACCAGCCAACCGCCGAACACACCGACAAAAGGCTGATGGCTGACCAGCAATAAATGCCGTTCGCTACGACGATCGAGGTAGAGCTGCGCATCGGCCGGATCAGATTCCGGCGTCAACCAGGGTACGGTTTCCACCGGCCCGCTAAAACCGACGGCCTGCCGCACGATCTCAGCGGTCTGTTGGGCTCGCTGATAGGGACTCGCCAGAATGGCCTGCAGCGGTTGTCCTTGTAGATGCGCGGCGGCGCCCTCCACTTCGATGCGGCCCGCAGCGGTGAGATTACGCTCGGCATCGGTCCGATTGCGGGGCTCGGCTTCGCCGTGGCGCAACAGCCACAACATCATGGCTGCGGCTCCTGTTTTGGCGGGGCCGCCTGGACTGAAGGCAGCGTTTCCCTATCGGCCGGACGCGGTTTTGGCCAATCGGACATCGGCCAAGGCTTGCGATCGGTATTGAACGTGCCGAAACGGCCTATCTGCGCCACGTACTGGCTGAGGCTGTCACCCAGTTCCAGCAAGCTGTCATTGGCCTTGCCATTTACCGCCTGCAGCACCAACTGCGCTACCACTACAACCAGCAGCGCCAGCTCGGCCAGCTGCCAGACAAAAAAGAAAATCAGCATCCAGAGTGCGCGCAGGATCAGCGACTCGCGCTCCACGCTGCGTTGTGATGTGTTCATTGGTAGCTCCGTTGTCGTGTCAGAAACCGTCGATGGAGATGAAATCCACGTCGGTCTTCGGTTCACCGCGCATCAGCAGCGCAATCACCTGATCCAGCGTACGCCCCTCAAACACAATGGCATGCAGACCCGCGACCAGTGGCATGTAGACCTGCAGCTCCTCTGCCTTGGTCTTCAATACCTTGATGGTATTGACGCCTTCGGCCACTTCACCCAGCCGCGACACCGCCTCATCGAGACTCAACCCCTCACCAAGAGCATGGCCCACCTGAAAGTTGCGACTCTTCGTCGAGGTGCATGTGACGATCAGGTCTCCCACTCCGGCCAGCCCGAGGAACGTCATCGGATTTGCGCCGAGCCTAGCAGCAAAGCGAGTCATTTCAGCCAGGGCGCGCGTGATCAGCATACTGCGGGTGTTTTCGCCCATGCCGAGGGCCGCGGCCATACCAGCCATGATCGCGTAAACGTTTTTCAATGCTCCGCCAAGCTCGACGCCAAACCGGTCGGAACTGGCGTAGACACGAAAGGTCCGCCCATGCAGCGCCTGCTGCACGCAACGGCAAAGCGCCTCATCGTCGCTGGCGACAACCGTCGCGGTCAGCGCGTGCTCGGCTACTTCTCGCGCCAGGTTGGGTCCTGAAATCACGCCGATTCGGGCCTGTGGCGCGATTTCTTCCAGGATCTGGCTCATCAGCATGAAGCCTTGGGCCTCGATGCCTTTCGTGGTGCTGACCAACAGCTTCCCCGATAGCTGATCAGCGAAAGGTGACAGTGCCTGGCGCAAGGCGCTGGAAGGCAATGCTACGAAGACCAGCTGACAATCAGCCAGCGTCTGCCCAAGATCGGTGACAGGGCTGACGCCTGGCAGCAGCGTCACACCTTTCAGGTAGCGCGGATTCTGGCGGTACGTGCGAATGCTCTCGGCCTGCTCGGCATCGCGCATCCACCATCGGACGCGGTGGCCGTTTTCGGCAAGCAGGTTTGCGATAGCGGTTCCGAAGCTGCCGCCGCCAAGCACCGCTATGGGTTGCTGTTCAGTCATGGGGGATCCGTTTAGGCACCGAGTGCAAGGGTCAGCATAATACGTGGCGCTCCGCACGCAACCAGTGCAAACCCAGTCCTGATGTCTGAGGAATCATTCGATTACAATTTCCGGTCGCGCCGAGCGATGGCGAACGACCCCGTATCCAGGCGTGTGTTGTCAGCCCCCAGGGGAGGCATTCCCCAATGGTCTATAAGAGGCAGAACGTCACATGGTCGTTGTCGCGGGTCAGGAGTGTTAAAGTATCGGCCCGTTTCTGCCATGGCCGTCTCGTGGTGGGTCGAAACGAGCGGTACTCATGCCCCCTGTGCTGTGACTTTTAGCGCAAGGCGGCAGTCTATGACTAGTCTTATGACCGGACTCGCTATTTCGAGTCGGATGAACGCAGCAAGCCCTCCATAAAGGGACCATTGAGGAATACGCATGACCAAACAACAGGCCTTTACTCGGGAAGATCTGCTCCGTTGCAGCCGCGGCGAGCTGTTCGGCCCCGGTAATGCGCAGCTGCCCGCGCCGAACATGCTTATGGTCGACCGCATCGTTCATATCAGCGAAGTCGGCGGCAAGTACGGCAAGGGCGAGCTGGTTGCAGAGCTGGATATCAACCCTGATCTCTGGTTCTTTGCCTGCCACTTCGAAGGTGACCCGGTCATGCCTGGCTGCCTGGGCCTCGATGCCATGTGGCAACTGGTCGGTTTCTATCTGGGCTGGCTGGGCAACCCGGGCCGTGGCCGTGCGCTGGGTTCTGGCGAGGTCAAATTCTACGGTCAGGTCCTGCCGACCGCCAAGAAGGTGACCTATAACATCCATATCAAACGCACCATCAGCCGCTCTCTGATCCTCGGTATCGCCGATGGCACCGTCAGCGTGGACGGTCGCGAGATTTACAGTGCCGAAGGTTTGCGTGTCGGCCTGTTTACATCTACTGATAGCTTCTGAAGGACTTTCGCATGCGTCGCGTCGTAATCACCGGCCTGGGTATCGTTTCCTGCCTCGGCAATGACAAAGACACCGTTTCCGCCAACCTGCGGGCCAGTCGCCCCGGTATTCGCTTCAATCAGGCCTATGCCGATATGGGCCTGCGTAGCCAGGTCTCAGGCTCGGTTGATCTGAACCTGGAAGAACTGATCGACCGCAAGGTTCTGCGCTTCATGGGCGATGCGGCGGCTTACGCCTATCTGGCGATGCAACAGGCCCTGCAAGACTCCGGCCTCAGCGCTGAGGATATTTCCAACCCGCGCATCGGCCTCATTGCGGGATCCGGTGGCGCCTCTACCATCAATCAGATGGAAGCTATCGACATCCTTCGCGAAAAGGGCGTCAAGCGCATCGGACCATACCGCGTACCGCGCACCATGAGCAGCACGGTTTCCGCTTGCCTGGCGACGCCTTTCCGCATCAAGGGCATCAACTACTCCATCGCCTCGGCCTGCGCCACCAGCGCGCACTGCATCGGCCATGCCATGGAACAGATCCAGATGGGCAAGCAGGACGTCGTCTTTGCCGGCGGCGGAGAGGAAGAGCACTGGAGCCAGAGCTGCCTGTTCGACGCCATGGGCGCCCTCTCCAGCCAGTACAACGAGACCCCGGAAAAAGCCTCCCGCGCCTACGATGCCAAGCGTGATGGTTTCGTCATTGCCGGCGGTGGCGGCATGGTCGTGGTCGAAGAGCTGGAGCATGCGCTCAAGCGCGGCGCCAAGATCTACGCGGAAATCGTCGGCTACGGCGCTACCTCCGATGGCTATGACATGGTCGCACCCAGCGGTGAAGGCGCGCTGCGCTGCATGCAGCAGGCGATGTCCACCGTAGACACCACCATCGACTACCTCAACACTCACGGCACCTCGACGCCGGTGGGCGATGTGGCCGAGATCAAGGCCGTGCGCAACATGTTCGGCGACAAGATCCCGACCATCAGCTCAACCAAGAGCCTGTCCGGCCACTCGCTGGGTGCCGCAGGCGTCCACGAAGCGATCTACTGCATGCTGATGATGCAGGGCAACTTCATTGCCGGCTCCGCCAACATCGAAGAGCTCGATGCAGAAGTCGCTGACATGCCGATCGTTCGCAAAACCCGTGAAGACGCCAAGATCGATACCGTCATGAGCAACAGCTTTGGCTTCGGCGGCACCAACGCAACGCTGGTTCTCAATCGCTGGAAAGGCTGATCAGCACAGCTCAGCAGGTAAATGACAACGGCGCCTCCAGGCGCCGTTGTCGTTTGTGGACGTTTGTCGCTGACCAATGTCAGGCTGGTCGGAAACAGGAAGCTGGCGATAACGGCTGTCGCACGGATCGTGCCCAACGCATAGAGCACCAGAATCGGACGAATGTGCGTCGTCCGCGCTTGTGATTGGCCAGCGACGCAGTGACCAGAACGAGCAGCCGTACCGGCGCAACCGCCTTCAACCCTGCGACGAACAGACTTCCTGGCAAGCTGACTGACGCTGCAGCCTCGGCCACAGCCAGGCCAGACGACAGCCGGCAACAAGGCCGACCACAGGCGTGACAAGACCGATACGGTTATACGCTCGAATAGACGGCGGACGAGCGGCTATGGGGCCATCCAACAGCCATCTGACGCTACTTCGTATAGCGCACCTCCGCCTGCCGCTTACGCGGAAGTACAGCGAGAAAATTGTCACGCGCTACCTTGCGTGCCACGGCCTCCGGCAACGCATCGAGGAAAGGATCAAATGTGTGCATCGCCTCTCCCAAACCTTCGAAGCGACCCACCACATCGGAACCAATCATGAAGCGGGTAGGATGCCGCTCGACCAAGGCCACCCAGTCGGGATCGGGTGCGCCTGTACTGTCCAGCAGATAAGGCCGAAGCATGGTCCATGACAAATCAACGTATAGATTTGGGTAGTCATCGAGCAGGCGTTTGACGGTAGATAACAGGAAGTCGAGCTTCTTCTGGTGACGATGCAGCTCCTTGCTGGTACCAGCATGCGCCCAGATAAAGCGTGTATGCGGGTGGTTACGCAGCGGCTCTTCCAGTTCAGCGAGATAGAGCGGATTGCGCTCGCGCTTGGAGGTAATGTTCGAGTGCAGCATGACCGGCAGATCGAACTCGGCTGCCAGGTGGTAGACCCGCGTCAACGCTTCGTTGTTGGCACGGGGCGTATCGCCCTGAGTCAGAGCCGTCACATCATCATGCCGAGTGAAGATCTCACCCAGTCCCTGCCACAGACCCGGATCCATATCGAGCATTCGACGGATATGCGCATCGGCATTCTTGTCGTTGGGATTGAAGCCCGAGAGGAACGGATGGAAGCGCTTGCGCTGCTCTTCGTCTAACTCCTTGAGCGCCGCAGCGACCACCACGTCGGTCGCACTGTACCAGTAGACGGCCGCGTCATCGCCCGCGTAGTAGCGAGGGCGTTTGGGCTCATTCTCGTGCCATTTCTTGGCGACCGGTATACCGCTGATCATCAGGTGATCGATATCGCCCTTGTCCATGGCCTTAAGCAGCTGGTCCATGCCATCGCTTTCCTGAAAAAAGTCGACGAAGTGCAGATGGGCGTCGCTGTAGTGGTAGTCCCGTGCCTGTACCGGTGCGGCCGAGACAACCAGGCAAAACGCGGCGAGACAGCCTCGTATGTTGAGCAACCGATGTCCTCCTGGTGAGCACGCCGATAGACCGTCCAGTCGCTTGGCGGTTCATAACGCGGTGACGCTGTTACAAGCGCGCCGTGCTCGATGCCTGATTAATCCTGATTCTTTCAGCAAACGCACCATCGAAAAAGGCCCGTCAGTGACGGGCCTTTTTTGCGACAGATCAGCTTAAGCGGACAACTCAACCAGCAGCTTGTTGAGGCGCTGCACATAAGCTGCGGGGTCCTTCAAACTGTCCCCTGCCGCCAAGGCCGCCTGATCGAAGAGGATGTGAGAAAGATCGGCGAAGCGGTCTTCATCCGGCTCGGCGTCGAGTTTTTCAATCAGCGGGTGTGCCGGGTTGATCTCGAAGATCGGCTTCGATTCCGGCACCTTCTGCCCGCTGGCCTCGAGGATCTGGCGCATCTGCAGTCCGAGGTCCTGCTCACCAATCGCGAGGATTGCCGGTGAATCAGTCAGACGATGCGATACACGCACCTCTGCAACCTCATCACCGAGCGCTGTCTTGAGCCGCTCTACCAGGCCTTCCTTCGCTTTGGCGATCTCTTCCTGAGCCTTCTTGTCCTCTTCGGAGTCCAGCTTGCCGAGGTCCAGATCACCGCGAGCGACATCCACGAACTGCTTGCCGTCGAATTCGGTCAGGTAGCTCATCAACCACTCGTCGATACGGTCGGTCAGCAGCAACACCTCGATACCCTTCTTGCGGAAGACTTCCAGGTGCGGGCTGTTCTTGACCTGTGCGTAGGATTCGCCCGTCAGATAGTAAATCTTGTCCTGGCCTTCCTTGACCCGTCCGAGGTAATCGGCCAGCGAAACGCTCTGCTCGCCCGAGGCATCCTGAGTAGAGGCGAAGCGCAGCAGTCCGGCTATCTTCTCCTTGTTGGCGAAATCCTCCGCCGGACCTTCTTTCAACACCTGACCGAACTGCTTCCAGAAGTTCTTGTAGTCCTCTGGCTGGTCCTTGGCCAACTTGTCCAGCATGTCGAGCACGCGCTTGGTCAGCGCCGACTTCATCGAATCGATTACCGGATCCTTCTGCAGGATCTCGCGGGACACGTTCAACGATAGGTCGTTGGAATCGACTACACCTTTGATGAAGCGCAGGTACAACGGCAGGAACTCATCGGCCTGATCCATGATGAAGACCCGCTGGACGTAGAGTTTCAGTCCTTTGGGCGCTTCTCGCTGATACAGGTCGAACGGCGCTCGGCCAGGAACGAACAACAACGACGTGTATTCGAGCTTGCCCTCAACTTTGTTATGACTCCAGGCCAACGGATTCTCGAAGTCGTGCCCGACGTGCTTGTAGAACTCCTGGTATTCCTCGTCCTTGATCTCGGTACGCGGACGGGTCCACAGCGCGCTGGCTCGGTTGACCGTTTCCCACTCGGTCTCGGCCGGCTTGTCTTTCTCCTCACCATGAAACTCTTTCGGCAGTTCGATCGGCAGCGCGATGTGGTCGGAGTACTTCTTGATGATGTTGCGAAGGCGCCAACCGTCGGCAAATTCTTCTTCGCCAGGCTTGAGATGCAGAACGATGCGAGTGCCACGTTCCGGCTTCTCGATGTTCGCAACCTCGAAATCGCCCTCGCCCTTCGACGACCAATACACGCCTTCTTCTGCAGACGTACCGGCGCGGCGGCTGAACACCTCTACCTGCTCCGCGACGATGAAGGCGGAATAGAAGCCAACGCCGAACTGACCGATCAGGTGTGAATCCTTCTTCTGGTCACCGGTCAGGTGTTTCATGAAATCAGCCGTACCCGACTTGGCGATAGTGCCCAGATGGGTGATGACGTCTTCGCGGTTCATGCCGATGCCGTTATCTTCGAGAGTGACGGTCTTGGCATCTTTATCGAAGCTGACACGAATCTTCAGATCGGCTCCGCCCTCAAGCAGCTCAGGCTTGGCCAGCGCTTCGAAGCGAAGCTTGTCGGCAGCATCCGAGGCGTTGGAAATCAGCTCGCGAAGGAAGATCTCCTTATTTGAATACAAGGAATGGATCATCAGGTGAAGCAGCTGCTTCACTTCGGTCTGGAAGCCCAGGGTTTCTTTGTTTTGAGTCTCCACACTCATCGTCTTGCAAACTCCACATCGTCAATGGCACGGACCGCGACTGCGGTGATGACAAGCAGATGGGGGCTTGGCGCTAAAATTCAAGTGCGCCGCATGCCTGGGTGCGATTGCAGACCTTCGTACGGCGACCTCCCGCCAGGCCCACTAAGGCTCGAGTAGCTCGAGCCGAACGATATCGTCGGGGCTGAGATTGAACGCGGCCTCCCCCGGCCCTTTCAGCCGTTGCCTGATAGACAGGTTGCCGTCCCGATCGAGCCCTTTGAAGCGCCCTTGCGCAACACCGCCGCGCTTGGTATGGGCGCGTATTTGCAGATGTTCGTAGCGCTCCGGATCGCGCAGCAACCGCGCCAGAGAGAACCGCTGGCGGCGATCGATTCCGGCCGAAGCGGTGCTATCGGGCAGTGGCGCTGCGTGGGTCGTCGCAACCTTTGGCTGGGTTTCGACGGTAGCCTTAAGCGGCGGGTAGGTATCGTCGTCGACCGCCCAGCCTTGCTCACCCTTGTGCATATTGAGCTCGAAAAGACCCGGCGAACCTTCAACTTCGGCGCGCACCGAGAGGAGCATGCTCGACGCAGGGAAGGTGACTGCAGACAGGGTTCCGATGGTCACTGCCCGCGTCTCGAAGCGTCGCTGCAGATGATCCCTGGCCACATAAGCGAGTGTGTCAGTTGAGTCATGCGTCAGATCCACCTGGCCCGAACGGTAACGCAGGTTGTCGGTGAACAACTCGACGTGCCCACTGAGGCTCGTGTGGTAATGGGTCGGCAAGACCAGATGGAAGTCACCGGCCAGCTTGTTCGGCGGCACTGGCTGCAGATCCAGGTATAAGCTATAGCCGCTTCGAACTCGGCGCGCTTCAGGTAGCTCCTGTTCTGGACGCATCCAGCTGATCTCGATCTCCGGGACGGCACCGGTGTCCTCGGGAAGCACATCGACCTGCACCGCGCCAGACGGTTTTTCGCCAAGGCGAATGCTCACTTCCTGCTGGGCAAACAACTGATCCCCTTCTCGCAGCGTGAGCACGCCATCCATGAAACTGCCAACCCGAGGCTCGAATGGCCGGCCATCGAGCTGCCCGTGCAAGCGAAAACTCAGCTGCTGGCCCTGCATCCGCTCATCCAGCTCGAGCCATTCAAGGCTGGTGATGGCTGCGATTCGCTCCGGATCGTGGTCAGCGAGCAATGTAAACCCGACTACAAGAGGAATAAAGCCCAAAGCGGACAGCCCCACCGCCTTCCGGGCGTTATTCCAGTGGCGCACGATATAGAGCAGAGTCACCGGAGGTAGCAGACAGCCTACGCCCCACAACAAGCCCGTACCGAACGCCAGAACGATCAACCAGATCAGGCCCGCTACGATCAGCAGTAGCCCGCCCAGTATCAGCAACGCATCCATTCAATACCTTCGAGACAACTACAAGTGGCATCGGCCAGGCCTATCAGGGCTCGTTGACCTTGAAGTGGCAACGCGCAGTAGCGATCGGTTCGGCCTGATTGGTTTGCCAGGCCGTCACGGCAACATTGGCCACACGGCGTCCCTGGCGCCAGACCTGGCAGGCGGCGAAGGTGTCACGATAGTGGCCCACTCGAAGATAATCTATCGAGAAGTCGATGATTTTGGGCAAATATGGCGCGCCCATGAACATCAGCAGATTGAGCATTGCCGCGTGCTCCATGAAGCCAGCAATCACGCCGCCGTGGATAGCTGGAAGCGTAGGATTGCCGATGTTGTCCTGATTCTTTGGCAGCCGGAACACCATCTCATCGCCCAGCCGCAAGCACTCGATACCGATGAGCCTGGCGTACGGCACCATGTTCAGAAGCACATCGTAATCATTGCTGGCGTGAGCCTCACGGACCAGCGCGTCCAGGTCCAGAGCACTCATTTCGGTGTCTCCGGTGCTTTCACTAGACTGTTCCTGCCCATACGCATGAAAGCACCCACAACGTGGGCAATCGGTTCGTTGATATCACGCTGATAAGCGACTCCACGGGTGAACATGACAGTCGGTGTTACGCGGTAGCACTCAGCAAAGCCAAACACATCATGATTCGGTTCGGCGGGATGCATGTAGTCGATGCGTAGATCAAGCGTGGGACAGATCTCTATCTCAGGCAGTGCGCACGCCGTGGAAATACCGCAAGCGGTGTCCATCAAGGTTGTAATTGCCCCGCCGTGGACGCGTCCGCTCTCAGGATTGCTGACGATCTTTTCGCTATAGGGAAGGCACAGCGTGAGCCCCTTGGCGCTCGCATGCTCGACCCGCATGCCCAGGACCTGACAGTGGCGTACCAGGGAAAGGAAGCGCTGGGTACGCTCCAACATCAAACTATTGCTCATGCGAACTCTCAGAAAGCCCAAACCACACAGTTTACCAGCTCTACTCGCTCGCCCTTATTCTTTGGGCGGCTCGATAGGTAAGGTTGGCGTGAACACCATGACTTCAAGCACATCGGAATGAAACTCGCGGATATACAAGACCAGTACCACCCCGGTCGTTACCGTCATGAAGAACCAGGGGTGGATGAACCAGGACAAGGTGGCCATTCCGAAGTAATAAGCCCTCAGGCCGAAGTTGAACTGGTTTGCCGCCATCGAGATGACCCTTGCGGCCCGTTCGGCGAATGACCTGCGCTCAAGGTCACTCACATTGCGCTCACCCGCCATTGGCGCCGAGGCAACCAGCACCGCAGCGAAGTTGTACTGCCGCATGCACCAGCTGAAGGTGAAAAACGCGTAAACGAACACCACCGCCAACGCCAACAGCTTGATTTCGGAAAGCCCCCGGCTTACGGGTTGTGCGAACGGCAGATCCGCCAACAGCGATACAGCACGTTCGGACGCACCCAGCGCAGTCAGAATGCCAGCCAGGATGATCAAGGTGCTGGATGCGAAAAATGCCGCGTTGCGCTCCAGGTTGCCGATCACATTGGCATCGGCGATGCGGTTATCGCGCAGCAGCATGCGCCGCATCCAGTCCTGCCGATAGAGATGCAGGACGCTGGCCAGGCACGCCGTGTCCCTGCCCCGCCAGCTTGCGTAGCGGGTGTAGCCGGCCCAGCACAATACGAACCACGCGACAGCAATCAGATGTGGCAGCAGATGATTGGGAATGAGCATGTGACCCCCCTCTGGATACAGGCGCCTGATTATAGCCAGCGAATCCGCTTGCCAGGCGTCTCGACAACCAATCCTGCGCCCCAGTCAACCGGCATCATGATGCGAGTCGAGGTTGACCCAGCAGCCGATCCACGGCGGACGCGACCGCCAGAGTCACCAGCACTGGAACCAGCCAGCCCATGCTCTGCACGGCCAAGGGGAGCCGGGTAAACAGCACGGGAACCAGGTTGGTGAAGCCCGCCGCCGACAACCCATCGACAACACCGAACACCAGGGTCACGGCCATTACCGGGATGAAAACCCGGCTGGACGAAACCCAGCAGCGATCCAGCAGGCTCAGTGCGACCAGCATGATCGCCAGCGGGTAGAGCCCGACCAGCACGGGCACTGACACACTGATCAGCTGGGTCAGGCCCTGATTGGCCACCAACAGACTGAAAAGCGTGAACACCACTGCGACAGTGCGATAGCCGACGGGCATCAAGCCGCTGAAAAATTCGCCACAGGCGGTCGTTAATCCGACAGCGGTCGTCAGGCAGGCCAGCGTAATCACCACCGCAAGTAGCAGACTGCCTGGAGTACCAAAAGCGCTTTGCACGTAAGTCGTGAGGATCTGCACGCCGTTTTGCGCCTCGCCGGCAATGCCCTGACTCGTTGCGCCCAGGTAGAACAGCGCGAGGTACACCAGCGACAGACCAAGCGCGGCTATGGCACCAGCAATCATCGTGTAGCGGGTCACCAGTGCCGGTTCGGATACACCACGATCACGGATCGCGGTCGCGATCACGATGCCGAATACCAGCGCGCCCAAGGTATCCATGGTCAGATAGCCTTCCAGAAATCCTTTCAGCAGGGGGCCGTTACGGTAGCTCTCGGCTGTGGTCCCGATGTCGCCAGCCGGCGCGAACACCGCAGCGCCGCCCAGCACCAGCAACGCAGCCAGTAATACAGGCGTGATGAACTTGCCGACCCGGTTCACCAACTGACCTGGATTTATCACCAGGAACAATGTCGCCGAAAAAAACAGCACCGTATAAACGAAAAGGGGGATAGCTGCGTTGCCGGTAAAGGGCGCAACGCCCATTTCAAACGAAACCACTGCCGTCCGAGGCGTAGCGAACAGCGGGCCAATGGCCAGGTACACCGCTACCGCCAGCAGCGTGCCGGCACCACGTCCCAGCGGGGCGGTCAAGCGATCCATGCCGCCGCCAACCCGTGCCAGCGCGACCACAGTCAACAAAGGCAACCCGACGCCGGTCAACAGAAACCCCAATGCAGCAAACCAGAGCGAGTGCCCTGCAGCCATCCCGACACTGGGTGGGAAGATAATATTGCCTGCGCCGAGAAACAGCGCGAACGTCATGAAGCCAAGGGCCAGCAGATCAAGGCCTTTCAGTCGAGTCATTGAACTATTACCACTACAGAAGGTTCTGGCACGACACGCTCCAAGCGTGACCTCCCGGATACGGCTCATGCTGCGCCGCAGAAAAAAAGCACGCACCTTAATCGAAATGACTAGCGAGGGCGAGGAGTCGTACTCCCCCAGGACGAGATGGTGCGAGAAGACGGACACCGCTAGGCATATTCGCTCGGACCAAGCCAGAACGCCGTTTATCGTCCTGCAGAAAGAAGATGCCAGTCAGACGAGCTGACCGGCATCGGGTGGACAAGGAGGGATCAGGCCTGCTTGGCGTCCCAGCCAGTGACTTCCGCCAGCGCCTTGCCGATATCGGCGAGCGAACGAACAGTTTTCACGCCAGCGTCTTGCAGCGCAGCGAACTTCTCGTCCGCGGTGCCCTTGCCGCCGGAAATGATTGCACCGGCATGCCCCATGCGCTTGCCCGCCGGAGCCGTCACACCTGCAATGTAGGAGACCACCGGCTTGGTGACATTGGCCTTGATATAGGCAGCTGCCTCTTCTTCGGCGGAACCGCCGATCTCACCGATCATGACGATCGCTTCGGTCTGCGGGTCCTCCTGGAACAGCTTGAGGATGTCGATGAAGGTCGATCCGGGAATAGGATCGCCGCCGATACCCACGCAGGTGGACTGACCGAAACCAGCGTCGGTGGTCTGCTTGACCGCTTCGTAGGTCAGCGTGCCCGAACGCGACACGATGCCCACCTTGCCGGGCATGTGGATGTGACCCGGCTGGATACCGATCTTGCACTCGCCGGGGGTGATCACACCCGGGCAGTTCGGGCCAATCAGGCGAACACCCATTTCGTCACACTTGATCTTCACTTCCAGCATGTCGAGAGTTGGGATGCCCTCGGTGATGCAGACGATCAGCTTGATACCGCCGAACACGGCTTCAAGAATGGAGTCCTTGCAAAACGGTGCCGGAACATAGATCACTGACGCATCCGCACCAGTCGCTTCGACCGCTTCTTTAACCGTGTTGAATACCGGCAGGCCCAGATGGGTTGCGCCGCCCTTGCCGGGCGTCACGCCACCGACCATTTTAGTGCCGTATTCGATGGCCTGCTCGGAGTGGAAGGTACCTTGCGAACCGGTGAAACCCTGGCAGATAACCTTGGTGTCTTTATTGATCAGGACGCTCATTACTTGCCCTCCGCGGCTTTGACGACTTGAATGGCCGCATCGGTCAGGCTCGTCGCACCGATGATGTTCAGACCACTTTCACCCAGCATTTTGGCGCCGAGTTCAGCATTGTTGCCTTCGAGACGGACGACCACAGGTACCTTGACGCCGACTTGCTTGACCGCACCGATAATGCCTTCGGCAATCATGTCGCAACGGACGATGCCGCCGAAAATATTGACCAGGACAGCCGCGACGTTTTCATCGGAAAGGATGATTTTGAACGCCTCGGTCACGCGCTCTTCGGTAGCGCCGCCGCCGACGTCGAGGAAGTTGGCAGGCTTGCCGCCGTGCAGATTGACGATATCCATGGTGCCCATGGCCAGACCCGCGCCATTGACCATGCAGCCGATGTTGCCTTCCAGTGCAACGTAGTTGAGCTCCCACTTCGCTGCGTGAGCTTCGCGTGGGTCATCTTGGGAGGGGTCCTGCATACCGCGCAGTTTGGGCTGGCGATAGATCGCGTTGCTATCGATGTTCAGCTTGGCATCCAGGCAATGCAGGTTGCCGTCTTTCTTGACGACCAGCGGGTTGACTTCCAGCAGCGCCAGATCGTAGTCGACGAACAGCTTGGCCAGCCCTACGAATATGTGCACGAACTGCTTGACCTGGTCGCCCTTCAGGCCGAGCTGGAAAGCCAGCTCGCGACCCTGGAACGGTTGCGCGCCGACGAGCGGATCGATGGTTGCCTTGAGGATCTTTTCCGGCGTCTCGTGAGCGACCTTCTCGATGTCCACGCCACCTTCGGTGGAGGCCATGAACACGACCCGACGCGTAGCACGGTCAACCACGGCGCCCAGGTACAGTTCTTTATCGATGTCAGTGCAGGCTTCAACGAGAATCTTGCTGACCGGTTGTCCGTTGGCGTCGGTCTGGTAGGTCACCAGGCGCTTGTCCAGCCACTGCTCGGCGAACGCGCGGGCTTCGTCCTTGCTACGGACCAGCTTGACGCCACCCGCCTTGCCACGACCGCCCGCATGTACCTGAGCCTTAACCACCCACTCGGTACCGCCAATATGATCACAGGCTTCAGCCGCTTCTTTGGGGCTATCGATCGCAAAACCTTGGGAAACTGGCAATCCGTATTCGGCAAACAGTTGCTTACCCTGATATTCGTGAAGATTCATCTTAGCTACCGTTCGGTTTGATGTGCATCAGACGTTGCATGTATGCCGCGTCGCCTCAAGTCGCTGAAAACTATCGAAAACACCTTTCAGAGACCTGTCATACCTTGCTTGAAGGCAGTCGGCGGCCGCGCCAGGCCTGTAAAGCCCGGCGCGAGCCGCCGCTTGTTGCTGGGCTCTTAGCGCTTCTTGCGGTTGGCGATGTGAATCGCATGACCATTCACCGCCAGCGCAGCTTCGTGCAATGCTTCGGACATGGTCGGGTGCGAGAACACCATCATGCCCAGATCTTCGGCGCTGGTGCCAAACTCCATGCCGATGGCGCCCTGCTGAACCAGCTCGGCTGCCGCCGGACCCATGACATGCACACCCAATACCCGGTCAGTCCTGGCGTCAGCGATGACCTTGACCAGGCCCGCCGTATCGTTGGCGGCCATGGCACGGCCACTGGCGGCGAACGGGAAGGTGCCCACGTTGATTTCAACGCCTTCGCCTTTCAGCGCCTGCTCGGACTTGCCGACCCACGCGATTTCCGGATGGGTATAAATGACCGACGGAACCAGGTCATAGTTCATTTGCGATTTGTGGCCCGCGATCCGCTCGGCAACCATCACACCTTCTTCCGACGCCTTGTGGGCGAGCATCGCACCACGGACCACGTCGCCAATGGCATAAACGCCCGGAACGCTGGTGGCGCAGTAATCGTCGACGAAAATGAAGCCACGCTCGTCCATGTCGACGCCGGCGTCGGCAGCCAGCAGGTCAGTGGTCACCGGACGGCGGCCGACTGCAACGATCAGGTTGTCGAAGGTCTGCTGCTGCTCGCCTTCAGCATCGGTGAAATTGACGGTGACCTGGTCGCCCTTCACTTCGGAACCGGTCACACGGGCGCCCAGCAGAATCTTCAGGCCCTGCTTGCTTAGAAGCTTGAACGCTTCCTTGGAGATCTGCTCGTCAGCGGCCGGTAGGAACTTGTCCATCGCTTCCAGCACGGTAACTTCAGCGCCCAGGCGCGCCCATACCGAACCCAGCTCCAAACCGATCACACCAGCGCCGATAACGCCCAGCCTGGCCGGGACGGTCTGGAAGTCCAGCGCACCGGTTGAGTCGACGATAATGTTCTGATCGACCGGAGCAGGCGGAATGTCCACCGGCTTGGAACCGGAAGCGAGGATCACATTCTCGGCACCGAGCACCTGCGTGCTGCCATCCAGGCCAGTGACCTCGACCTGCTTGCCACTGAGGAGTTTGCCGTGACCTTCGAACACGGTCACACCGTTTGCCTTCATGAGACCGGCAACACCGCCAGTCAGGTTTTTAACGATCTGGTCCTTACGGGCCACCATGGTCGGAACGTCCATGGCCACTTCGCCAGTGCTGATGCCGTGAACCTTGAAACTCTCCCGGGCTTCATGGAATTTGTAGGAGCTGTCCAGCAGCGCCTTGGACGGAATGCAACCGACGTTCAGACAGGTTCCGCCAAGCGCGGTCTTGCCTTCCTTGCCCTGATATTTTTCGATACAGGCGGTATTCAGACCCAGTTGCGCTGCACGAATGGCGGCAACATAACCGCCGGGGCCGGCACCGATCACGACGACGTCGAATTTCTGGCTCATTACGAATCCTCTTTAAGCAAAGCCACAAGCTACAAGCCGCAAGCTACTAGCCGAATGGAGCTGCAGTCACCTGCAGCTTGCGACGTGCAGCTTGCGGCTGCTTTGTTAGATGTCCAGCAGCAGACGGGCCGGATCTTCCAGCAGGTTCTTGATGGTCACCAGGAAGCTGACCGCTTCCTTGCCATCGATAAGGCGATGGTCGTAGGACAACGCCAGATACATCATCGGTCGGATGACCACCTGGCCGTTAACGGCCATCGGACGCTGCAGAATGTTGTGCATGCCCAGGATAGCGGCTTGCGGCGGGTTGACAATCGGGGTCGACATCATCGAACCGAAGGTGCCGCCGTTGGTGATGGTGAAGGTACCCCCAGTCATCTCATCAATCGACAGCTTGCCATCACGCGCCTTCTTGCCAAAAGTGGCGATGCCGCTTTCAACTTCGGCCAGGTTCATCAGCTCTGCATTGCGCAGCACCGGAACGACCAGACCACGGTCACTGGAGACAGCGACGCCGATGTCCTGATAGCCGTGGTAAACGATGTCGGTACCGTCGATCGACGCGTTGACCGCGGGAAAGCGCTTCAGAGCCTCGACGGAAGCCTTGACGAAGAAGGACATGAAGCCCAGACGCACGCCGTTGTGGGTCTTTTCGAACAGATCCTTGTACTTCGAGCGCAGCGCCATGACTTCGGTCATATCGACTTCGTTGAAGGTGGTCAGCATCGCCATGTTCGACTGTGCTTCGACCAGGCGCTCGGCAACCTTGGCGCGAAGGCGCGTCATCGGCACGCGCTTCTCGGTGCGCTCACCAGCAGCAGAAACAGGTGCCGATGCTGCACTGGGGGCGGGCTTGGCGGCTGCCGGAGCCGACTTCTTGGCCTCGATGGCAGCAACCAGATCTTCTTTGGTTACCCGCCCGTCCTTACCGGTGCCCTTTACGCTGTTCGGATCGATGCCGTTTTCTTCGGCCAGCTTGCGCGCGGCAGGCGCGAGGATCGCGTCTTCTCCGCCCGCTGCAGGTGCCGGCGCCGGTGCTGGCGCGGCCGCCGGAGCGGCGGCTTCTGCAGGAGCAGCAGTTGGAGCTGGAGCTGGAGCAGCTGCAGCCGTAGCGCCAGCGTCCAGCTTGCCAAGCAGCTCACCGCTAAGCACGGTATCGCCTTCGTTTTTGACAATTTCGGTCAGCACGCCATCCGCTTCGGCCAGCACTTCCATAACGACCTTGTCGGTCTCGATGTCGACAATCAGTTCGTCACGCTTTACCGCATCGCCCGGTTGCTTGTGCCAGGTCGCAACGGTGCCATCAGCAACCGATTCCGGAAATTGAGGGGTTTTGATCTCGATAGCCATAAGCTGGGTCCTATTTGATTCGGTGTTTACATCGAGGCCGCGGATACCGCGGCCTCTTGCAACAATGATTAAACGGTGAAGGCGTCCTGCAGCAGCTTTTCCTGCTGTTCGGCGTGCATGGAGGCATAACCGACCGCAGGTGCTGCAGAGGCTTCACGACCGGCGTATTGCAGAAACAGCTCCTGCTTATGCGCGACGGCAACGCGACGCATATGATGCTGGCTGCAATACCAGGCACCCTGGTTCATCGGCTCTTCCTGACACCAGACGATGCTCTTGACGTTCTGGTAAGGCGCCAGCACCTCAGCCAGATCATCTTCCGGGAACGGATACAGCTGCTCCAGGCGAACAATGGCGATGTCTTCACGGCCTTCGTTGCGACGCTTATCCAGCAGATCGTAATAAACCTTGCCGCTGCACATGACAACGCGTTCGACCTTGCTCGGATCGATCTGATCGATTTCCGGAATCACGGTCAGGAACGAACCTTGGGTCAAGTCTTCCAGCGTCGATGTTGCCAGCTTGTGGCGCAGCAATGATTTCGGCGTCAGCGCTACCAGAGGCTTGCGCAGCGGGCGGATCGCCTGGCGACGCAACATGTGATAGACCTGAGCGGGAGTTGTCGGCACGCATACCTGAATGTTGTGCTCGGCGCACAGCTGCAGGTAACGCTCCAGCCGCGCAGACGAATGCTCCGGCCCCTGGCCTTCGTAACCGTGCGGCAGCAGCATCGTCAATCCGCACAGACGGCCCCACTTGTGCTCGCCACTGGTGATGAATTGGTCAATGACGACCTGAGCACCGTTGGCAAAGTCACCGAACTGCGCCTCCCACACTACCAGTGCATTAGGCATGGTAGTGGCATAGCCATACTCGAACGCCAGTACCGCCTCTTCCGAGAGGAAGGAGTCGTACAGGTCGAAGCGCGGCTGCCCTTCGTAGAGATGCTGTAGCGGAATGTAAGTGCTGCCATCCTTCTGGTTGTGCAACACCGCGTGGCGGTGCGAGAAGGTCCCGCGGCCAACGTCCTGGCCACTGATGCGAACTGGATGCCCGTCGAACAACAGGGTCGCGTAAGCCAGTGTTTCGGCATAACCCCAGTTGATCGCCAGCGCACCGGCACCCATCTTCTGGCGGTCTTCAAGAATTTTCGCCACTTGACGTTGAACGACGAAGCCTTCCGGCACCGCCAGCATCTTGCCGGACAATTCCTGCAGCGCTTTTAGCTCGAAACGCGTGTCGTAACGAGCAGTCCAGGTATGGCCCAAATATGGCCGCCAATCAACGAAAAGCTCCTTGTTGGGCTCCTTGACCAGGCTTTTGACCACATGCAGACCGTTGTCCAGAGCAGTTCGATATTCATCGATCTGCGCCTGGACCTGCGCATCCTCCAGTACCTTCGACTGGGTCAGCGAATCGGCGTACAGCTCACGAGTGGTGCGCTGCTTGGCGATCTTCTGATACATCAGCGGCTGAGTGCCGCTGGGCTCGTCCGCTTCGTTGTGACCACGACGGCGGTAGCAGATCAGATCGACCACGATGTCGCGCTTGAACTGCATCCGGTAGTCGACCGCCAGCTGGGTGACAAACAGAACCGCTTCAGGATCATCCGCGTTGACGTGGAAGATCGGCGCCTGAATCATCTTTGCGACATCGGTCGCGTATTCGGTGGAGCGCGCGTCCTCCTGCTTGTTGGTGGTAAAGCCAACCTGGTTATTAATCACGATCCGGATGGTGCCACCGGTGCGATATGCACGAGTCTGGGACATCTGGAAGGTTTCCATAACCACGCCCTGCCCCGCAATAGCGGCGTCACCGTGGAGGGTGACTGGCAGTACCTTGTCACCCACCACATCACACCGACGATCCTGACGAGCGCGAACTGAGCCCTCAACCACCGGCGACACAATTTCAAGGTGCGACGGGTTAAACGCCATCGCCAGGTGTATTTCGCCACCCGGAGTCATGACATTCGAGGAGAAGCCCTGGTGATACTTGACATCGCCGGAGCTGAGCCCTTCGACCTTCTTGCCTTCGAACTCGTCGAAGAGGTCGCGTGGATTTTTACCGAAGGTATTGACCAATACGTTGAGACGGCCGCGGTGGGCCATGCCAATGACGATCTCCTTGGTGCCGTAGGAGCCTGACCGCTGGATAATTTCGTCGAGCAACGGAATAAGGCTCTCACCACCTTCCAGACCAAAACGCTTGGTACCCGGATACTTGGTGCCCAAGTACTTTTCGAGACCTTCAGCAGCTGTAAGGCGCTCAAGCAGGTGGCTCTTGATTTCCGGCGAGAAGGACGGACGTCCACGAACGCTTTCGAGCCGCTGGATAAACCAGGTGCGCTGGTCTGAATCGACGATGTGGGCAAATTCAGCCCCGATAGTCCGGCAATAGGTCTCCTGCAACGCTTGATGAATTTCACGCAAGGTGGCCTGATCTTTGCCAATGGCAAGGTCGCCGGTACGGAACACCGTATCCAGATCTGCGTCGGTCAGGCCATAGTTATTGATCGCCAGATCAGCTGGAGCCGGGCGCTGTTGCAAGCCCAGCGGATCGAGCTGGGCAGCCTGATGGCCACGCAACCGGTAGGCATGGATCAGACGCAGAACATCGACCTGCTTCTTTTCATGATCACTGCTGACGCTGCCTGCGGAAACCGGCTGAGCACGCCGCTGGTTCTTGGCCAACAATACGAAGTGATCGCGGATTGTCGAATGCGATACATCGGCCGCAGCGCCACCGCTGACCGGCAGCTTCTGGAAATAGGTGCGCCACTCTTCGGGCACAGCGCTGGGATCGTGCAGGTAGAGCTCGTAGAGTTCTTCCACATAGGCAGCGTTACCACCGGATAGGTGGGCACTGTCCCACATGCGCTGCATTACGCTTTCTTGCATGTCTGGTCACCTTCAATAAGGAGACACCACCAGCGTGGAGACCGCAGCATGACTTCCCAAGTTCTGAAGCAGCGACCCAGGTAAAGCCACTACGGACCGCGCAGATAGTTTCCGAGAACCACCCCGGATGCTCCTGCTGGTCATCAAATTTTCAGAGTGAACCCCGGCTTTGTGAGGTGGGATTCCTACTAAGACTACGGCGCCGAGTTTGAACTCTGGCGCCGTAGGTGTCGCGGTGAAGCATTAAGGATCTGCAACTGCTGTCAATAACCAACCGCAGACGCCTCGGGGCATCAGGTTGCGCTCTGCAGCAGCATGTTCCTCACATGGCCAATGGCCTTGGTCGGGTTCAACCCTTTCGGGCAGACACTCACGCAGTTCATGATACCCCGGCAGCGAAACACGCTGAACGGATCGTCCAGCGCACTCAGACGGCTCTCCGTCTCGGTGTCGCGGCTGTCGGCCAGGAAGCGGTAGGCCTGCAGCAGCGCAGCTGGACCGAGGAACTTGTCCGGGTTCCACCAGAAGGACGGGCAGCTGGTCGAGCAGCAAGCGCACAGGATGCACTCGTACAGACCGTCAAGCTTCTCCCGATCCTCCGGGCTCTGCAGACGTTCGATAGCCGGAGCCGGTGTATCGTTCATCAAATAAGGGCGAACCTTCTCGTACTGCTTATAGAAGATGCCCATATCCACCGCCAAGTCACGAATAACTGGCAAACCAGGTAGCGGACGAACCACAAGCTTGTTGCCCTTGACTACCGACGAGAGCGGTGTGATGCAGGCCAGCCCGTTCTTGCCGTTCAGGTTCATGCCGTCGGAGCCGCAAACCCCTTCACGGCATGAACGACGATAAGAAAAGCCTTCGTCCTGTTCCTTGATGAGGGCGAGCACGTCCAGCACCATCAGGTCTTTACCATCGGTGTTGACCTGAAAGTCCTGCATGTAGGGCTTGGCGTCTTTATCCGGGTTATAGCGATAAACGCTCACTTGCAACATATCGGCGACCTCAGTAAGTCCGAACCATGGGTTCGAAAGTCGGAACAGTCTTCGGAGAGAAGTTCACGGCACGCTTGGCTACGCGCTTCTCACCCGGGAAGTACAGGGTGTGGCACAGCCAGTTTTCGTCATCGCGCTCTTCGAAATCCTCGCGGGCATGCGCACCGCGCGATTCTTTGCGGTTTTCTGCAGCGATGGCCGTTGCTTCAGCCACTTCCAGCAGATTCTGCAGCTCCAGCGCTTCGATACGGGCGGTATTGAAGGCCTGGCTCTTGTCAGAGATCTTCACACTGGCGATGCGCTGGCGGAGATCAGCAAGCTGGGCAATGCCCTTCTGCATGTACTCGCCGGTACGGAATACACCGAAGTAGTTCTGCATGCAGTTTTGCAACTCTTTACGCAGCGAAGCGACGTCTTCCCCCTCGGTCCGCTCGTTCAAGCTGGCGAGACGATTCAGCGCAACGTCCAGATCGGCCTCAGTCGCACCGCGGTGCTCGACCCCGTCCTTCAGAGCCTTCTCTAGATGAAGACCGGCCGCGCGACCGAATACAACGAGGTCAAGCAGAGAGTTGCCACCCAGACGGTTGGCGCCATGAACCGATACGCACGCCACTTCGCCTACCGCGAACAGCCCTTCAATGATCTTGTCATTTCCATTGGCATCCTGGGTCATTGCCTGGCCGTGGATGTTAGTGGCGACGCCACCCATCATGTAGTGACAGGTCGGAACCACAGGCACCGGAGCAGTGACAGGATCGACATGCGCAAAGGTTTTCGACAGCTCGCAGATGCCCGGTAGACGGCTGTGCAGTACGTCCTCACCGAGGTGATCGAGCTTCAGCATCACATGGTCGCCATCCGGACCACAGCCATTACCAGCCAGAATTTCTTTAACCATGGAGCGAGCAACCACGTCACGACCCGCCAGGTCTTTCGCGTTCGGCGCGTAACGCTCCATAAAGCGCTCGCCGTGCTTGTTGATCAGGTATCCACCTTCACCACGGCAACCTTCGGTTACCAGCACGCCGGCACCAGCGATACCGGTCGGATGGAATTGCCACATCTCAATATCCTGAACCGGCACACCTGCGCGCAACGCCATGCCAATACCGTCGCCGGTGTTGATCAGCGCGTTAGTGGTCGATGCGTAGATACGCCCGGCACCTCCGGTGGCCAAGACCACAGCCTTGGACCGGATATAGACCGTTTCGCCATCTTCGATGCAGATCGCGATGATGCCAACGATGGCGCCATCCTGATTCTTCACCAGATCCACGCCATACCATTCATTGAGAAAGGACGTGCCCGCCTTCAGGTTGGCCTGATAGAGGGTGTGCAGCAGCGCATGACCGGTACGATCGGCGGCCGCGCAGGTGCGAGCAGCCTGCCCGCCTTTGCCATAGTCCTTGGACTGGCCGCCGAACGGACGCTGGTAGATGCGACCCTGCTCGGTTCGGGAGAACGGCAGGCCCATGTGTTCCAGCTCGAAAACCGCTTCCGGGCCAACGGAACACATATATTCGATAGCATCCTGGTCACCGATGTAATCGGAGCCCTTGACGGTATCGTACATGTGCCAGCGCCAGTCATCGTTCGGGTCGGCCGAAGCGATCGCGCAGGTGATGCCGCCTTGCGCGGATACGGTATGCGAGCGAGTCGGGAAAACCTTGGTTACCACCGCGGTTTTATGGCCACCCTGGGCCAACTGCAGCGCGGCGCGCATGCCCGCGCCACCGCCACCAATAATGATGGCGTCATAAGAAAGAGTACGAATGCTAGCCATGGATCAGATACCCCAAAGAATCTGCACGCCCCAGACGAAGAAGGTGAACATAGCTATGCCACACACCGCCTGGAAGAGAAAACGCACGCCGGTAGCCCACTTACCGATTGCCATGCTGGTCAGGTAGTCAGTGGAAATCGTCCACATACCAACCCATGCATGAACACTGAGGGCAACGAGTGCAAGGAGACTGAAGATGCGCATCCACTGAGCGGAGAACAACGCATGCCACTGAGCGTAATCCAACCCCGGATTCGCCATGAGGTATCCGATCAGAAAGAGAAAATAAGCCGCCAGGACCACCGCTGAAACGCGCTGGGCCATCCAGTCATACAGACCCGAACGGGAAAAGTTGGTGACATTGGTTACCATATCCAAACTCCCGCCAGAACGATCAGCACCGCCGATACGGCCAAAACGATTTTCGAGCCCAGCTTCCCGCCTTCCAGCGTTTCGCCATGTCCGGTATCCATGACCAGATGGCGCACACCGGCCACCAGGTGATACAGCAGCGCAGAGAGCAAAGCCCAGACCACCAGCTTCGCCAGCGGACTACCGAGATACGCCTTCACCTCTTCAAAGCCTTCGACAGAAGACAAAGAGACATCAAGCGCAAGCAGCAGGACGGCCACACCAACAAACAAGATCACGCCAGAAATGCGGTGAAGGATTGAGGTGTAAGCAGTGATTGGGAGTTTTATTGTCCTAAGATCTAGATTTACAGGTCGTTGGCTTTTCACGGCTTTTTTCACACTTGAGAGCCCCGAAACCGCAGGGCAAAGTTGTTGGGAAGAGCACGCAGCGGTACCCGCCACCCACGAGTGACAACCTACAGGAAACTGCCTGTAAGGCCCCTGCCGGTCGGTCGCCGAGTATAAACAGATAGGTCGCTAATGACAATGTGGTGAAGTGCCACTAAAGGCGGATGGCGCCTCGGCTTGCAATTCGCGTAAATAGCTTTTTCTGTGTTGCGAATTCACCCCCAAGCCCTCTACAACTGGCCGCTCGCCCAAATTGACTTTGTGATTTATCTCACTATAGTGATGCGGGCCCTGCGTGGGGGGCCATGATGATTCCAAGCATAAAACAGGAGGCCATACATGGCTGACAAAAAAGCGCAGTTGATCATCGAAGGCGCAGACGCCATCGAACTGCCTGTTCTATCCGGCACCGTAGGGCCTGACGTAATCGACGTACGAGGCTTGACCTCCACGGGTCGCTTTACCTTCGACCCCGGCTTCATGTCCACCGCCTCTTGCGAATCCCAGATCACCTATATCGACGGTGACAAAGGAATTTTGCTTCATCGCGGCTACCCAATCGAGCAGCTGGCTGAAAAGTCGGATTACCTGGAGACCTGCTACCTGCTGCTGAACGGCGAACTGCCCACCGCAGAGGAGAAGGCGCAGTTCATCAGCACCGTCAAGAACCACACGATGGTTCATGAACAGCTGAAATCCTTCCTCAACGGTTTCCGCCGGGACGCACACCCGATGGCGATCATGTGCGGTGTCGTCGGCGCGCTTTCCGCGTTCTACCACGATTCCCTGGACATCAACGACCCGCATCACCGCGAAATCTCCGCCGTGCGCCTGGTCGCCAAGATGCCGACGCTGGCCGCGATGGTCTACAAGTACTCCATGGGTCAGCCGATGATGTACCCGCGCAACGACCTGAACTACGCGGAAAACTTCCTGCACATGATGTTCAACACACCATGTGAAGTGAAGCCGATCAGCCCGGTACTGGCCAAGGCCATGGATCGCATCTTCATTCTGCATGCGGACCACGAACAAAACGCCTCGACGTCCACCGTTCGCCTGGCCGGCTCGACCGGCGCCAACCCGTTCGCCTGTATCGCTGCCGGCATCGCGGCACTCTGGGGGCCGGCGCACGGCGGCGCGAACGAAGCCGTGCTGACGATGCTGGACGAGATCGGCGACGTTTCGAACATCGAAAATTTCCTCGCCAAGGCCAAGGACAAGAACGACCCGTTCAAACTGATGGGCTTCGGCCACCGCGTCTACAAAAACTTCGACCCACGCGCCAAGGTCATGAAGCAGACCTGCGACGAAGTACTCGGCGAACTCGGCATCAACGACCCGCAGCTTGAACTGGCGATGAAACTTGAAGAGATCGCACTGAACGATCCCTACTTCGCCGAACGCAATCTTTACCCGAACGTTGACTTCTATTCCGGCATCATTCTCAAGGCAATCGGCATTCCAACCAGCATGTTCACCGTGATCTTCGCGCTTGCACGTACTGTCGGCTGGATCTCGCACTGGAAAGAGATGATTGCGATGGGTCAGAAGATCGGTCGTCCGCGCCAGCTGTACACCGGCCACCCGCAACGGGACCTGAATCGCTGAGGCAGTGCGAACCGCCCTACCCTGAAATAGACCTACCACTTTTCAGGGTAGCCACCTCGACGCCCAGTGCACTGCACCGGGCGTTTTTTATTTCTGGACACGCGAGGCACGATCAGCCTCGATGGCACCAAGATCCACGCCAGCGCCTCGCGCCATCGCGCACTGTCCCATGGGCATATCGAGCAACTCGAGAATCAGCTCAAGCACGACGAGGTGCAGGCGCTATTCGCTTTGCCTGAGCAGGCGGATCAATCAAGCGTACCGGATGGCATCGATCTGCCAGAGAAAATCGCCCGTCGTGAACCCCGCCTGGCGGCCAATGGCCGAGGCGAAGAGCAAGATCAAAGCCTGTGCCAGGGCGCGCTTCGCCAGTAAGAAACCCCGTGGCAAAGCCCCCAAGCCACCCGTTGCGAGGCCGATGGCCAAAGACCCGATCAAGCTGACCGATGAAGACTCGCGCATCATGCCGGCCGGTCGTTATGCCCCAGCTTCCGATCTGGATCGATCTGGTCCCTCACCCGCTGCTTCAATGTCTTGGCTTCAGGAAAGCCGCCGTCCAGCTTGCGCTCCCATATCTGCACACCGTCGCAGGTGATATGAAAGGTCCCGCCCGTTGCGGGCACGAGCGACACCTTGCCGAGGTCGTCCGAAAAGGTTGAAAGCAGCTCCTGGGCCAGCCATGTCGCGCGCAGCATCCATTGGCACTGAGTGCAATAGGTGATCACAATTTCGGGCTTGGTATCGGCCATTTCGAGGCGCTCGGGTAGCTGACGGGACTCTATAATAGCCGCCATTTCACGTCAGTCCGTCCGGTGTGCCTTCATGTCTCGTCTCCTCTTTCTGCTGATCCTGCTCGCCCCCCTGGCAGGCTTTGCCGAAACCCAGCCGCGCACTGGCCTGGTCCTTTCAGGCGGCGCCGCGAGGGGCCTGGCGCATATCGGCGTGCTTAAGGCGCTGGAAGAACAAGGCGTGCGGATCGATGCGATTGCAGGCACCAGTATGGGTGCCGTGATCGGCGGCCTGTATGCCGCTGGCTACAGTGTCGATGAACTGGAAAAACTGGCACTCGAACTGGACTGGCATCAGGTGCTTTCCGATGATCCTCCGCGCAAGGACATCCCCTTCCGACGCAAGCAGGACGACCGGGACTTTCTGGTCAAACGCAAGCTGAGCTTTCGCGACGATGGCAGCCTCGGTCTTCCGCTTGGTGTGATCCAGGGGCAGAACCTGGCGCTGCTGCTCGAACGGCTATTGGTTCATGCCAGTGACATCCGTGACTTCGACCGCTTGCCCATCCCGTTCCGCGCCGTGGCGACCGATATCGCCAATGACAAGAAAGTCATTTTCCGTAGCGGCCATCTACCCCAGGCCATCCGCGCCAGCATGTCGATCCCGGCCGTCTTTGCGCCGGTCGAAATAGATGGCCGGCTACTGGTCGATGGCGGGATGGTCGACAACGTTCCGATGGATGTCGCTCGCGACATGGGTGTGGACCGTCTGATCGTAGTGGATATCGGCACGCCGCTGCAGCCGCGCGAACAGCTGCTGACCGTCGTCGATGTACTCAACCAGTCGATCACCATGATGACCCGGCGCAACTCCGAAGCGCAGCTGGCCACCCTGAGACCGGAAGACCTGCTGGTGCAACCGATGCTGGCGACGTTTGGGTCGACCGATTTCGGACGAGCCGAACAGTTGATCGATGCGGGTTATCGTGCTGCCGATGCGCTGGATGGTCGGCTGGCGACCATGCGCAGCGAAAGCGGCGGCAACCTTTCGCTGAGCCTCGCCCGTTCGGCCGAACCGCGCACCCCGCTGATTACCGCCGTTCGCATCGAGAACGATTCCAAGGTCGGCGATGCAGTGATACGCCGCCACATTCGCCAGCAGATCGGCAAGCGGTTGGACCTGGAGGACCTGCAGAAGGACATGGGCACGCTGTACGGACTCGATTACTTCGAGCAGGTCGAGTACCGCATCGTCCACGGTAGTCCCGGCAACACGCTGGTCGTCACCACCCGAGAAAAGCGCTCCGGCACCGATTACTTGCGTCTTGGAATCAACCTTTCTGATGATTTTCGCGGCGACAGCGCGTTCAACATCGGCGCAAGCTTCCGCAAGAACGGCATCAACGAACTGGGCGCCGAGTGGCTGACGCGCCTGCAACTGGGCGATCGTCAAGAATTCTTCAGCGAGTTCTACCAGCCGTTAGACGCTGGCTCCCGCTGGTTCGTCGCACCGAACCTCATTGCGCAAGCGCAGAACGTCGAAGCTATCCTGGATAACGACCCTATCGCCGAATACCGCCTGCAGCGCTATGGCTATGGGCTAAGCCTGGGTCGACAGATTGCCAATAACGGCGAAATCCGCTTTGGTGTGGGGCAGGCCTGGGGGGAAGCCGATGTTCGCATCGGTGACCAGCAGCTGCCGGACTTCTCGTTCGAGGAAGGTTACTACCAGCTGCAGTATTCGTTCGACACGGTGGACAACGTCGACTTCCCTCGTGAGGGCGAGGACATCGGACTTACCCTTCGCCAGTACGATCCTGGTCTGGGCTCCGATGGGCGCTATCGTCAGTGGGAGTTTCGCCTGGACAAGGCCTTCAGCTTCGGCCTGGATACGTTGGTATTTGGCGGACGCTATGGACGAACACTGGATGAAGCCGAGATCGTCACCTCAAGCTTTCTGCTCGGCGGCGCGCGGCAGTTGTCGGGGTTCAGGCAAGACGCCCTGTCCGGCCAGAACGTCAGTCTGGCACGCATGATTTATTTCCGCCGCATGACACCCCGCTCGTTCCTGCCGCTGGATTTCCCGCTCTATCTGGGTGCGTCACTGGAGCGTGGGCGCGCCTGGAACAACGACAACGCGTTCGATAGCGGCTATATCAACGCAGGCAGCCTCTTTATCGGCTACGAGACCCCGCTAGGGCCGCTGAATTTCAGCTACGGTCTGAACGACGAAGCTGAGCGCGCCCTGTATCTGAATCTGGGGCGAAGTTTCTGATCGCGGCGCCCCTCTCTAACCCAGCTCCGTTAGGCGATCATTGCAAGCAACTCGTTGACCTGCTGCCGCTGCGCTTCATCTCCCTCGGTCGCGAGGGTTTCGAGAATGATGCAAGCATTCTCCACGTCGCCCTGCTTGATATACGCAACGGCCCGGTTGACACGGACCAGATGTTCGGGATTCGGCTCGAGTTGGCGAAGTTCCTCCGCTGTCGGTTTCGATTCGACCGGCTCCGCATTGCCGAGCAGCGATGTCAGCTCGCCAAGCGTCAGTGCCTCATCGAAACCATCGATCAATGGCTGCGCGGGGTACGCCTGTCCGGCTTCCACCACCGAAGTTTGCGGGACGGGTTCAGATGCAGAGTCGAGAAAGTCTGCTGCCAGTGACTCGTTCAGAACAAAGGTGATATCCGGATCCAGGAACCGCTCAGCTACTGCTGGTTTGGCGCCAGAAACCGCCGAAGCCACAGCGGGATGCAACGCGAGCAACTGATCGAGCGGTGCACGCTCGCCCCCCGCCTGCAGGTAGGCGTCGGCAGCCGCGCAGTAACCGGCGACGTCGCCGGCCTCGGCAAGGAGCCCGAGATGGCGAAGGCGAATATCGAGTTGTGTCGGTGCCCGCTCGATTCCGCGCGACAGCACGTCAATCGCTTCATCGCGGCGGCCATAAGTGATGTATGTATTTGCCGCTTCGAGCACGTCAGTCTCGCTGACCGAGGCATGCGCGGGCTGGCGAGGCATTTCCGGCGCAGCCGCGACGGTGGTGACCGGCGGCACGCGCGTCGGCTGGGGAGCGGCAACGGGCACCGCATCTGGATATTTGGGTTCGGATTTTTGGCGGCGACTGAACCACAGGCCACCCAACAACATGGAAATCAATACTCCGCCGCCAGGCAACGTCCAGTCCTGCCATCGAAACGACGGAATAGCCTCGGTCGGGGTCGCCTCAGCGGCTGGCAGCACAATCGGCTGACCCTCCGGCATTATCGCCACTGCCGGCTGCTCCACAGCTGGCGAAGCAACCGCCTGCGGCCGGTCCTGCTCGACCAATTGTGCAGCAACGGCTTCAAGCTGAAGCCGCATGTCGATCAGCATTTGCTTGAGCTGTTGATTCTCTTCACGGCTGGCGGCCAGCGCTTCGAACAGTTGACGACGCAACATGGTTACCTGACCGTCGACAAGTGTCGGATCGGCAGGTGCCAGTGCCGGTGCAGTTGGCTCGGCGTCAACTGTCCGCCGGCTCTGCGCGATGGTCTCGGCCATCGGCGCTGGCGAAGCGGGCTCTCCCAACTCTGCAGCGGCTTGTATGGCTGCATCCGGCAACAGCAGATCTGCCTCCGCGTTGAGACGCGCCGCATCACCATCGGCAAAGGCATCGGGATTCAAGGCCTGAATGTCGCGCATGAATTGCGCCTGTGACGCCTGGGTGCCACCTGCGTAGGCGCCGGCGATAGCCCACAGGCTCTCACCGCTCGCCACCCGGTGACGCTTACCCTGAGACGCGTGCGGCAGCTCGGCAGGCGGCACGAAACGCGCGGGTTCGACACGCGCCAGCCGAGCCTCGGCTTGCGGATTATTCACGACGAAACTGCTCGAAACCTCGGACGAACTTGGCATCGGATCCAGCAAAACCGTGTATTCACGGAGCATCCGGCTCTTCGCCCGGCTGATCTCGACCAGAAAGTTCAGATAAGGCTCGCGGACGGGCTTATTGGTCGCAACGCGGATCCGGCTCCGGTTACCGTCGATCACCGGCGTGAAGTGCAGATCCTGCAAAAACGCCAGCCGCTCGACGCCCACACGCGCAAAATCTGCGTGGGAAGCCAACACGACGCGGATGTCACCGACGGCCAAATCGCCCACGTCCAGCAAGTCGATTTCGGCACTCAGCGGTTGATTCAGGGCAGAGTTGAGCGTGATGTCGCCCATACCTAGGGCGGAAACCATGCCCGAATAGATCAGCGAGCCAGAGGCCACCGTTAACCAGACTCGACGACCGAGTGCCATGAAACCTCCGCAAGTGGCGTTCAGCGTGGTTCTTCGCCGATCCACGGTTCGATTGCTGAACTGTGACGCGGTTATCGACTGATGCGGAAGAAGCAAGAGGCAGTTCGTCGGCGTGCGCGCAAAGGCATTGTGCCGTCATCTACAAAACATAGCCTAGCGTCAAAAGACAAACGGCTGCTGAGGGCGGTGCCTGAAATCGGGCGGCTCATACACGCGCATAAAAATGTCGCGTGGGCACCCGGCGCGCCAACCTAGCCATGGCCAGATCGCGCGCAGGCCTACGCGTAGCAACGCATACGGCAGGGCTGCCTTAACGCTTGGCTTTTACAAGGTTCGCCAAAATGTCCTCATGTACTTGCTGGCACTTGCGCAGATCTTCTTCGTCGATCCCGTCGAAGAGTTCGTGGCGAACCTGAGTGGAAATCGCCTCGATTCTCTGGATGAGCGGGCGCGCTGGTGCACCTAGCGTAATGAGTTTGGCGCGGCGATCACCGGGAGCCGGCTGGCGATGGACTAGACCTTGTGCTTCGAGACTGTCCAGTAACCTCGCCAATGTTGGCCCCTCGACTGCAACACTTTGTGCAAGCTCACGTTGTGTTGGGTCGTGGTCGAATCGGGCCAGATGCAGCAGAACCAACCATCGGGCCTGAGAAAGGTCGAGGTCTGCCAGCCGACGGTCCAGCTCGGCGCGCCAGCCACGCGAAAGTTGAGCCAACTGCATGGCGAAACGGTGTTGGTCGGGATACATGCAGCGGTCTTTCCGGAAAAAACTAATTATTAGCGAGCTAACCACAGCGCCGAGAGGCTGGCAAGGCTACCATCGGCCCGCTACGTAACCCTGTATTGCGCTGCACCGCGCCAGCCCCATGCAACGAACAAGCGCAGCGGCAACACGCCACACCCCGGGGCTGGCCGCTAAAGCTCGAATTCGGCCTGCAACGATGCTCGCACGCAGAACAGGACCGGCTCGCAGACTCGTCCGGCAAATTGTGCGGCAACGGCCGCAACCGGAGGCAACTCCCCTTCGCCATCAAGGAAGGCTTCCTGGATCTCGCCGAGCAACTC
This sequence comes from Stutzerimonas stutzeri, assembly GCF_024448935.1. Taxonomy (GTDB): domain Bacteria; phylum Pseudomonadota; class Gammaproteobacteria; order Pseudomonadales; family Pseudomonadaceae; genus Stutzerimonas; species Stutzerimonas stutzeri_AO. Next base: position 62,414 of record NZ_JAMOIE010000005.1, read on the forward strand.
CGCTGGCAGGTCCAGCGCCTGCTCAAGGCTCAACTGCTGCTGGCCTATGGCTTCGGCAAGCATGGCGTAGACGTTCTTTTCGCTGCAATCGAGTTGCCGTGCGATCTGCGCCGGCGTCATGCCCGCGCGGGCCAGCGTGATCAGTTCGTGGCGAACATCGGCTGGCGATTTGGCCGCCGCTGCCGTGCCTTGCAGCACTTCAAGGAACGCTTGGCCGTAACGGTCGAGCTTGCGTGCGCCAACGCCGCTGATGCGCGCCATATCGCTGAGTGAGCCGGGCTGGCTGCGAAGCATCTCAAGCAGCGTCGCGTCCGGGAAGATGACATAAGGCGGCACGCCATGCTCCTCAGCCAGTTTGCGGCGTAGGGTGCGCAGTGCTTCCCAGGTCTCACGCTCTTCGCTGCGCACCAGCTGACTCGCTGCGCTCGCGGCGGATTTCGGCGCCTTGGTGGACAGCTCTCGACGCAGCTCCAGGGTAACCTCGCCCTTGAGCAAAGTACGGCAGCTGTCGCTGAGGCGAAGGCCACCGAAACCTTCCAGATCGACGTCGGCCAGCCCACGGGCGACCAGCTGGCGAAACAGCGATCGCCACTCCCCGTCGGACAGCGCCTTGCCTACGCCGAACACCGACAGCTGCTGATGACCGAGGCTGCGGATCTTTTCGTTGTCGCGCCCGAGCAGGATGTCCACCAGATGGCCCACGCCGTAACGCTGGCCACTGCGGTAGATCGCCGACAGCGCCTGACGCGCCGGCTCGGTGGCGTTCCAGGTGTGCACGCCGTCGACGCAGTTGTCGCAATGGCCGCAGGGCTCCGGCATATCCTCATCGAAGTACGCCAGCAGCACCTGACGACGGCAACGAGTTTCCTCACAGAGCGAGAGCATCGCGTCGAGTTTGTGCTGCTCGATGCGCTTGTGTCGCTGGTCGCCTTCGGAATTGTTGAGCATCTGCTTGAGGAAGATCACGTCTTGCAGCCCGTATGCCATCCAGGCATCGGCGGGCAGCCCGTCGCGACCCGCGCGGCCGGTTTCCTGGTAATAGGCTTCCAGCGATTTCGGCAGATCCAGATGAGCAACGAAACGCACGTTGGGCTTGTCGATGCCCATGCCGAACGCGATGGTCGCCACCATGATCAGGCCTTCCTCGTTGAGAAAGCGCCTCTGGTGGAACGCCCGAAGATCATTCGGCAGACCGGCATGGTAGGGCAACGCCGGGAAGCCCTGCTCGGCAAGGAAGGCGGCAATGTCATCAACCTTCTTGCGCGACATGCAATAGATGATTCCGGCGTCACCGCGGCGCTCGGCAAGGAACGCCATGAGCTGCTTGCGAGGCTGTTCCTTCGGCACGATGTGATAGAAGATGTTTGGCCGATCGAAACTCGAAAGGAATCGCTCGGCGTTGCCCAGATGCAAGCGCTGGACGATTTCTTCCCGCGTGCGCTTGTCAGCCGTGGCAGTCAGCGCAATCCGCGGAACGCTGGGGAAAAATTCAGCCAGCTGGCCGAGCTGCAGGTACTCAGGGCGAAAATCATGCCCCCATTGTGATACGCAGTGCGCCTCATCGATGGCGAACAAACCGATCTGCAAGCGCTGCAAGAACGCCAGCATGCGCGGCTGAACCAGCCGCTCGGGCGCGAGATAAAGCATCTTGATTTCGTTACGGCGCAAGCGGTCGGCAATGTCGCGCTGCTGTTCGGGCGTCAAGGTCGAGTTGAGCGCAGCCGCCGCAACGCCCAGTTCCGAGAGCGTAGCCACCTGATCGTCCATCAACGCGATCAGCGGCGACACCACTACGGCCAAGCCGTCGCGAAGCAGCGCCGGCACCTGATAACAAAGCGATTTACCGCCGCCGGTCGGCATCAGCACCAGCGCATCGTCGCCGTCGACCACGCGCTGAATGATCGCGCCCTGGTTGCCACGAAACGCGTCGTAGCCGAATACATCTTTGAGAATGCGCTGTGCCTGATCGAGCATGCCGGTCTCCGAAACAAGACGCGCGAGTATACGCGACACAGCCGTCCGGTTCAGGCAGAACACTGCACCTGCGATAGTTGGTGACCCACGGCGGCACGGCGGAACTCCGGGCGAAATTTTCGATCAGTCGAAGACGCAGTGGCAGGAAACGCCCGCAGCCGCCGTAGTGTTAAAGCACGCGGTAGCCTGAGGCCTGCAGCTCGTCTAGAATCAGTGCTGTTTTCTCTCCAAGGTAGCCATCGATGTCCTTCGCCGAGCAACTCGCCCGCCTGCAAGTGTTTCTGGATGCAGATGATCTGCACGAAGAAGCCCTCGATTACATCGCCGCCCATGGCTATCTCACCGCCTTGTGCATCTGTTCGGAGCAAGTGCCGGAGCGCGAATGGATCGACGCGCTGTTTGCCGAACCGCCGAAATATGCGGACGACACCGAGCGCGAAGCCATCGAGGCGACGCTGATCCAACTCAAGGCACACATCGCACGGCAACTGGCCAGTGATGAAGACATGGAGCTTCCCTGCGAACTCGACATGGGCGACGAGCCGGACGAGTCCGACCTGCGCGGCTGGTGCATCGGCTTCATGGAAGGCGTGTTCATGCGCGAGTCGGTGTGGTTCGAAGACTCCGAAGAGGAAGTCAGCGAGCTACTGTTGCCGATCATGGTGGGATCAGGTCTTTTCGACGAGCAACCCGAATTCAGCGATATCGCCTCCGATCCGAACCTGGTCGCGGAGATGGTCGAGCAGATTCCAGAGATCCTTACGGCGCTGTACCTGATCTGTCATGCACCTGAAGAGAAGCCCGCGCTTCTCAAACCTCGCAAGCACTGACGCCGGACAGCCTCTTGGCTCATCGCGATATCCCAACGTATCGCAATCCAGTGGCACGGTATGTGCTGCTGGCGATCGGTTGGTTAAGCGTCACGCTCGGCATCATCGGCATCTTCCTGCCAGTCCTGCCAACCACGCCCTTTCTGCTTCTCGCTGCTGCCTGCTTCGTGCGTAGCTCTCGTCGTTTCTACGACTGGCTGGTGACACACCCCCGGCTAGGTCCTTGGTTCCGCGATTACCTGGAAGGCAAAGGCATTCCACTCAAGGGCAAGGTTTACGCCCTCACCACCATGTGGATCAGCATCGGTGTCTCCTGCTGGCTGGTACCGATGTTCTGGGTACGTATCGGCATGCTGACCAGCGCAACGCTGGTCAGCCTCTATATCCTCCGCATGAAAACGCTTCCTGCCCGCTGAGAAGCTGAGTTTTCCGCCAGAAGCCGCTCAGGCTCGCGCAGGCCTGGACGCGAGTCGGCCAAACCTGACGGCATTCTTGAAACGTATAAGAGAGCGACCCGCTTATCAGCGCGCCGTTGAAAAAGGTGGTCCGGTAATGCCGGGGCGCTAGAGCTACCGCGCCCGGCCCGCCGAGGTCAGCGACGCTGGGCCGCTGCTTTGTCTCGTTGCGCTCGTACCGGGATCGGCTGCAAACGAGGCGGTTCGACAAACCCAAGCGCCACTGCCAGATTCCAGCACACACTATTGAGCAATGCTTTCATGACTAACCCCTCCTGCTTGATACGGGTTTTTGGTGGAGCCCTGGGACTTCGAGATCAGCATAACCCAACAATCGCAACATAGCCTGCGAGAGGTGTTGCAGAGTATTCAGCCAACGCGCCGTTCGTCCGGCTCTTATGAATAACGACCCGCGCTGTCCTAAAGCGTTCGCCTGGCGCGACTACTGGGCAGTCTGCATCTTGCGACGATACGGAAAGACATCGATCACCTTGCCGTCGCTGATTGCCTGCTGCAGGCCCTTCCAATAGTTAGCGTCGTAGAGCTCTCCATGCAGCTTCGCGAACAGCCGGCGCTGCCCGAGATCGGCAAACAGAAAGCGAGGAAACTCCTCAGGGAACACATCGTTGGGCCCGACGGAATACCAGGGCTCAGATGCCATTTCATCTTCGGGGTATCGAGGCTCGGGGATGTAGCGGAAATTGACCTCGGTGAGAAAGCATATCTCGTCGTAATCGTAGAACACGACGCGGCCATGGCGGGTTACACCGAAGTTCTTCAGCAGCATGTCTCCGGGGAAGATGTTGGCAGCCGCCAGTTGCTTGATAGCCAGCCCGTAGTCCTCCAACGCTTCATGGACCTGCTGTTCGCTTGCGTTTTCCACGTACAGGTTCAACGGGGTCATTCGCCGCTCGGTCCAGCAGTGACGCACCAGTACCGTATCGCCTTGGACCTCGACCGTAGAGGGTGCAACCTCAAGCAATTCAGCGAGGCACTCTGGTTCGAATTTAGCTTTTGGAAAGCGGAAATCGGCGAACTCCTGCGTGTCCGCCATGCGCCCTACGCGGTCGACACTTTTCACCAAGCGGTACTTTTCCACCACCGTCGCACGGTTAACGTTCTTGGTATGGGAAAAACGATCCTTGATGATCTTGAACACGGTATTGAAGCCAGGCAGCGTGAACACGCTCATCACCATCCCGCGCACGCCGGGCGCCATGATGAAGCGGTCGTCAGTGCTGGCCAGATGGTTAATCAGCGCACGGTAGAACTCCGACTTGCCGTGCTTGTAGAAACCGATCGAGGTGTACAGCTCGGCGATGTGCTTGCCGGGCATGATCCGCTTGAGAAAGCCGATGAATTCCGCCGGGATAGGGACCTCCACCATGAAATACGAGCGGGTGAAGGAGAAGATGATCGAAACCTCCGCCTCATCGGTAATCAGGGCATCGGCAAGCAACCCATCGCCTTCCCGGTGCAACAGCGGGATCACCAGCGGCCATTGCTCGTCGCAGGTGAAGATGCGCCCCACAAGATAGGCGCCTTTGTTGCGATACAGCACCGAGGTGAAGAGTTCGACGACGAGCTCCGGATCCTTGCAGACCCAATCCGGCAAGGACCCCTGCAGCTGTGTCTCGAGCCGCTGCAAATCTCCCTCCCGATCGCCGTACGGCACGTCGAACGCAAAATCGCTGAGAATCTGTTCGAGCACACCGTGCAGATCACCGCCGGGTTGGTAGCGCCGCGTCTGCGCCATTCGCTGGGCGCGGTTAGCCGGCCGCGTGGTGTGGATGAACATGGTGCTGTCATTGATGCAGTCATGGCTGAACAGGGTACAGAAGATCGAGTTGTACCACGTTTCCGAAAGCTCATCGTCAAAGCGTGGATTGATCAGTCCAATGTATTCACCCTTGACCTGCGGCCAACGGTTCACGTCGAGCAGAACCGCTGGTTGCACAGCAGAGCGCAAGGCGGCCGCTGTCTCGCTGACTTTTTCTTCGTACAGGTTGATACGGGCCGCCGACGCACGCTGGGCATCTTGCCACCGGGCTTGCTCGAAGCGTGCCCGGGCGCCCTCAGTGATCAGCCTGAAATGCTCGCGGTAGTCATCGAAGCCCAGAAGGATCTGCTGGGCGATCTCGAGGTTCGGCGAATGCTGCGCCATATCATTTATCTCGCTGCATGAAAGCCTCGAGCTTATCCACAGCAACTGCTCAATGAAAGCGAGTCAGCTCACGGGCGTTTTGAAAGCGTGTGTAGAGTTGTCAGGCGAGCCCGCCTCACCCACCCTGACGACTCGACCGCGGCGCTCTGCCATGCGACTTCTCGACCTGTTGCGTCTGCTCAGTCTTGCCGCTGTCTGGGCTGCCAGCTTGTCTTCATGCGACTCGTCGCGCCGGAGCTTGGCACCTTTCCCAGCGCTTTCTTCCGTGTGCGGTTCGCTTGCATTGGCCTGCTGGCGATTCTGGCGCTCATGCGGACCTGCCGGGATTTTCGCGGCAAACTCAAGCGGCGCCTGAGCCCGGAGGGTGGCCCGCTGATCGCCGTGGCGCTCTGACTCGTGCTGAAACAGCCATCATCCACGGTTGAGACTGCGCCCCACCCCCAACGCGGCTAGGCGGACTCGGCGCCTGCTTTCCTCAAGCTGCGCCAGGCTGCAACACATCCCGGCGCAGCGTTGATTACTGCTGCAGCTCCTGCTCGCCGAACATATCGGCAAACAGCATGGTCGACAGATAACGTTCAGCGGAGTCAGGCAGGATCACGACAATATTCTTGCCCTGCATTTCCGGCTTTTCGGCCAGACGAACCGCCGCCGCCATCGCAGCGCCGCAGGAGATCCCACAGAGGATGCCTTCTTCGCGCATCAGGCGCAGCGCCATGGCCTTTGACTCATCATCATCGACACGCTCGACCTGATCGACGATCGACAAATCCAGATTCTTCGGCACAAAGCCGGCGCCGATCCCCTGAATCTTGTGCGGACTCGGTTTGACTTCTTCGCCCGCCAGGGTCTGGCTGATTACAGGGGAGCTGACCGGCTCCACCGCAACGCTCAGGATCTGCTTGCCCTTGGTGTTCTTGATATAGCGCGACACGCCAGTGATGGTGCCACCCGTTCCCACGCCCGCCACCAGCACGTCGATATTGCCTTCGGTGTCGTTCCAGATTTCCGGCCCGGTGGTCTTTTCGTGAATGGCAGGGTTAGACGGATTTTCGAACTGTTGAGGCATGAAATAGTTGTCAGGATCGGATGCTGCAATCTCGGCGGCTTTCTCGATCGCGCCTTTCATGCCTTTTGCCGGTTCAGTGAGCACAAGTTCAGCGCCGAGCGCCTTCAATACCTTGCGACGCTCCAGACTCATCGAGGCCGGCATGGTCAGCATCAGCTTGTAGCCCCGTGCAGCCGCGACGAAAGCCAGGCCAATACCGGTATTTCCAGATGTCGGCTCGACGATGGTCATGCCTGGCCTGAGCCGGCCGTTTTCCTCGGCGTCCCAGATCATCGCCGCACCGATTCGGCATTTGACCGAGTGAGCCGGATTACGACCTTCGATTTTGGCCATGATGCTAACGCCCTTCGGGCCCAGCCGATTGATCATGACCAACGGGGTATTCCCGATGGCCTGCGCGTTGTCAGCAAAGATGCGGCTCATGACAGTGTCCCTGCGAATGTAAATCGGACTGATCAGCGTATGCCCAGTCGCATGTCTCGTCCAGCCGAACTCACCATCGCGTGCCAAGGTCCACCCAGGTAAGCCATTCAATGATGACTTTTCGACCAGACCAGGCCCGTCATGAAAAAAAGCTACCGACTCCCGCTGTGGATACTGCTGTCAGTCGCCCTGTTACTGCTGATCGTTCACCTTGCCCTGCCCCACCTGGTACTCAATTACCTGAACCAAAAGCTGGCGGACATGGGCGAGTACCGAGGCCAGGTCGATGACGTAGACCTGGCCTGGTGGCGTGGTGCTTATCGAATCGACGGCGTGCTTATCGAAAAGAAGAACGAGAAGGTCCAGGCACCGCTGTTCACCGCATCCACGATCGATATCGGCTTGAGCTGGCGAGCACTCCTGCAGGACCAAGCTCTGGTTGGCGAGGTCACGCTGGAGCAGCCGAAGCTCAATTTCGTCGATGGCGAAGCGGCAGACGACTCACAGACCGGCGAAGGGGTCGATTGGCGTGGGCAACTGAACCAACTGGTGCCGTTTACCCTGAACGAGCTGCGTGTCATTGACGGCCAACTCTCGTTTCGCAACTTCGAGTCCGATCCGCCGGTACATATCTATGCCAGCGCGATCAATGCGAGCCTCTATAACCTGACCAACACGGCCGACGCGCAAGGCCGCGTCGCGACGTTCGAAGGTACGGCACAGTTTCTCGATCACGCCCCCATGGAAGCCACTGCTAACTTCGATCCCTATACCGACTGGGAAGATTTCGATGTGAACCTGCGCCTGACCAACGTCGAACTGACCAAGCTGAACGACTTTGCCAATGCTTACGGCAACTTCGATTTCGCTGGCGGAACCGGCGACGTGGTGGTGGAAGTCGAGGCGAATGACAGTCAGTTGGACGGCTACATAAAGCCCCTGCTACGCAACGTCGAGGTGTTCAACTTCGAGCAGGATATCGAGCACCAGGACAAGGGGTTCTTTCGCGGCATTTGGGAAGCCGTGGTCGGTGGCACCGAAGAAGTCCTGCAGAACCAGAGCAAGGAACAGTTCGCGACACGGGTAGAACTGTCGGGCAGTACCAAGAATACCGACGTCAGCCCTTTTCAGGCCTTCATCTCGATCCTGCGCAACGCCTTCGTCGAAGCCTTTTCTGCCCGTTTCGAACGCTCACTGAGCGAAGACAACGAATGAGGACCATCCGAAATGCAGCGCCCATTCAGTGACTGAATGATCCGCTCACGTTCACACTCGGGCGCCCATCACTTATAGTCGGTCGTCTAAATCAACATGCAGTGCCTGCGTGCCAGGCCCGATCCAAGGAAACTCCGATGAAGTTCGAAGGCACCCAGTCCTACGTCGCCACAGACGACCTCAAACTTGCCGTTAATGCGGCCATCACCCTGGAGCGTCCGCTTCTGGTGAAAGGCGAGCCGGGCACCGGTAAAACCATGCTGGCCGAGCAACTGGCTGAATCATTTGGCGCGCAGCTGATCACCTGGCATATCAAATCCACCACCAAAGCCCATCAGGGGCTTTACGAGTACGATGCCGTCAGCCGACTGCGTGACTCGCAGCTGGACTCCGACCGTGTCCACGACGTACGCAACTACATCAAGAAGGGCAAGCTGTGGGAGGCGTTCGAGTCCGAGCAGCGCGTCATCCTGCTGATCGACGAGATCGACAAGGCCGATATCGAGTTCCCCAACGATCTGCTGCAAGAACTCGACAAGATGGAGTTCTACATTTACGAGACCAACGAAACCATCAAGGCCAAGCAGCGGCCGATCATCATCATTACCTCGAACAACGAGAAGGAACTGCCCGACGCCTTCCTGCGCCGCTGTTTCTTCCACTACATCGCCTTCCCCGATCGCGACACGCTGCAGCGGATCGTCGACGTGCACTACCCCACTATCAAGAAGGATCTGGTGGCCGAAGCGCTCGATGTGTTCTTTGATGTACGCAAGGTGCCAGGCCTGAAGAAGAAACCGTCCACCAGCGAGCTGGTCGACTGGCTGAAACTGTTGATGGCCGACAACATCGGTGAAGCCGTCCTGCGCGAGCGCGATCCGACCAAGGCGATCCCGCCGCTGGCCGGCGCCCTGGTGAAAAACGAGCAAGACGTGCAATTGCTTGAACGGCTGGCGTTCATGAGTCGTCGCGCCAGTCGCTGACCGGCGGCGGTTCACAGGAGCCGGACGCCTCACTTACTGGAGGAAGATCCATGCAAACGCATACCGGTAGTTGCCTCTGTGGCGTCGTTCGTTATCGCATCGACGCGCCGATCAACGAGCTGACCCATTGTCACTGCAAGATGTGTCGCAAAGCCCACGGCGCGGCGTTTGCCACTTATGCGGGCGTGCCCCTGGATGCGTTTCACTTTCTCTCCGGCAAGGATCAGTTGGGTGTCTATCACTCGTCCGACCATGTGACCCGGACGTTCTGCATTCGCTGCGGCTCCAACCTGCAATTCGTCGACAACCGCGAGCATGAGCTCGGCGTTGCTGCCGGCACGCTCGACTCGCCGTTGCCCGCCCCGCCTCAGGCGCACATTTTTGTGGGCTCGAAGGCGGACTGGTACGAGATCCGCGACGGACTCCCGGCGCACGACGAAGACCGCTGACCATTAACACAAGGTGCCGCGATGACGGCACGCCTGAGGTTCTGCCATGTTGCTTGGCCTGTTCAATGAGATGCGCGCCGCCAAGGTTCCGGTGTCGCTGCGCGAACTGCTCGATCTGATCAATGCGTTGAAACACAACGTCGTGTTCGCCGATATGGATGAGTTCTATTATCTGTCGCGCGCGATTCTGGTGAAGGACGAGCGGCACTTCGACAAATTCGATCGCGCTTTCGGCGCCTATTTCAAAGGCTTGGAAAATCTGGATCAGCATATCGAGGCCTTGATCCCGGAGGAGTGGCTGCGCAAGGAGTTCGAGCGGTCCTTGAGCGATGAAGAGCGCGCCAAGATCGAGTCGCTAGGCGGCCTGGACAAGCTGATCGAGGAATTCAAGAAACGTCTCGAGGAGCAGAAAGGCAAACACGCCGGCGGCAACAAGTGGATCGGCACGGGCGGTACCAGTCCTTTTGGCTCCGGCGGCTACAACCCCGAGGGCATCCGCATCGGTGACGCAGGCAAGCGTCAAGGCAAGGCGGTGAAGGTATGGGATCAGCGCGAATACAAGAACCTCGACGATCAGGTCGAGCTGGGGACGCGCAACATCAAGGTCGCGTTGCGCCGCTTGCGCAAGTTCGCTCGCCAGGGCGCGCAAGACGAACTGGACCTGGACGGCACCATCGACCACACCGCCAAAGACGGCGGCCTGCTGAACATCCAGATGCGCCCCGAGCGTCGCAATGCGGTGAAGCTGCTGATCCTGTTCGACATTGGCGGTTCGATGGATGCGCACGTCAAGGTCTGCGAAGAATTGTTCTCCGCCTGCAAGACGGAGTTCAAGCACCTCGAGTACTTCTACTTTCACAACTTCATCTATGAGTCGGTGTGGAAAAACAATTTCCGCCGCACTTCCGAACGCACCTCGACCCTGGACCTGCTGCACAAGTACGGTGCCGACTACAAGGTGGTCTTCGTTGGCGACGCGGCCATGGCGCCTTATGAAGTCACCCAGCCTGGCGGCAGCGTCGAGCACTGGAACGAGGAAGCCGGCTACGTCTGGATGCAGCGCTTCATGGAAAAATACAAGAAGCTCATCTGGATCAACCCTTACCCGAAGGACACCTGGGGCTACAGCTCCTCCACCGGCATCATCCGCGACCTGCTGGAGGACCGCATGTATCCACTAACCTTGAGCGGACTGGAAGAAGGCATGAAGTTTTTGTCGAAATAGGTCGCTATATACCTTCAGCCGCAGGGACGCACCGATGAAAACACGATGGGCCCTCTCTGGCCCGTCACAGCCGTGACGGCCATCACCATGGCCGGTGCGCTACAGGCAGCCTTTGGCTTCTCAGGTGAGCGTGCCATACACCGCATCGGTGCCCATGCGCCAGCGATAGTCCACTATGCGTTGGGGCTATCAGCAGGCCATCATCATCGTGAATCTAGCCGCTTCGGCTCTGCTACTGATTTGGTGGCTAATTTGGTGGCTAACCGCAACGGCCAAGCCGACTCACCGACCCGCGTTGAGGCTGGCAAATGCTGCATTCGGTAGTTGGTTACTGGTCCAGATGCTGGTGATCTGGACGGTTGTCTTGGGCATTCTTCAACAGGTGTCAGGTTTACCCGATGGACAGCCTATTCAAGCTGCCTTATTGATCATTGGTGCCTCTTCGCTCAGATGGCTGATCCCGTCGACCTTCTACTTGCCTATCCTTCAGTCAGGTTTGAGGGAATGGGCTGACCGCGTCACCGCGCGAGTAACACATCCCCAAGGTGTCCGGACTATCGCTGCGACGGAAGCCGGCTAGCCGTACGACGGCGGCGTCGATAACGCTGCGGGAGCAGAGCCTGGCGAAGCCATACGAAGAGGCTTTCAATGATCCATGCAAGCAACAGCGCGCAGCTTAGGCCCCAGGCGATGGCCTCGGGTGCCAGCAGTACCTGAAAGCGGTAGCTATTCCAGACCTGGCGTCTGATCTCATTGTTTGCCCCGACCAACACGTGCCAGGCCTGTGCGTACCAAGGCCCTTCCATGATCCGCCATTCACGATCGAGCAAACGCGCGCGCTCGACCAATGCCGAAACGCTGCGCGCATCGCTCTGAAACACCGCATCTTCGCTGGCTCGGTAATGCTCGACCAGGGCGTTCAGATCACCTTTGAAAAATCGCCCGGCTGTTTCCTGGAACCCGGCCAGACCCAGCCGGGCCTCTAGCCGACGCGCCTCGACGTGATCACTGTAAGCATCGATGAAGCCCGGCACCTGAATACCGATGAGCAACCCAAGGGCAAACAAGGTCAGCCGCAGATAGCTTCTCAACATCACTGCACCTGCCCGCGCGCAACGCACTCGCCCAATCGCCACAGCGTCCATTCGCCGGATTGATGAATATCCCACCGCTCGTTGTCGGTTAATGGCTCGGTTGCCAGCACTGTCACGACGTCGTTTGGCGTCGTCTCCGCGTTGAAGTCCACCGTCAGTTCGGCATCTTTCAGTTGCGCCGGGCCGAAGGGCGCGCGGCGGGTGATCTGCGCCAGCTTGGTTGAGCAGAAACTGAACAGCCATTCACCATTACTGAGCAAGCAGTTGAATACGCCTTTGGCACGGTAACTGGCACAGGCACCGAGCAGATGCGCAACCAGATCCTCCGCGGCGACCCGCTCCGGAAAATCGCCGCGTATCAGATTGAGCAGATCGCAGAATGCCGCTTCGCTGTCCGTATCCCCTACCGGCTGATAGAAGCCGCGCGCCGGGCTGAAATCCGCCAGTTGGCCATTGTGGGCAAAACACCAATGCTGCCCCCACAGCTCCCGGACGAAAGGATGCGTATTGACCAACGCGACCTTGCCGACGTTGGCGTGACGGATATGGCCGATCACCACATGACTTTTGATCAGGTAATGCTGAACCATCTTCGCCACTTCCGACTCGCAGCTGGCCACCGGATCTTGGAACAGTCGCAGACCGCGACCTTCGTAGAACGCAATACCCCAGCCGTCCTTGTGTGGTCCAGTGCGGCCGCCGCGTTGCATCAGCCCGGTGAAGCTGAAATGGATGTCGGTGGGTACATTGGCGCTCATGCCGAGCAGTTCACACATGCGCTATCTCCCGATAGGTTCTGCTGCGCCTTGGGCGAGAAAGGTTCAGTGTCAGAGTCTGGGTTCGGTCCGCGCCCCGTAGCGGTTCGTCGGACGGTAGTCCTCTTCGTCGTCATCCTCGAGTCGTTCGCGCAGGGTACGAGGATCCTCATGGCGCGATTCGCTCGGGTGCTGTTTCGCCCGCCGCTCGATCAGCCAACGTATAAGCACAAAAACTACATAAATCGCGAATGCAATCAAGCCGTAGAGCGCGAGGTCAGCCACGGCACGCCAGGCATTACTGCCGACCTTGAACAGCAGATCCAGGGCTGTGATGGCGACCGCCGGGGCGAACAGGTCCTTGGCGGGATCGACAATCGTCGGCGTCAGCAGCAACACGGCCATGATCAGTCGCAACGGCTCGCGCAGCCAGCGCCACAGGGGACGGGTGATGCGCAACCAGACCAGCAAGCAGCCCAGCGCGGCGATACCGTAGGCAGACCAGGCAAGCAAATATTCATTGGCGGGTAGGAACATGGCGATCTCTGTACAGGCCGGAGGAAGCCCCGGCATTAACGCCGGGCATGATAACAGTCGTGAGCGGCGGCACGGCTAGCCAACTGATGCAATGCAGCTGGCCATTGCGCATCCAACGCCGTATAAGTCCTGAAAAAATGCGTTGTGGTCCATATCGCGTGCCTAGAAGCCATACTTGTAGCAACCGACATTTCAGGAGATTCACCATGATCTACCAGCATATTCTGGTCGCCACTGACCTGAACGACGATTGCCATCCAATGGTCGCGCGCGCTCAGGCGCTGGCGACCGTCAGCGGTGCGAAACTGGCGCTGGTCCATGTCATCGAACCCATGGCGATGGCCTTCGGTGGGGACGTACCAATGGATCTTTCGATGCTGCAACAACAGCAGTTCGACCAGGCCCGTGAGCGCTTGGCCGGGTTCGCCGATCGTTATCCGGGGCTAACCGCGGAACAACGCCACCTGGCCTACGGCCAGCCTCGTCAGGAAATTCACCGGCTGGCCAAAGAGCAAGGCTGTGACCTGGTCGTGGTGGGCAGCCATGGCCGTCACGGCCTCGCTTTGCTGCTCGGTTCCACGTCCAATGACATCCTGCACGGTGCGCCCTGCGATGTGCTCGCCGTGCGCCTGAAAAAACCCGAGTGAACCGTCGCCCGGCCAGAGTCAGCTGGCTCAGGCCGTTTCGACACCCCCCTCCCCCGCGCTCATCACAAGTGGCCGGATCAATGGTTTGCACTGCTGATGATTCAGGCGCGTCCATCTCGGTGCCAGCTTCGCAGTCTCGTGATCAAAGACACGGGCCGGCTCGATCCGGTAGCCGACCTCATGCTCATTATCGAGGCCGGGGTCACGTCGTTGCGGACGGCTCAGCCCTCCAACTCGGCCCAGCGCTCGAGCAGCGCATCGAGCTCCAGCTGCATCGCTTCGAGCTTGGCGAGGGTTTCGCCGGTCCGCTCAGCAGCCTGTTGATAGAACGCCGGCTGTGCCATCTCCTCTTGTAGCGCAGCGATGCCCTTTTCCACTGCGTCAATCTTGCCCGGCAGTGCTTCCAGCTCGCGCTGAACCTTGTAACTGAGCTTTTTTTGCGCAGGGGCCGGCTCAGCGGGCGCTTGCTGTGCAGCCGGCTTGGCCTGAGCCGCCTCGGCCTTCGCCTCTTTGCTCTCCTTGCCTTCACCGACGCCGAGCAACTTTACCGAGCCGCCTTGACGCAGCCAATCCTGATAGCCACCGACGTATTCACGAACCACGCCATTGCCCTCGAATACCAGCGTGCTGGTCACTACGTTATCGAGAAATGCCCGGTCGTGGCTCACCATCAGAACCGTACCCTGGAAACTCAGCAGGACTTCCTCCAACAGCTCGAGGGTTTCCACATCGAGATCGTTGGTGGGCTCATCGAGGACCAGCAGGTTGGCGGGTTTGCTGAACAGCTTGGCCAGCAAGAGCCGTGCCCGCTCTCCGCCGGAGAGCGCTTTAACCGGCGTACGGGCACGCTGGGGACTGAACAGGAAATCTCCGAGGTAGCTCAGGACATGTCGGTTCTGGCCGTCGATGGTGATGAAATCGCGTCCCTCGGCAACGTTGTCAACGACGGTCTTTTCCAGTTCCAGCTGGTGACGCAGTTGGTCGAAATATGCCACTTCCAGCTTGGTGCCGGCTTCGACCGTGCCACTGGTTGGTTGCAAATCGCCAAGTAGAAGCTTGAGCAACGTGGTCTTGCCGGTACCGTTGGCGCCGAGCAAGCCGATACGGTCGCCACGCTGCAACACCGTCGAGAAGTCGCGAATCAACAACTCGCCCCCCGGATGTCCGAAGCTCGCATGTTCGACGACGATGACCTGCTTGCCAGACTTCTCAGCCGCATCGATCTGAATGTTGGCCTTACCCTGGTGCTCGCGTCGTTCGCTACGTTCAGCACGCAGGGCTTTCAGCGCTCGCACGCGCCCTTCATTGCGGGTACGCCGCGCCTTGATGCCCTGGCGAATCCACACTTCTTCCTGAGCCAGCTTCTTGTCGAACAGCGCATTGGCCGTCTCTTCGGCTGCCAGCTGCTGCTCCTTGTGCACCAGGAAGCTCGCGTAGTCGCCGTTCCAGTCGATCATATGGCCGCGATCGAGCTCAAGAATGCGGGTCGCCAAGTTCTGCAGGAACGCGCGGTCGTGGGTGATGAACAGCACCGCACCGTTGAATCCGGTGAGCGCTTCTTCCAGCCAGGCGATAGCGCCGATATCCAGGTGGTTGGTGGGCTCGTCGAGCAACAGCAGATCGGGCTCTGACACCAGCGCCTGGGCCAGCAGCACGCGTCGTCGCCAACCTCCGGACAACTCGGCGAGGATTTTGTCGGCCGGCAACTGCAAGCGGCTCAAGGTGCTGTCCACCAGCTGCTGCAGGCGCCATCCATCCTTGGCTTCGAGCGCCTGCTGGACATGCATGAGCTTGTCGAGATCGGCTTCGTTCTGGATGTTCTGGCTCAGATGATGGTATTCGGCAAGCAACTGCCCCACCCCGGCCAGCCCCTCGGCGACCACATCGAAGACGGTACGCTCATCGGCAATCGGCAGTTCCTGCGGCAACTCGCCAATCTTCAACCCTGGCGCTCGCCAGATTTCGCCGTCATCTGGTAGCTGGCTGCCCTTGACCAGGCTGAGCATGCTGGATTTGCCGGTACCGTTGCGCCCGATAATACAAACCCGCTCACCCCGCGCAATCTGCCAGGACACTCCATCGAGCAATGGATTGTTGCCATAGGCGAGGGACACATCGGTCAACTTGAGCAGGGTCATGACTATCTCCGGAAAACAGGGCGCGCATTCTAACAGAAGGCATCGCCCCGTCGGACTGCAGCGGACACCTGGCGGCCTGTTTGACAATGAATTTCCGCCGGCTCGTCAGCTTCTGCCTGAGCGGACCAGGACAGCCCGGACCCGGCACGGACATGACGCTCGTCGGAAGTTTCGCTTTGAGCCTTTCAAGCGCTTAATCCTCGTTTAACTGCTTGACCGGCCAAGCTAAGCTAGCCGCAGAAATTCCCCGTACCCCCCGTTTTCGGAAGTCTCATGCGCGGTCGACTCTCCAGTATCTGTTTGTGTCTGTTTCTCTCCGCCATCACCCTTGAAACCACCCAAGCTGCGAGTTTGCAGCAGCGTCAGTTGTACGACGAAGCCAAGCGGGCTTTGGCCAAGGGCGATAGCGGGCCATACCGGCGCCATGCCAGCGCACTACGTGACTATCCGCTCGAGCCCTATCTGGCATACGACGATCTGACCGCACGGTTGAAAACGGCCAGCAATGACGAAGTGGAGAAATTTCTCGCCGCGCATGGGGATTTGCCACAGGCGAGCTGGATGAAGTTGCGCTGGCTGCGGTTGCTGGCGGCACGCGGCGACTGGAGCCCCTTCGTCGCTCACTACGACCCAAAGATGAACTTCACCGAACTTGACTGCCTGTATGGTCAATACCAGCTCATCAGCGGGCAGAAGGAACAGGGCTATGCCACCGCCGAAAAGCTCTGGCTGGTGGGCAAGTCCCAGCATAAGGCTTGCGATGCCCTGTTCGAGCGCTGGGAAGACGCAGGGCAGCTTACCGAGGCGCTGCGCTGGGAACGGGCCAAACTGGCAGTCGAGACCGGCAATCATGGCCTGGCCAAGTTCCTGGTCAAAAGTCTGCCGACGCTGAAAGCACAGGGCGAGCTTCTGCTCGATGTCGCCCAGAAGCCACAGCTGCTCAGCCAGCCTGAACGCTTCTCGCCAGCCACCGAGACCATGGGTGATATCGTCTCGATCGGCTTGCGCCGGTTGGCCCGTGCAAACCCGGAGCAAGCCCTTGGACTGCTCGACAGCTACGCCAGCCGGATGTCCTTTTCAGCGCAAGAAAAGGTTTCCATCGCACGTCAGATCGGCCTCACCCTGGCCAAGCGTTTCGACCCCCGCGCACTCAAAGTCATGGCTGAATACGACCCAGAGCTACGTGATGACACGGTCAGCGAATGGCGGGCTCGCCTGTTGCTCCGCCTGGGCCGCTGGGATGACGTCTATGCACTGACTCAGCGATTCCCCGAAGAGCTCGCCAACAGCAATCGCTGGCGGTACTGGAAAGCGCGCAGCCTGGAACTGGCCAAACCCAAAGATGAGCGAGCCGTCCAGCTCTATCAACCGGTCGCTGGCGAGCGCGACTTTTACGGTTTCCTTTCGGCTGACCGCATCCAGGCGCCCTACAAGCTCAACCATCAGCCCCTCGCGCTTGACCCCAAGCTGGTCCAGAAGGTCCGCGATACCGCTGGGATTCGCCGCGCCATGGAATTCCATGCTCGCGGGCAAATCGTAGATGGGCGCCGCGAGTGGTATCACGCCAGCAGGTTGTTCAGCCGCGACGAGCTGGTTGCCCAGGCGCGACTGGCCTATGAAATGGAATGGTACTTCCCTGCTATTCGCACCATTAGCCAGGCGAAGTATTGGGACGACCTGGACATCCGCTTTCCCATGGCCCATCGCAGCAGCCTGGTGAACGCCGCGAAAGCGCGTGAAATCCACCCGAGCTGGGTGTTTGCAATCACTCGCCAGGAAAGCGCCTTCATGGCCGACGCTCGCTCCCACGTGGGCGCCACAGGCCTGATGCAGTTGATGCCGGCTACGGCGAAAGAAACCGCCAGGCGCTTTGGCATTCCGTTGTCGTCGCCCCAGCAAGTGCTCAACCCCAACGTCAACATCCAGCTGGGCGCTGCCTATCTCAGCCAGATCTACGGTCAGTTCAACGGTAACCGGGTGCTCGCCTCGGCCGCTTACAACGCCGGACCCGGGCGGGTTCGCCAATGGCTGAAGAATGCAGATCACCTTCCGTTTGACGTGTGGGTCGAGAATATCCCGTTCGATGAAACCCGCCAGTACGTGCAGAACGTACTGACCTATTCGGTCATCTATGGGCAAAAGCTCAACTCGCCGCAGCCACTGGTGGAGTGGCACGAGCGCTACTTCGATAATCAGCGATAAGGCGCACCGATTGGATGAGTTGCGGCGTATGGCGCCGCAGCAGGGTGCGGTGGCTTGCCCGAGCCGACGCTACTCGAGCACTTCCACGGGCATGCCAATCTGCAAGAGGCCTGTGCCTTCGGCAATGAGGTTCTGACCGAAGAATACGCCGCCATCGCCCTTCCGGTAGCTCATCAGGGTAGCCAGTGGTTCATGGACGGCGCTCCGCTCACCGTTCAGCGGATCGATGGTCGGGATGATGCAACGTGAGCAGGGCTTGACCACGCGGAACGCCAGCTCACCGATGCGAATGCGCCGCCAGCCATCCTCGGCGTAGGGCGCCGCCCCGGCGATCACCAGATTGGGCCGAAACCGGCGCGCATCGAGTATGTGCCCGACCCGCGCCGAAAGATCATCGAGTGATCGCTGGCCGATCAACAGAAACGGAAATCCATCGCTGAATGCCGTGCGCTCGTCTGGCCGGGCATAGTCCTGATCGACCTGGATGCCACGCGATGTGGGCAGATGCACGAGCCGACACGGACGATCAAGCAGGCGTGTCAGCCACTCAGCCGCAGCGTCGCCAGCATCGGGCACCTGTAGGCTTTCGCGCCAGATCTGCACGCCACGCTCAACGCCACCCTCCTCCGGGACCGCAACAACCAACGCATCCATCCCCGGCGCCGTCAACAGTAGCTCGGCGTCGCCTTGCCAGCGAGCGTTCAGCAAGGCCATGCCCGGCAGCATTCGCTGGGTCAGGAATTTTCCGCTTGCGGCGTCGACCACCATCCAGCGCCGGTCACCATACACACCCAGCTCGTCGCATCGCTCCTGTTCCAGTAACTCAGCCGAACCGGATTTGAGTGGAAAACGGTACAACGAGAAAAGGTGCATGCGGGGCCCTCGAGCGATTGGTCAGGTCAGCGTGTTTCGTCCAGCAACAAACGTTCGCGGACGACGTCCACCAGTTTCTCCGGCTGAAACTTGGAAAGGAAGTTGTCACAGCCGACTTTCTGCACCATCGCCAGGTTGAAGCTTCCAGAGAGAGAGGTATGCAACACCACGTAGAGATCACGCAGGCGCGGATCGTTGCGGATCTCCGTCGTGAGCCGGTAGCCGTCCATTTCCGGCATTTCGGCATCGGTGAACACCATGAGCAGACGATCGGTGAGCACCTCCCCACTATCTGCCCAGGCCTTCAGCTTGTTCAAGCCCTTCATGCCATCGCTGGCGGCGTGCACGGTGATGCCCAGCTGGCTCAAGGTTTCTCGCAGCTGCGCCAGGGCGACGGTCGAGTCGTCGACGCATAGCACTTCACGCCCCCTGGCGCGCTCGAGCACCGGATCGGTCAAGCGCTCCGGCGCGATGCTCGTGTTGTAGGGCACGATCTCAGCCAAGACCTTTTCCACGTCAATGACCTCGACCAGCCTGTCCTCGACCTTGGTGATGGCGGTGAGGTAGTGCTGCCGTCCCGCGGTGGTCGGCGGCGGCAATACTTCCTCCCAGTTCAAGTTGAGGATGCGGTCCACGCCGCCGACCAGAAACGCCTGGATCGAACGATTGTATTCAGTCACGATGATGGTGCTGCGCTCATCCGGAACCAAAGGTCGCAAGCCAATGGCACGCGACAGGTCGATGACCGGCAGCGTCTGCCCGCGCAGGTTGACCACCCCGCATACGGAGCCGTGCCGGTGCGGCATCAGCGTCATCTTCGGCAGCTGCACGACCTCCTGCACCTTGAACACGTTGATCGCGAACTGCTGCCGTCCGGACAGACGGAACATGAGAATTTCCAGGCGATTCTGCCCCACCAAACGGGTGCGTTGATCGACTGACTCCAGAATGCCGGCCATTGCGGGCTCCTTTGGCGAATAAGGGACTCAGGAGCTATCGGCCGCAAGTGCCCATGCTTTATCCGCTGGCTACAGATTTTGTCAGTCCTTCCCGCTCGTTGCGCACGTATTTCAACCGCAACGGGTCAGGCGGATGGATCATCGTGCTTGATCAATGGCTCGTCACGCAGCAGCGGGCTGTCCGCTGGCAGATGCAACCGCAGCGCTCGGCGTTTCACGGAGAAACGCATCTGCTTCGCGACGACCGGTTCGCCGTCAAGATTAATACTGATTTCTTCGGGCGCCTCTACCTCGAACCATGGCGCACGGGCCTTGATCGAGACCGTATCGATGCCCAGCAGTCCGCCACTCAGCAAGGTACCGAGCGTCCCCACCGCGTCGGCCGGTGCAGGGACGATACAGATATCGAGCAAGCCGTCGTCGATCGAGGCCTGAGGGCAAAGCTGCTGGCCACCACCCGACTGGCGGCCGTTGCCTATGCCCAGCGCGAGAAATTCCCCCTCCCAGGTAAAATCGGGCGCCACGAAGCGCCCCCAGGTCGCCCGCAACTCGCTGAAGCGCGACAAGCCCGCCAACAGATAGGCACTCCCGCCCAGAACCCGTTTCAGTTCTGACGGCGTAGTGGCGGTCACTTTGGAGCCGAAACCACCTGTCGCCATGTTCATGAAGAGCTCGCCGTTCATTTCACCGACGTCGACCCAAACAGGTTCGCGATTGAGCAAGGTGAGCGCATCAAAGGGTTCCAGCGGTATTTCTGCCGCATGGGCGAAGTCATTGGCGGTGCCCAGCGGCAACACCGCCAAACTCGCGTCAGCGCCGCTGCCGATCAGAGCCTGCACCATCTCCCGCAAGGTCCCGTCACCGCCGCCCGACACCAGGGTCCGATAACCCGCCGCCAGCGCTTCCTTGACCAGGCGCGCGGTGTCCCCCGGCTCCCACGTCACCCGGACGGCGAGCTCGTTACCCAGCTGACGCCATTCGGTTACGGCCGCTCTAAGTTCTTCGTTGAGCGCTTGCTTCCCATGAAGGACGAGCAATGCCTTGGGTTCATTCATTCGAGTCGTTCCAGTCATCCGTTTCAGTATGCGCAGGTAGACCCGTTCCAGGCGCATAAAGTTGTGAAAAGGCCTCTGTCTACAAGCTTAAGCCGACCACGAAAAACACTGACCATCGGTCAGCAAAGCAGCAAAAAAAAACCCGCAAGCCGACCGTTTTGGGCCGCTTTATGACCTAGATATCAATCAGTTGCATAGTGCATTTAATTCTTTGGGGGCGATTGGCTCTTTCCACGATTCCGGTGAACTCATTTCTTGAAGGGCGGTCGGAGCACTTGTCCAGGTGAGGGTTGCAATAGCGGCCTGCCATCAGAACCGCGGATCGCGGCGATCAAAACGAGTATCGAGCTAGCAATAGCCATAGGAAGGAGCCTTGTATGCGCTTACAGTCCGTTGGAACCCTAGAGTACGCCCACCCCAGTTTCGTTGATTACTTTCTTGCCAGCATTCGCCTGATTCACGGGCTGACCTCCGTGCTGCCGGGCGCTCTGTTGTTGCTGTTCCTGCCCCTCGACCTGCCCGCAGGCGGAGGCACGTTCGGTACATTCCTGATGTTTTTCGGCGTGATCAGTGTCGTCATCTTCCAGTCGGTAGGCATCTACAGTGAGGAAGTATTCAGTACGCTGCTGCGCTTCCGCACCATGATCGTCGCCTGGGCCGCGGCTTTCAGCTTGATGATTTTCATGCACCAGGGCCTCGGCATGTTCGGCTACCTCGAAGCCAAACACCTGACCTTCTGGTTCGTCACCAGCGGCATCCTGTTCGGCGCCGAGCGACTGATGATGCTCGCGCTGTTCCGTCGCCTGATGGCCAAAGGGGTGTACCTGCAGAATGCCGTAATCCTTGGTGGCACCGACAACGGCGTGCGCGTTGCCGAGTATCTGGCGCATCACCGCGATATCCGCACCGGTGTGCTCGGCTTCATCGACGACCGCCTCGAGCGCCTGCCGAAGACGTTGGCCGATCTGCCGCTGCTGGGCAACACCCGCGACCTGGAACAGATGATCCGTGAGGAAAAGGTCACCCAGGTACTGGTCGCGCTGCCCTGGTTCGCCGACAACCGCATCGGTCAGCTGATCAACGAGCTGCGCAGACTCCCCGTCAACGTTCTGCTGGTACCGGACATGGTCGCTTTCCGCCATGCCAACAAGCGCATCACCGAGGTCGGTGGACTGCCTACGCTGATTGCCTCCGATCTGCCGCTGCGTGGCTGGTCGCCAATGTTCAAGCGCATCGAAGACATCGCGCTCTCCAGCCTCGCCCTGCTGGCGGCTGCCCCGGTCATGCTCCTCCTCGCAGTGGCAATCAAGCTCGATTCGCCTGGCCCGGTGTTGTTCAAGCAGAAGCGCTACGGCTATAACAACCGACTGATCGAAGTGTTCAAGTTCCGCTCGATGTACGATGCCAAGTCGGATGCCAATGCCGAACGGCAAACGACGCGCAACGATGACCGCATCACCCGAGTGGGTCGCTTCATCCGCAAGACCAGCCTCGACGAGCTGCCACAGCTGCTCAACGTATTCCTCGGCAGCATGTCCATGGTCGGTCCGCGCCCCCATGCAACCGCGACCAAGGCCGCAGGCGTGCTGTTCGAAGACGCCGTATCGGAATATTCCGCACGGCACCGCGTCAAGCCCGGCATCACCGGCTGGGCGCAAATCAATGGCTACCGCGGCGAGACCGATACCCTGGAGAAGATCGAGAAGCGCGTCGAGTACGACCTCGACTACATCGAGCGTTGGTCGGTCTGGTTCGACGTCTACATCCTTGTCCGCACCATCCCCGCCCTGCTGTTCAACAAGGATGTTTACTGACTGTCACACGCGTTGACCCGCTCCATCCTGGCAACAAGCCACATTCATGCGCGAGCGCAGCAGGAAGATTGAACTAATGAAGCGACCCACTATCAGATTGGCGTTCTACAACAGGCAGACCTGTATGCCCACGACACCTGGGCTACGAGGCTGAGCGAAATGTTCCAGAATATATTGATTGTCTGTGTGGGCAACATCTGCAGAAGCCCCGCAGCCGAAGCGTTGCTAGCCCACAAACTTGAAGGCAAAGGCCTGACGATAAGCTCGGCAGGCATAGGTGCACTAGTAGGCAACCCTATGGACAAGACTGCACATGAGGTGCTTAGCGACCACGGAGTGGAACACACATCCCACCGTGCCCGTCAGGTCGATAGCAAAATGCTGCATCGCGCAGACCTGATCCTTGTGATGGAACAAAGCCACATCCAGCGCATTCGTCAGATCGCCCCCGAAGTACATGGCAAAACCTTCCTGCTGGGTAAATGGCTGGATGATACGGAAATCCCTGATCCCTACCGCCAGTCCAAGCCCGCATTCGAACATGTTCACAGCCTTCTGACTCAGTCCGTTGAAAGCTGGCTTCCTTACCTGCGATAAGAAGAAGGAACTTCAATGACCACCATGCCCCGACCCATCTATGAAACAAAAGAGGACAAGGACATTGACCTGGCCCACCTCTTTGATACGTTTCTAAATAACCGAGCACTGATACTCACCATTACGGGGTTCTTCGCCGCGCTGGGCGTTGCCTATGCCCTGCTCGCAACGCCGGTATATCTGGCCAGCGCGATGATTCAGATCCAGGCGAAAGGTGGCTTGCCAAGCCTTACCGATGTGGTTGGCACCGCCCCTGCCGTTTCGCCGGCGCAGACCGAAATCGCACTGCTCAAGTCGCGCTCGGTGGTTGGCGGAGCGGTTGAGGATCTGAACCTCGACATCATCATCGAGCCTCACCACTTCCCGGTGGTCGGCGGTTATATCTTCCGTCGGTTCGAGCCCACCGAGGAAGGTGAGC
Organism: Stutzerimonas stutzeri; assembly: GCF_024448935.1. Classification (GTDB taxonomy): domain Bacteria; phylum Pseudomonadota; class Gammaproteobacteria; order Pseudomonadales; family Pseudomonadaceae; genus Stutzerimonas; species Stutzerimonas stutzeri_AO. Next base: position 86,290 of record NZ_JAMOIE010000005.1, read on the forward strand.
TGGGCTGGTATCCCGAAGGCTTCGAATCCTACGCCTGGGGTGGCGAGTCGCTGCGCGTCACGCAGCTGATCGTGCCAGACAAAATGCATGGCGAAGAGCTGACGCTGGAAGCTGCCGAAAGCAACGGATTCATTCTGCGCGACCCCGACGGCGAGATCGTCGTGCAGGGGGTCGTCGGCGAGCCCATCGAGACCCCGGATTACGGCATCACCGTGGCGGAGCTGAACGCACGGCCGGGCACCACCTTTACCGTAATCAAGAACCGCACCTACGCCACCACCGAGGACTATCAGAATCGCCTGAATGTCGGTGAGCGCGGCAAGCAGTCGGGCATCCTCAACGCGACGCTGGAGGGCACCGATCCAGAAAAAGCTGTCAGGGTGCTTGAGGCAGTAGCGCAACGCTACGTCGACCAGAACATCGCACGCAACGCAGCGGAAGCGACTCAGAGCCTGGAATTTTTGAGTGAGCAGGTGCCGGAAGTTCGCAAGAAGCTCGACGCTGCACAGACAGCCCTGAACGCGTTCCAAACCGGCAATCGTTCGGTAGATATTACGGCGGAAACCCAGTCGGTGCTCGACCGCATCGTTGACCTGGAGAGCCAGATCTCCGAGCAGAACCTCAAACGCACCGAGATGGAAAGCCGCTTCACCCGTCAGCATCCCAATTTCCAGGCGCTGATGAACCAGATCAATCAGCTGCAAGCGCAAAAGACTGAACTGGAAAAGCAGATCGGCACCCTGCCGTCTACTCAGCAGGAGCTGCTGCGCCTCAACCGCGATGTCGAGGTTTCTTCTGAAACCTATTCGATGCTGCTGAACAAGACCCAGGAGCTGGACATCATTCGTGCCGGGACCGTGGGCAACGTGCGCATCGTTGACCACGCTGCGGCAGACATCGACGAGCCGATCAAGCCGAACAAGCCGTTGATTGTCATCGTCGCCACGCTGCTTGGCGGGATTCTTGCCGTCGCCTTCGTGTATGTCCGTGAAGCACTCAAGCGTGGCGTGGAAAATCCGGAAGACATCGAGCGCGCTGGCATTCCGGTGTACGCGGCGATTCCGTTCAGCGAGAAGCAGGGCCTGCTGGAAAAGCGCTTGGCCAATATCAAGCGCGACAAGAGCAGCGCTTCGTATCTGCTCTCGATCAACGACCCCGCCGATCTGGCGACCGAAGCGATGCGCAGTCTGCGCACCAGCTTGCACTTCGCGATGATCGAGGCGAAGAACAACATTCTGATGATCACCGGCCCGAGCCCGGCGGTGGGCAAGTCGTTCGTGACCAGCAACCTCGCCGCAGTTATCGCGCAGTCCGGCAAGAAAGTGCTGCTGATCGACGCCGACATGCGCAAGGGGTATCTGCACAAGGTCATGCGCTGCCAGGGTGAAAAAGGCCTTTCCGACATCCTGTCTGGCCGTATCACGCTGTTCGATGCAATCCAGAAAACCCAGCTGAACAACCTGCACGTGATCACCCACGGCCAGCTACCGCCTAACCCATCGGAACTGCTGATGCACGAGAACTTTTCGCGCTTCGTCAAAGAGATCAGCAGCATGTACGATCTGGTGATCTTCGATACTCCGCCGATCCTGGCCGTGACCGACGCCGCACTGGTCGGCAGCCAGGCCGGCACCACCCTGATGGTGACGCGTTACGGGCTGAACGGCGTGAAGGAAATCGAGTTCGCCAAGCGCCGCCTTGAGCAGAACGGACTTCTGGTCAAAGGCGTCATCTTCAATGCCGTGGTGCGCAAGGCGTCGACTTATAGCGAGTACGGTTATTACCAGTACGAGTACCAGAGCAAGTAACGCTTCTCTGAATATAAATAAGTCACGGGCACATTACCCGATTGAGACTAACCGAACCGCTCTCCTGATTATCAAGGAGAACGGTCCGCATCCTGAGCGGTTGCAGGAGCTGAACATCAACAGGGCCGTCGAGTTGACAGTGGCCCTCTGAGGATAAAGGTCATCATGGAACGTCGCCCCCTTTCTCTATTGGTTCGCAGCGCAAGGTTGATAGCCGGCCTGACGGTTGCCGGATGCGTGTCGTTCGTGCAAGCGCAGCCCAGCGAAGATAAAGGCATCGACCTGATCGGCATCAATATGTCTGGTGCAAACTTCGCTCCGCATATCACGCCTGGAAAAGTGGACACCAATTATTTTTATCCTGAAGAGAAATACTTCCAATACTACGCGGACAAGAACATTCGCTTGATTCGGTTCCCCTTCATCTGGGAGCGCCTGCAACATGATCTGTACAAAGGCGTGAATTTCGATCAGATGCGGCTGCTCAAACGAACGCTCGACTTCGCCGCCCAACATAACCAGAAGGTCATTCTGGATATGCACAACTATGGGCGGTACAAGGGCAAGCTGATCGGTTCGCCACAAGTACCCTACGAAGCTTACGCAACTGTTTGGCGCAAGCTTGCCGAAGCATTCAAGGACCACCCTGCATTGTTGGGCTACGACATCATGAACGAGCCCCACTCCACCGATGGGTTGTGGCCCGGAGCGGCCCAGGCAGCGGTCGATGCCATCCGCAAGGTGGACATGGACAGCTTGATATTCGTCGAAGGTGACCGCTGGGCGAGCACCTTTCACTGGCGCTACGTCAATGAGGATTTTCTGATCGAAGATCCGGCAGACAAGATCATTTACGAGGGACACATGTACCTCGACAAGGATTTTTCCGGGCGCTATACGAAGGACGAGGTGGTCGATCCAATGTTAGGGGTGGAGCGCGTTCGGCCGTTCGTCGAGTGGCTGAAGGAAAACAACCTGAAGGGTTTTCTCGGCGAGTACGGTGTACCTGGCCATTCCGATTCGATGCTGGTCGCCATGGACAATCTGCTCGGCTACCTCAACGAAAATTGCATGCCCAGCGCCTACTGGGCGGGCGGCCCAGGCTGGGGCAAATATGTTTTGGCTATTGAACCGCTCAACGGCAAGGACAGGCCTCAGATGGATGTCCTGCAAAAGCACATTCCCAATAGCTGCAAGGAGTATGGCCCTACCCGGCAGCCTTGACAGGGTCACCGGCCATGCCGTCAGCGGCTGGTGGCATGGTTCGCGGTGAATGGTATTGGTGTGAAGCCGTTCAGAAAGTTTTCAGCGAAACCTGAGAATTACACGCAACCCTGCCGTGCCTCGCTTGTCCAAATTCCACCTCACATCGAGCGGCTTAATGCGGGCGGAACTCAAGTGACCCAGCGGCAATCCAACCAGCCTGGGTACTGAACCATTGCTGGAGTCGATGGACCTACAACCCCGCTCAGCGATACATAGCGATACATAAAGTGGCGGCGCACCGAAGCCATTGATGTGCAATCCTAAGCTTGAGTTTGTTGCGGCGTAGTTATCTGGAATGGACATGCACCTAAGGACCCAGGTGATGACAAACATCAGCTCGAAATTTTTCTTCTTGCCGTTGACCGTGCTGGCGATCATCCTGCACTTTTCGGTGTTTGGTGACAGCACGCATAACCCGATCGGCTTCAAGTTCCTCAACGAAGCCTATCTGGCTGTTTGCCTAGGTCTTTCGCTCCTGTTGATTCTCGCCAGTACCGAGGAGGCTTCCAGAGAATTCCGCATCCTGATGTATTACGCTTTTTACAGCGTTTTCGTGTTCACCGTGCTACCTGCGATCTTTTCGTTCTATACCTTTGGCCAGCCAATCACCTACGGCCTGATCGAAGAACGCCGGATTCTCTTTACATTTGGCTTCGTACCGCTGCTGTTGCTTGCCAAGCACATCAGCACCCGCCAGTTCGAGCATGGGTTAATCTACGCGGCACTGATTGCCGTGATCCTGTCGTGGTGCTTCAAGTTCGGGCTGGTCCCGGATCTGCGCGAGGAGCAAACGTCCTGGGACCGCCCGGACCGCTCATCCATCGGGCCGTTTCTGATCTGTTTCGTCTATTTCTACTGCATTCAGGTATGGGCAAAAGGCAAGTCGCCTATCAATGGCGAACCACGACAGCGAAAACTGTACATCCTGGTTGCCGCCGTGCTGTTGCTGACCCTGGTCTTCGCCACCCAAACCCGCCAATTGATTGTGCTATGCCTGGCATTCACCTTGTTCTCATTAAGGGCCAAGGCAATTATCTGGGCTGCCTCGCTTTGCGTGCTGCTGTCGCCGCTGTTTTTTTATCCAGAGCTCCTTGAAGTCCTCGGCCTGAATGTCGAGTTCTACGAGAGCAGCCTGGACGGCGACGTGGAGGATGGCGTGCGCCCCCATACGATCGCCTCCGTCTTCAGTCATTTGAGCCTGGTTAACTGGCTACCCAGCGGATCGTTATCGCTGATGTGGCAGGACGGCTTCATCCCCTATTTCGGTGAGCACTTCTTCCTGTCCGACATTGGTATCATTGGCACGCTGTTTCGGTTCGGTTTTCTCACTTTTCTGCTGGTTCCCCTGACATTGTTTGTCTACCGCTGGATTGCCCGCAGTATCGAGACCGACATGGAGTTCACCTACGCAGTAATGCTCGCCTTCTTCGTGATCTGGCCACTTAACGGTTTATTCGAATATACCCAACCAGTCATTTGTATGCTTTTCGTATTACATGCTCTAAGGGCACGCCATCTTCGCAGCAAGGAACGAGTACATGAACGTCGCACTTATTCTCAACTACAAAGCTGCTACTGAGACGATCAGCTGCGCTGAAAGCCTGCTCGAGCATTGTACGACGATTGGCCATATCGTCATCATCGACAACAATTCGCAGGACGGTTCCGCCATCGCCCTTCAAAACTGGCTGGACGAAAAAGCTTATTCAAATGTGACGTTGCTTTGTAATCCGGACAACAGCGGTTATGCGGGCGGCAACAATTTCGGGTTGCGCTGGGCAATGGAGCACCTGCAGCCCGATTATTTCTGGGTTATCAATAACGATACCTACGTAGACAGTGATGCCTTTTCACCGCTACTGGAAGCATTGCAGCGCAATGATCGCCAGTTTGTCGGCTCGCTCGTACTGAGCGCCGACACAGGCCGGCTGGAGTGCTACGGAGGCGGAAAGCTCTATCCGATTCTCGGCAAGGCTCGTTTACTCGGCAAAGACCAAAGCATCGAAGCGTCTCAGCAACAGAATCCTCAGCACGTTCCTGATTACATCATGGGCTGCAGCCTGGCCTTTTCGGCCGCGTTGACTGAAGAAATCGGTTTGATGGATGAAGATTACTTCATGTATTTCGAAGAAGTGGATTGGCAATACCGTGCGAAACGCTTTGGTGTTTCGACCAGAGTGATCCCTGAGAGCCGCCTGTATCACTACGGCTCGCTCAGTCTGGGCAACCGCTCCGCGTTTTATCACTACTACCGTAACCGAGCAGCCACCCGTTTCAATAAGCGTTTCTACGGCCCGGCATTCGCACTCGTCTCCGCGTTTCTGCTTTCGGCCGTTACAACCGTCAAGGAATACAAAAATCCCACCCTCGCCTGGTCAGGTATCAAGGGCGCCTTCAAGGGAGTAGCAATGAGTGTCGAGTGATACTAATGCGTTCGGGATAGATTTCTATTCCGGCAATAAGAAGACTTTATTGACCTGCATACGCGAGGGAGTCAAGCAACCCTATTCGTTTGTGGTGACGCCGAACGTTGACCACCTCGTTCAACTGGAACATGACGAACAGCTGCGTGATGCTTATTTCAAAGCGCGCTGGAGAGTCTGCGACAGCCGCATTCTACTGTCACTGTTGAGCCGCCTGGGCGTGCATCTGGATGAAGCTATTCCGGGCAGTGATCTGACGCTCGATCTGCTCAAATGGGCGGACCGGGATCGGCTGCGAATTGTCCTGATCGGTTCGGCGGCATCCGAAGCCGACAAACTCAGAGCCCTCTATCCCGGCATTTCCCTTTATCACTACAACCCACCGATGGGCTTTATAAAGAAGCCGGAAGAAGTGCAGCGTTGCCTGCAGTTCATCCGTGAAAATCCATCGGAGCTGGTTCTCTATGCCGTGGGTACGCCGCGCGGAGAAGTCTTGGCCGCAGCCACTCAGCCCTATGAGCGCACGGGCATGGGCTTCAGTATCGGCGCCTCCATCTCTTTTGCGACGGGCACCATCAAGCGGGCCCCGAAGTGGATGCGCGAATACAAACTCGAATGGCTGCATCGCATGTGCATGGAACCGCGCAGGCTCGCCAAACGCTATTGGGCGGATGCGCTGTATATCGTGCCAGCCTTTTTGCGGGAAAAAAGTTCCAGGCACAAAGGCAGCCCAGCAAAACAGGAATCTTGACCGAATATTTGCAAGCCATCTTCCGGACACCCCGGTCACTGAATGCAGTGGTCGGTAGTTCTTGAAGCGTATTGAAAACTTCGCTGCCGTTCAGCGCCACGTGCCAGGCAGGAGCGAAGCAAGAGCACCTCAGAAAACCTATCTTCGAACAGGGAAGAAAATGAAAGCAATCATCACGGGTATCACAGGACAAGACGGCGCCTACCTGGCAGAACTTCTGCTGGAAAAAGGCTATACCGTCTACGGCACGTTTCGTCGCACCAGTTCAGTCAATTTCTGGCGTATCGAAGAGTTGGGCATCGACAAGCACCCCAACCTGCATCTTGTTGAGTATGACCTGACCGACTTGTCTTCCAGCATACGGTTGCTTGAGAACACCGGCGCAACCGAGGTCTACAACCTCGCCGCCCAGAGCTTCGTAGGGGTTTCCTTCGAGCAGCCGTTGACCACTCTGGACATCACCGGTGCGGGCGCCGTGAACCTGCTGGAAGCCATCAGGATCGTCAATCCTAAGATCCGCTTCTACCAAGCCTCGACCTCGGAAATGTTCGGCAAGGTGCAGGCCATCCCGCAAGCCGAAACCACACCGTTCTATCCCCGCAGCCCTTATGGCGTTGCCAAGCTCTATGCGCACTGGATGACGATCAACTACCGCGAGTCATACGGGATATTCGGCTGCAGCGGCATCCTGTTCAATCATGAATCCCCCCTGCGCGGACGCGAGTTCGTGACTCGGAAAATTACCGATTCGGTGGCCAAGATCAAACTGGGCCAACTCGACGTGCTGGAGCTCGGCAACATCGATGCGAAGCGTGATTGGGGCTTCGCCAAGGAATATGTCGAAGGCATGTGGCGCATGCTGCAGGCGGACGAGCCCGATGTTTTCGTGCTTGCAACCAACCGTACCGAAACCGTGCGTGATTTCGTGACACTGGCATTCAAGGCGGTTGATGTCGAGCTCCATTGGGAAGGCTCCGGCGAACAGGAGCGAGCCACCGACGCGGCAACCGGCAAGGTCGTTGTACAGGTCAATCCGAAGTTTTATCGCCCGGCAGAAGTCGACCTTCTGATCGGCGATCCGAAAAAGGCCAAGGACGTGCTGGGCTGGGAGCCTAAAACGACACTCGAGCAACTCTGCCGCATGATGATTGACGCCGATATGCGCCGCAACCAGCAGGGCTTTTCGTTCTAGGGCCTTCGACCGGCGCTCCTCGCTCCTGATCAGGCATCCGGCATCCGACTGAGAGCTGGTTACCCAGCTGTGTAACCAGGCAGGATAGCCAGCCGATACCTTGATCCGGAGCGGCCTGCTGGTGGTCCCTGCGGTTGGGGCCGGCTCTGCTGGCACACCCCGAGCCAGCGTTGACGTTATGGCACCGATCGTCCCAATGGAGCCGTTGACGCTAACCGTAACGCTACATGCCACGCCTGTACCAAGGCTTTGCATCGCCGTAGAAACTGGAATTTCATCCTATCGGGAAGATCATGCGTAAAGTGCTGATTACCGGAGCCACCGGTTTTACCGGCCGCTACATGGCAGAAGAACTCGCAGCCTGCGGCTACGAGGTTCATGGCCTCAGCTATCGCCAACCCGTCGGCGAACTGCCTGCGGCTATTTCAGCCGTTCATTGCTGTGCACTGAACAATGCAGAGCGGCTACGAACCTTGCTGACGGAAATACGCCCAACCTATGTCGTGCACTTGGCAGCGGTCTCGTTCGTCGCACACAGCGATGCAGATGCAATCTACACAGCCAACCTGCTCGGCACTCGCCATCTGCTGGAAGCGTTACGTAGCACCACTGCCACCGAGCTCGAAGGCGTGCTGCTAGCCAGCAGTGCAAACGTCTATGGAAACGCTACCGAAGGTGCCCTGGATGAGTCGTCACCCTTTGCTCCGGCCAATGATTACGCTGTGAGCAAAGCTGCCATGGAATTCCTCGCGAGGCTGTACCAGGATCGTTTACCGCTGATCGTCAGCCGCCCGTTCAACTACACGGGCGTTGGACAGGCAGAGCAATTTCTCATTCCGAAGATCGTCACGCACACGCGCCGTCGGGCCGCGGTCATCGAGCTCGGCAATCTGGATATCGCCCGCGATTTCTGCGATGTGCGTCAGGTTGCCCAAGCCTATCGGCGCTTGCTCGAAACACCGGCTGCGATTGGCCAAACGGTCAATATCTGTTCTGGATCAGCCTATACGCTCAAGTATGTACTCGAGCAGGCAGCGGCCATCTCCGGTCACCGCATGGAGGTCCGCGTCAATCCAGCGTTCGTGCGCAGCGCGGATGTGAAGAATCTGTTCGGCAGCCGAGCCAAACTGGACTCGTTGATTGGCGACATGGCCCGAATCGAATTGAAGGAGACGCTGCGCTGGATGATCGAGCACCCCGCCGCGGAGAGCGTGACCTAATCAGGTTTACCGGCACCGAGGTGGCGGATCTCGGTTTATGGCGGCACGCGCCGCTAATTGCACTAAACAGTGAGTTGAAAGTGCCGCGCTCGGCCGCCTGCTGTGCTTAGCGGACCCAAGTAACCGTATCTGGCCGGTCGACAACCTGTCCAAAACCATGACTCGCTTGTTTTTGATTCTGTTTTGCCGGGAGATGGCAGCGTTGCAGCCCCGCCTCATTTATGCGCATCCGTCGTGAACCGCAGAGAAACGTAACGGTCTATGGCTACTGTGAGCAACGCAACGTCTGGTTCCTATTCGAGGAAGACGCTACCCCAAGGTTGAGCGGAACCTATTGAGCGGCTCGTCCAGCACCGATCTCACACCGAATCTGAAGGTATACCTCTCAGAGCTTGCAGTAGCGACATCAGGAACAGCAGAGATTGGACGCGTTTGCTGCACCGCCGAAAGCGCTTCGGCGATTGTCGATAAACGAGTCCGTGTCCGCTCGCTCCTTCAGCCAAAGGTGAATTGCGCTGTTTCACTTCGTAAAAACAACTATTCCGTCAAGGATGAAGAAACCATGAAACCACTATTTGCTCTCGCTTTCTCTTCCGTGCTGGTGTTGCAGGGATGCGTCTACTCTCCTGGTCAGTACCTGGACCCCGATCAGTTCAAGGACGGCGCAGAAACGGAAGACGACACTGTCCAGCTGATGCGCATTACTCCTGAAATGCTCAAGGGCGAAGTGTCCTCCGACCAAGGCACCTCCAGCAAGCAAGAGCTACTGAGCTTCAAGCCCGAGGCTTACCGCATCGGCGCCAACGACCTTCTTTACATCACCGTCTGGGACCATCCTGAACTGACTGCTCCTTCAGGCCCGCAACAACAGCTCGATGCCAACGGGCGCCTGGTTCGTCCCGATGGCACTCTGTTCTACCCCTACATCGGGAACATTCAAGCAGCAGGCAAGACGATCGAGCAACTTCGCTCCGACATTTCCAAAAGGCTGGCCAATTACATCGACAGCCCTCAAGTCGACGTCAGCCTGCTGCGTTTCGGTAGCCAGCGCGTCGTGCTCTCCGGCGCATTCAATACGGCTGGCGCGGTCGAAGTGACTACCGCTCCGATGACCATCATGCAGGCTATTGGTCAGGCCGGAGTCGATACCGATACGGCGGATCTGTCCGGCCTGTTGCTCAAGCGTGACGGCCGTGAGTACATGCTCGACCTCGACGATCTGAACCGTCCGGACTCCTGGCTGCACCAGGTGTATCTGAAAGACGGCGACCAGCTCCACCTGCCGTACAACGATCAGAAGAAGGTCTACGTTCTGGGCGAGGTGGTGAATCCGCAAGCCATGATATTCAAGGCAACCAGTCTCAACTTGATGGATGCTATCGGCACCGCGGGCGGCATCCGTCAGGAAACCGCCGATGGCGAAGCGGTTTACGTTATTCGTGGCGCAGAGAATATCGCCACTGAAAAAGCTACAGTGTTCCAGCTGAATGCCAAATCCCCTGCGGCTTTCGCGCTGGCTCAACACTTCCCACTGCAACCGCAGGACATCGTGTTCGTTGGACCGGCTGGCATCACGCGCTGGAACCGCTTCATCAGCCAGTTGTTGCCGTCAGCAACCGTCGTTGGTACCGGTGCTGCATTCAACCGGTAACAGCAATGATCCTCGGGTCGGGATCGGCCTGATCAAAACCGCAGTCAGCCACAGAGCGACTGCGGTGTTTTATGGTTCGGACCGTCAACACAGGTCCAATCGCAGCTCATTACTCGGTTGGAATCGTAGGATCATCTTCGAACATATCAATGTCGTCATCGCTGATCTGCGCTTCATCAGGATCGGACATCGGTGCATCGTTGATGCTGGCACCGTCTGGATCACCCGGAAGGGGCTCGTCGCTGCTCGGATCATTTGCGGCTAACAGCCGGCCATAATTGATCTGCCTATCCAACAACATTCCATCTTGCATGATGCACCTCGCTACAGGCCGCCAGTGACCTAGAGTTTCGAGCCATAGAAGCGCGGATAGTGCGTATCCGCCAGTCGCCGCCGGTTACTGTGCAACTTTCTCAAGGTCTGGCGCAGCGCAGCAACTGATCAGGCTCGCATGTAGCACCGTCAGGCATAAAAAAGCCCCCTTTGATCGAGGACGCTTTTTTTTGCAGATTTGCTCGATGATAAGCGGTAACTCCCCGACGCTCTTCTCTTGCGCTGCGCCTTGCGGAGATGATTTCTGTGATTGGACGACACAGGGGCCTGCACATGGTGACGCAACGCCAGGACAGCATCGACCAGCTCGCACAGGGGACGCAGCGGGTGCTCGTTCGGGATGCGCTGCTCCAGTGTCGTATGACTGAACAGCTCGTTTTGTTTGAGGTGCGATCCACGCATAGGCTTGGGCTGGTTCGGTAGCAGAGGATGGCCGCCATTTTGCCAGAGCCACGCGGGCTCTGAGTTCTTTCAACGGCCTGCTAAGCGCTCGCGCTCCTGATAAACTTGTCAGCCTTTTTTTCGAGCCGACTGGTCGAGCAACCACTCCGGTCGGCATGCAACGCGCTCTGCTAGCCGCTATTTCGCCACAGCCAACCGGCATGAACCTGTTGAAGCAGCTCGAGCGCGTCCGAAACACTCAGCCGGAAAGCCACATGAACCCTCGCTACACGCCCGTCAACTCGCGCCGATTCTCCGTTGCGCCAATGATGGATTGGACTGACAGGCACTGTCGGTATTTTCTGCGCCAGCTTTCCAGGCACGCCCTGCTTTATACCGAGATGGTCACCACCGGCGCACTGATCAATGGCGATGCCGATCGCTTCCTCCGTCATGATGAAGCGGAGCATCCGTTGGCGCTACAGCTTGGCGGCAGCGTGCCCGGTGATCTCGCCATTTGCGCAAAGATGGCCGAAGCGGCTGGTTATGACGAGGTGAATCTCAACGTCGGATGCCCCAGCGACCGCGTGCAGAACAACCTGATCGGCGCGTGCCTGATGGGCTACCCGGCACTGGTCGCCGATTGCGTGAAAGCGATGCGAGATGCGGTGGATATCGACGTAACAGTCAAGCATCGCATCGGTATCAACGGACGCGACAGCTATACCGAACTTTGTGATTTCGTTGGACAGGTCCGAGAGGCAGGCTGCCGCAGTTTTACCGTCCATGCCCGTATTGCGATTCTGGAAGGACTCTCACCGAAGGAGAATCGGGAGGTTCCGCCCCTTCGCTATGACGTTGCACAGCAATTGAAGCGCGACTTTCCGGACCTGGAAATCATCCTCAACGGCGGCATCAAGACGCTGGACCAATGTGCAGCCCACCTTGAGCAGTTCGATGGCGTGATGCTCGGACGCGAGGCTTATCACAATCCTTACCTGCTAGCGCAGGTTGATGCCAGGCTGTTTGCCTGCAAAGAGCCGATTATCACCCGCGCCGATGCACTGCGCCGGATGCGCCCTTACATTCAGAATCATCTTGATAGCGGCGGCTCGATGCATCACGTTACCCGTCATGTTCTAGGCCTGGGCCAGGGTTTTCCAGGAGCTAGACGTTATCGCCAGTTGCTATCGGTCGACATCCACAAAACCAGGCAACCACTGGCGCTGCTCGATCAAGCGACCGCACTGCTCGAAGGACACTGATTCAGTCGCCGGGAACACACGACCGCATTTTTGATCCAACAGCTGCCCCACCCGGACCATCCGATCCAAATGGCGCGATGGCCACGGATTCAAGTTACGTCAACCAAAGGATAGAGCGCCCATATGCCGTCCAAGCTGGAACAACTCAAGCAATTCACCACCGTGGTTGCCGACACCGGCGACCTCGACGCCATCGCCCGCCTCCAACCGGTTGATGCGACCACCAACCCATCGCTTCTGCTCAAAGCCGCCGCCCTGCCCCGCTACGCCAATCACCTGCGAGCGGCCATGTCCAACTGCAAGGGCGACATCGGCCTGGGCTGCGATCTGTTCGCCGTCGCGGTGGGTCAAGAAGTGCTCAAGTTGATCCCCGGTCGGATCTCCACGGAAGTCGACGCGAGGCTTTCCTTCGATTTACAGGCCATGGTTCAGCGCGGCGAACGCCTGATCGGCCTGTACGAGCAGGCCGGTGTATCCCGCGACCGCGTATTGATCAAACTGGCCTCGACCTGGGAGGGCATTCGTGCCGCTGAGCAGCTGGAAAAGTCAGGGATCCAGACCAACCTGACGCTGTTGTTCTCCTTCACCCAGGCAGTCGCCTGTGCCGAGGCCGGCGTGTTTCTGATCTCGCCTTTCGTCGGTCGCATCTATGACTGGTACAAAAAGTCCGAAGGTCGTGACTACGTCGGGGACGAAGATCCAGGCGTACAGTCGGTCAGCCGGATTTACGACTACTACAAGGCACATAGTTATGAGACCGTCGTGATGGGCGCCAGCTTTCGCAACGCGGGGCAGATCGAAGCCCTTGCCGGCTGTGATCGGCTGACCATCAGCCCCGAGCTGTTGAGCCAGTTGGCGCAGGAGCAAGGCATTCTGGAGCGCAAGCTGTCACCAGGCCGCAGCTCCGAGCCACGCATTACGCTGGATGAACGCAGCTTCCGCTGGGGATTGAACGAGGACCCAATGGCGACCGAGAAGCTGGCCGAGGGAATTCGGCAGTTCGCGAGGGATCAGGAAAAGCTCGAAGCGCTCCTTCCAACGAAGCTGTAGTTCAGGACCGCTCCAACGCCGTCACGAGGTCGCGAAAAGCCTCGCGGTTGGATTCGTTGAGGCTCATCAGTATCCGGTGCGCCTCAAGTACCTTGTCTTTTACGACTTCCTCAGACTGATCCTGGCTTGGCAGGTCGGCCAGTTGTTCAGACGACGGCAGCGGTTGGTCGACAATGTTGAAGACCTGATCGAAGCCCATCGATTGCAGAATACGCGTAATGTCCGCGTGGGTGGTGACCAGTGTCGGCAGCATGCCGATCTTCTGCCGCGAAAGTATCGAAAGTTTGGCCAGCAGGCCCAGCGTCGTGCTGTCGATGCTACGGCTTTCGGTGAGATCGATAATGATCGATGAGAAATTGCGTGACGAAAAGATCTTCTCGATCGTTGCGTCCAGCGCCGAGCAAAGCGTCAGGCGGATCTCACCGACGAACTTAAGAACGAATGTACCGTTCTGCTCAGCAAACTGGATTTTCCCAGTGCTCATGCAAGGTTCCTGCTCAGTACCAACAACGCGATGTCATCGGGCATATCCTCCAGAGCGGCTAGGCCCAGCACTCGCTGTAGCCCGCCCAGCGTGCCGCCTGCTTCGCATATCAACCCGGGTAGCCCAGCCTCCTTGTCTTTGAGGGTATCGCCCGGCAAAAGGTCCAAAATGCCATCGGAAAGCAGCGTCAGGCTGAAAGATTCAGGCAACTCTATCTCGTAATTATCGTAGGTCGCTTCGACGAACAAACCGACCGGTAGACCTTTCCCTTGGAGATACCTGGCGGCGCCGTCGGCGTATATCACCGGCATCGGAAGGTGGCCGCCGATACTGTAATGCAGCAGGTTGCGTTCCTGATCGATCACGCCGCCCAGCATCGTGACGTGCTTGCCGAGCTTGCAATTGATCAGCCCCTGATTGATGTGGTCAAGCACCGCGGACGGCTTGAACGCGCGCAGCGCTCTGCCCCGTCGGGATTCGTAGAGCAGGCGCGTGGTCATGAATTTCAACAGGACCGTGACGAATGCAGAGGAGGCGCCATGGCCAGACACATCCGCCAGATAGAAGCCGATACGGTGCTCATCGACGCGAAAATAATCGACGAAATCACCTGAAAGGTAGAGCGAGGGGATGATCTGATGGGCGAACTGAAATTCGTCGAGGTTGCAGGGCGTGACCGGCAGCATGTTCATCTGCACCTGGCGGCCGGCATCTTGATCTTCCTGCAACAGATGCAAGCTCGCCTGCAGGTCCCGGTTAGCCGCTTCCAGCTGCTCGCGATAGCGCCTGTTCTCCAGACGCAAGCGCGAACGATCGAGCGCTCTACGGACCGAGTGTTCGAGCATCGCCAGATCTTCGAGGGGCTTGATCAAATAATCAGCTGCGCCCAATCGCAGGGCCTCGACGGCATCGCTCATCACACCTGCACCTGAGACCACGATGACCGGAAGGTCAGCCTGGCGCTCACTGATCAGCCGGATCAGCTCAAGACCATCCATCTGCGGCATGCGCAGATCGCAAATCACCAGGTCAGGGTGTTCCGCGTCGAACAGTTCCACTCCGCGCGGTCCGTTAGGTGCCTGCAAGACCTTGAAACCGCTGTCGTCCAGATAGGCAGCCAGGCTGGCCCGTACCACATCGTCGTCATCTATGATCAGCAGCGTCGCGCTTGGGTTGTGCATGTTCCTTCCAGGCGGTATCGCCAGGATGATTGGCGAAAGCATCGGCCCTGCGCACGCGCCGGGCATGGGATCTTTTCAAGGCGCAGACGGTACTCCCATACGATCCGTGTTTCAAGCCAGGCGCGGTGCCTCCGCCTGTCCTTTACAGGCAGAATTGACGGGCGTTATAAGAACCGACGAGACAAGAACTCAGAGGACGAAACAATGACCCAGCGAGATCGAGACTACAGTGAAAAACGCGACTTCATCCGCATGAATATCGAGACCGCAATCACCCTGACGCAGGGTGACCAGCACTACCAGGCAACCTGCCTGGACCTTTCCAGCACGGGGATGCAGGTGGTCGCAGCGACCCACTTGCAGCTGGGTGACAGAGTTCATGTGCACATCCCTTCGGAGCACAGCGAACTGAAGGGCCTGGAGGCTGAAACAGAAGTGGTGCGGGTCGGCATGCAGGGGGATGGACGGCAAACTCTAGGCCTGGCCATCCTTTCGATGAGCTGAGTATTGTTTGACGCGAACGCCTTGGCATGACCGTGGCGTGACGAGGGCGGACAGACCGCACTGGCCGAGCCAATGCGGTCCGGGCGACGGTTAGAAGTCGTCTTCGACCTGACCATCCTGCGTGCGGAATTCGCGATTCTGCAGGTACGCGTTGCGCACGAAGATATACCTGTCGCCAGTGATCATTTTTTCTGCCGAAAGCAGGCCGGCACGCAGGTCAACAACGTTCACCGCTCGCGTCACATTGCGGGTCGGTACATGGTCCATGTACGGATATGGCTGCAGTAACGAATCTGGCACGCGCCCTGCCGCATCGCGCACACTGCTCGGCCCCAGCAGTGGCAACACCACATACGGCCCACTGCCCAGCCCCCAGGCGCCCAGCGTCTGTCCGAAGTCCTCATCATTCTTCTGCAAGCCCATACGGGTCGCGACGTCGAAGAAACCCAGTACGCCGAAGGTGCTGTTGAACAGGATGCGGCTGGTATCGATCCCTGCGTCACGGACCTTGCCCTGCAGCAGGTCATTGGTCAGCACCACGACGTCGCCCAGATTGCTGAATATGTTGCCAATGCCATCCTCGAGGACGTTTGGCGTGATCTTCTGATAGCCCTGCGCAAGCGGCTTGAGCGTATAGATATCGACCTTGTCATTGAAGGTAAAGATCGCCCGGTTGACACCTTCCCAAGGATCCTCCTCGGCTGCCTGCACCGATGAAGCGCCGAATATCCCCAGCACGACGACGAAGGCAACAGTGAAGCTCTCTACCCAATCCTTGCTGATCAATCGCATCGCAGGCCTCTCCTTATATTCGTATGCGGGTGGCTGCCCATCAAAGCGCAGCAGTATAAATCTAATCACACCGCTCCCGCGAGCAGGCAGACATGCCCCAAAATCCGCGGTCGCCATTGGCGCAGGGGCCAAACCGGGCCTGAGAGGCCCGCAAGCGGTCAGGGCAAGGCTGGGTTTGCGCCGAGGCCGAGCCCTTTCCCTGCTTCGACGAACGGTTGTCCTCTACGGGCGCAAAACGCCAATCGTCAGGCAGACGACCCTGCCGCGACCGCCTGGACTGGACTCCGACTGTGTTCCTTCCGGCGGCGTCCAAGGTGTGCCGCTCCTGGCCGTTTCCCAACTGCGTTCCCGCACCGCCTGGTACAAGGCCCGCATCGGCTCGCTGCTCTTCAGAATCCGTTGGCCGGCATGGCGTACAATCCGTCCCGCCACCTGATAGAGCCGCCACCGCAGGGTCTGGACCTGGTACCGGTGCCACTCGGGAGAAAGCGCGCTGCGCTTGAAGCGGATAAAAAGGTTATAGGCCAGCACCCGGATGCGGAAGAACAGCCCTACTCCCGCCCCCTGGATCAGGGCCAGAAAACGGACCGACTGGTCAGGTTTTGCTCTTGCTACGTTGTTTCACTGCCAGCAGCGCCATCTCGTCATAGATCGCCTGGGGGTTCTGCTGCTTGATTTTCCAAGCTGCCCGGCCTTCGTCATGCGGCAGGATCATAAACACCCCTTCGGCGACCTGACGGTAGATGTAATCGGCAATGTCGGCAGCGGAAATAGGCGACGCTTCGAGCAGCTTGCTGATCTGCGCTTTCATGTTGGGCCTCGGCCCACGAAAGGAATCCATCAGATTGGTCTGGAAGAACGACGGACAGACCACATGAACCCCGACTTTCTGCTGCTTCAGCTCCACCAGCAGGCTTTCGGACAACGCCACTACGCCGGCCTTGGCCACGTTGTAGTTGCTCATTCCCGGCGCTTGCATCAGAGCCGCCATGGATGCGATGTTGATGATCTTGCCCTGGCTCTTCTGCAGCAATGGCAGGAACGCCTTGCAGCCCTTGACCACGCCCATCAGGTTGATCGCGATCTGCCAGTCCCAGTCTTCCAGTGACAGTTCTTCGAAAAAGCCACCCGAAGCGACGCCAGCATTATTGACCACTAGATCGATGCCGCCAAAATTGCTCTCGCAAGCCTGTGCCAGCGCCGTCAGCTGACTGTAGTCGCGCACATCACAGCGTTGAGTGAAACCCTCGCCGCCCGCATCACGGACCCTCTTCAGGGTTTCAGCCAGGCCGGCCTCGTTGACATCCGACAATGCCAGCTGCCACCCCTCGTGCGCCCAGCGCAACGCAATTTCGCGACCCAGGCCGGAACCGGCCCCCGTGACCATCATCCGAGTTTGCATTGTTTGTAACCTTTTGTTCGTGGAGTTGCCACGAGTCTAGCGAAAGCCGCTGCCGGCTCCGGCCTCTATCGAAATGCTGAATGACTGGCATGCCTCGCACCCGATTGACCGGCCTCTGAGCCACCCATAAACGGGCGATGGTGCATAAAAAAGCAGCCTTCGAAGGCTGCTTTTTTCGGGTGAGCTGTAAGGTCAGTGTGCGACCGCACCACTCGAGCCCAGACCGGTCTGCGAACGGATGAATTGCGGGAAGAAACGTGCGCGCTCTTCGGCAGCCGCTTTCGACTTGTCGGTAACCGAGAAGAACCATAGACCGGCGAACGACGCGATCATGGCGAACAGTGCCGGGTACTTGTACGGGAAGATGGCCTTCTCGAAGTGCAGCACATCGACCCATACCGTCGGACTGAGAATGGTCAGCAGCAACGCCGTGCCCAGGCCCATCGCGCCACCGATCAGCGCACCGCGGGTGGTCAGGTTTTTCCAGACATCGAAAGAAACAGAATCGGGAAGTTGCAGCTCGCGGCAACCGAGAACGCCAGCCCCACCATGAACGCACTATCCTGGTTCTCGAAGGCCACACCAAGCAGGATGGCCAGCACGCCCAGGGCCAGCGTGGTGCGCCTGGTCACCTTCATCTCGTCCTCTTCCTTGGCCTTGCCCTTCATGATCACGCAGGCATAGAGGTCATGGGCGACAGCGGAAGCACCCGCCAGCGCCAGGCCTGAAACCACCGCGAGGATGGTGGCAAAGGCCACCGCGGCGATGAAGCCCAGGAACAGATTGCCGCCGACTGCCGAAGCCAGATGGATGGCGACCATGTTGGTGCCGCCGACGATGGTGCCCGCGGCGTCCTTGAAGCTCGGGTTGGTGCTGACCAGCAGGATCGCGCCGAAACCGATAATGAACGTCAGGATATAGAAGTAGCCGATGAAGCCGGTCGCATAAAACACGCTCTTGCGCGCTTCTTTGGCGTCGGCAACGGTGAAGAAGCGCATCAGGATGTGCGGCAGGCCAGCCGTGCCGAACATCAATGCCAGGCCCAGCGAGATCGCCGAAATCGGGTCGGAAACCAGGCCGCCCGGGCTCATGATCGCCTGATGGCTCGGATGCAGCGCCACCGCCTCGGAGAACAGACGACTGAAATCGAAGCCGACGTTGTACATGACCATGACCGCCATGAAGGTTGCGCCAGACAGCAGCAGCACAGCCTTGATGATCGAACACTGCGATTTCCTAC